>CAZHMM010000093.1:0-13297 GCA_964533585.1 uncultured Elioraea sp.
GCCAATGGCCCCCCGGCTCTTCCTGAGGAAACCCCATGACCAACTACTCCCCGCGCGAGATCGTCAGCGAACTCGACCGCTTCATCGTCGGCCAGGACGACGCCAAGCGCGCCGTCGCGATCGCGCTGCGCAACCGCTGGCGCCGCCAGAACCTGCCCGAGGACCTGCGCGCCGAGGTGCTGCCCAAGAACATCCTGATGATCGGGCCCACCGGCTGCGGCAAGACCGAGATCGCCCGCCGCCTCGCCCGCCTCGCGCAAGCCCCGTTCCTCAAGGTCGAAGCCACCAAGTACACCGAGGTCGGCTACGTGGGCCGCGACGTCGAAAGCATGATCCGCGACCTCACCGAGGTCTCGCTGCAGATGACGCGCGAGCGGCTGCGCAAGGAGGTCGCCGCCAAGGCCGAGCTCGCCGCCGAGGAACGCCTCGTCACCGCGCTGGTCGGCGAGGGCGCCTCGGCCGAGACGCGCATGAAGTTCCGCCGCCTGCTGCGCGAAGGGAAGCTCGAGGACAAGGAGGTCGAGATCCAGGTCGCCGACACGGGCGGCGTGCCGATCGGCGCGATGGACATCCCCGGCATGCCGGGCGCCCAGATGATGAATCTCCAGGAGATGATGGGGAAGATGTTCGGCGGCCGGCAGAAGCCCCGCCGCACCACCATCGCCGAGGCACGCGACCTGCTTCAGCAGGAGGAGTCCGACCGGCTGCTCGACCAGGACCGCGTGCGCCGCGAGGCGGTCGAGGCGGTCGAGAACCACGGCATCGTCTTCATCGACGAGATCGACAAGGTCTGCGCCCGCTCGATGGAGGGCTCGGGCTTCCGCGGCGGCGACGTCTCCCGCGAGGGCGTGCAGCGCGACCTGCTGCCGCTGATCGAGGGCACGACCGTCACCACCAAGCACGGGCCGGTGAAGACCGACCACGTGCTGTTCATCTGCTCGGGCGCGTTCCATCTCGCCAAGCCGGCCGACCTGCTGCCCGAGCTGCAAGGCCGCCTGCCGATCCGCGTCGAGCTGAAGCCGCTCTCGCGCGACGACCTCAAGCGCATCCTGGTCGAGCCCGAGGCGTCGCTGATCCGGCAGTATGTCGCGCTGATGGGCACCGAGCGGGTGGAGCTGCACTTCACCGACGACGCGATCGACGTGCTCGCCGACCTCGCCGCGGCGATCAACGATCGGGTCGAGAACATCGGCGCGCGACGGCTGCACACGGTGCTGGAGAAGCTGCTCGACGAGATCAGCTTCACCGCCGCCGACCGGCCCGGCGAGACGATCACGGTGGACGCGGACTATGTGAAGACCCGCGTCGCCCCGCTCGCCGCCAACGCCGACCTCAGCCGCTTCATCCTGTAGCGCAGATCCCGATCAGGTGGAGCCACCTGGTCGGGTGAAGATGCGCGCAAGCGAGTTCTGGCGCCGTTCCGGTCACCGGACGGTCGGCGCGCTCACCCCGGGCCGGCCGATCACGAACGACTCGCATCGTCCGAGCACGCTGCCGGCGACGCGGCCCGAGGCGCGATCGAGCTGCCCCTCGAGGGCGATCAGCGCGGCCCGCGGCGCCTGCGCGACGGCGGCCTCCGGCAGGATCGCCATCGCGCCGGTGGCCGGCGTGATCTCCACGGTGACGTCGAACTCCCGGCCGGCGCCGGCCTGCATCCGACCCGGCAGGCGACGCGCAGCGCCGGACTGCACATCCAGCCGCATCGGCAGCCGCTCGCTCGCGCCCCCGGCAGCCTCGCAGACGACGAACCCCTCCCACCGGCCGAGCCAGGCCGACATGTCCCCCCCAGCGCCGCGGGCCGAGTCCGAGGGCGCGGATCGCGCCGGGGCGCCCCTTGCCTGCCTCACCGCGCTCAGCACGCGCGGAGTGGCAGCACCCGTGACCGGCAGTCCGCGCTCGGCCTCGAAGCCCGAGATCGCACGCCGGGTCATCGGTCCGGCGATCCCGTCGGCGGCACCCGACAGGTAGCCGAGCTCGATCAGCCCGACCTGCAGCTCGCGGACGTCATCGCGGCTGAGCGCCCCCGTCGGCGCGGGGGATCGCACAGGCGGGGCGGGGGGTGGCGCCTGTTGAGGCGGCGGGGCGGGCGCACCAGGGATGACGCCCAGATCGCGCATGATGCCGACGCCACGCTCGATCTGATGCAGGGTCGACTGCGCGGCCGCGTTCCAGCCGAGACAGCACCATGCGACGATCGCCGCCGCTGTCAGGACTGGCTTGAATCCCTGCTTCCGCACGTAATGTTTCCTCCATGTGTTCCGGCACCATAAGGGATCCGGCCGCAACGGCAAAGGAAGCGGCCGCCGGACCGGAGGGCGGGCTCCAGCCAGCCGGATCGCGCGGTGCCGCGCGCCGGGTCACAATGCGGGCCGGAAGGATCGAGAGCCGTTTCCGACCGATCGGGAACGGTTCCAGCGACGGGCCGGCTACGGCGCCGTCCAGCGCGGCGGCTGGACGCGAAACGTCGCGTCGCGCGCGAATGCCGAATCCTCGCCGCTTTCGAGATACAGGAGGCCGTTGCGATGGCGCAGGAAGCGGCCCGGGTAGTTCTCCGACTCGAACGACGCCAGCGCCGGATCGGCGAGGCCGGGGCGGCGGCGGAAGGTCGCATCGGGGCGCAGGGCCGCGTCGCTGCCGCGCGCCGCCAGCACCAGCTCGAAATTGCGGTGGCGCAGGAAGTAGCCCGGAAAGTTCACCGCCTCGAAGCTGACCGCCGTGCCCGACGCGAGGCCCGGCATCAGCCGGAAGGTGGCGTCCTGCCGGTCGAGATCGGAGGCGACGGCAGTGACCTTGGCGCGGAAGTCCTGGTGCCGGACGAAGCGGCCCGGCGCCGTCAGCGGCTCAAGCGAGCAGCGCTCGACCGCGGGAACAGGCTTGAACCCCTTGAAGACCAGCGCGTCGGCGGTGTCCTGTGGGTCTCCGATCCGGCTGCGCCGCTTCGTCCAGATCTCCCCGGACCGGAGCAGCAGGTGACCGAGCGGCTTCACCTCAACCGCGATGCTGGGCGCCGCGCGCTGCCCGGTCACATCGACCCAGTCCCAGAGCTGCCCGTCGCGGAAATCGATCGTCTGCATGGCCGCGATACCGAGCGAAGGCCTTTCGCCGAACCGCACGCCGGTGCGCCACATGCCGTCCCGCCAGTCACGCCAGTAGTGCTGCACGGCCCCGCCCTCGACGGCGAAGACCTCATAGTTGTGGAGGGCGGAAGCAGCGCGGTTTTGGAACACGGCCGGCGCCGAGCGGATATCCCGCCCGAACGCCGTTCCCTTGCGCCACTGGCTCTCCCCGTACGCGCGCCAGTAGTGCTGCACGCTGCCGTTTTCGATGACGAACACTTCGGCGTTGCCATTGGCACGGTTCTGGAACGCCGCCGGCGCGGATTGAACGTCGGCACCGAACCGCGCGCCCTTGTGCCACGCTCCGTCCGTCCAGCCGCGCCAGTAGTGCTGCACGGCCCCGCCCTCGACCACGAACAGCTCGTAGTTGTACATGGAGTTCCATGTCACGTTCTGGAACGCGGCGGGGCCGAACGTCACGTTCGCTCCGATCGTCCCGGCCCGGAACCAGCGGCCGTCCTGCCAGCTCCGCCAATAGTGGGCGACGGCGCCGTCCTCGACCACGAACACCTCATAGTTGAACTCGGCGGCGGGAGCCTGGTTCTGGAACGCGGCCGGCGCGGAGCGGACGCGCGTGCCGAACGTCTGGCCCAGACGCCACCCGCGATCCGCGGCACTGCGCCACACGTGCTGGACCTGGTCGCCGACACGCGCGAATGCCTCGTGGTTGAAGGCGCTGGCGGAGGCCACGTTGAGGAACGCCGCCGGCGCGGAGGCGGGCGTGACGGCGACCGTGCCCGCCAGGCGCCACTGGCCGTCCCGCCATCCGCGACGGTAGTGCGCGAGCCGGCCCTCTTGCGCCGCAAGCACGTGATAGTCGAACTCACAGCCACCGGCGTCGGCCGGCAGCAGCCGCACCCGGCTCGACGGTTCGATCAATGACCCTCCGGCGGGATTGACGTAGAGGCAGAGGCCCGACCTGTTCACGACGCGCGCGGTTTCGTGGGTCACGTGATCCAGCCGCCACAGCGCGTTCAGATCGTACTGCTGCTCGCCGACACCACGGACGGCGCCCATCGTCGGATCGGCACCAAGATAGACCGCGGATGAGGCGGAGCGCACGGTGAACCAGCCCGCAGGGTAGTCCGGGCTCAGCAGCTCCCGCAGGCGCTCGTTCGCGGCCCAGACCGTTTCCGTGACCCGCAGGCGGGCCGCCTCGTCGGATGCGCCGACGTAGAGCTTGCCCTGGCTGTAGCGCCAGAGCGCGAGGCCCGGCTCGCTGGGGAAGACGGGCGGCCCGAGCAGGATCCGGTTGTGCTCGACGGCGCGCTCGAACAGCCGGCGGTTCTGCTCCAGCACGGCGGGCCAATCGGGTTTCTCGGACCGGTAGAGTTGGCCGACTTGCGCATCCTGCAGCTTCGCCGTCGCCAACAGCGCAGTGCCGAGATTGTACGCTTCCGCGACAAGAGCGGCGGAGCGCGCATCCGACGCGCCGCCGATGCGGACCTCCATTTTCGCCAGACACCCATTCAGGCCGCTGATGAGGAGGCTGAGCAGGTCCGGGTTCTTCCCGCTCAGCCAGGACGCGTAGGTGTCGGAGAAGCCCCGCACATCGGCTGCAAGATCCTGCGCCTGGGCCTCGCGGAACGCACGAATGATCTGCTCGACCGCCTGCTTGATCAGCTCAGCCGTGCTGGGGTCAGGAAAGAACAATGATTTCAGCTTGTCGTACGCTTTGCTCAGGAAGGACGCGCCGTCGAACGCCAGGCTGATGGCCTTGTACTCTGCCGATTTCTTGACCTCGTCGATCCAGGCACCAAGGGACTTGGTCTCGGCCATTGCGCGGCTCCTGCCTCCGCATCCTGCCGCCGACGGGCATCGCGCTCCCGCCGGGACGGATCGCGCAGGGAAGGATAGCCAGCCGTTTCGTCGCGCTCAATCAATGAGCCGCGACCGGCTTGCCAGCCGCGCCGGCGCTGCGCTAGCGCGCCCCGAAGATCGGGTGCTCCACCCGGTCGCCCACCCGGATGCCGAGCCGCTCGGCCGTGCCGGCGGCGAGCTCCAGCGTCGCGCGCACGGGGCCGCGGCTGTCGATCGGCGCGAGGCTGTGGGGAACCGTCCGCTCGGCGATCCGGTGCACCCGCCCCTCCTGGGTGATGAACAGCATGTCGAGCGAGACGATGGTGTTGCGCATCCACATGCTGGACTCGCGCGGTGAGCCCCAGTCGAACAGCATCCCGCCATCCGCCGGCACCGAGGGTCGGAACATCAGCCCCACGGTCTGCTGCTGGGAAGTGCGCGCGACCTCGACGCGGAAGCGGTGGCGCGTCCCGTCGCGCGTGACGATGACGAGTTCCTCGAGCGGCTCGATGACGGGCTGCGGGCCGGTCTGCGCGACCGCGCGCGCGATGGGCAGCGATGCGGCGAACAGGGCGACGAGGCGGCGACGGCGCATGCGCGCAGGCTTAGCACGCCACGCTCAGACCGCGTAGAGGCGCGCCGCCAGCGCGAAATAGAGCGGCAGCCCGATCAGCAGGTTGAACGGGAAGCTCACCCCGAGCGAGGCCGTCAGGTAGATGCCCGGGCTCGCCTGCGGCAGCGCGGCACGGCAGGCCGCCGGCGCGTCGATATAGGACGACGAGGCGCAGATCGCGCCGAGCACGAAGGCGCCGCCCTGCGACAGTCCGGCAAGCCACCCCGCGACGACGCCCACCGCGCCGAACGCGACCGGCGCCGCGACCGCGAATCCGGTCAGGAACACGCCGACCTCGGCGAAGTCACGCACCTGTCGTGCCGCCGTCATGCCCATCTCGAGCAGGAACAGCATGAGGATGCCGCGGAAGAGCTGTTCGTAGAACGGAGCGATCTGCGCCCAGCCCGACTCGCCCGCCAGCGCGCCGATCGTCATGCCCCCCGACAGCAGCAGGATGCCGCGGCCACGCAGGGTGTCGGCGATGACGGCGGGGAAGCCGAGCGTCCCGGCCTGGCGGCCAAGCCCGATGCGGGCCAGCAGCAGCGCGACGATCACACCCCACTCCATCACCGCCACCACCGCCGTGACGTAGCCCTCGGCCGGGACGCCGGCGGCCCGCGCGAAGGCGAGTGCGGCGAAGAACGTGACGGACGAGACCGAGCCGTAATGCGCCGCCACCGCGGCGGCGTTGGCGATGTCGAAACCGCCGAGGCGCCGCAGCACCGTGTAGGTGATCACCGGCAGCGCGAGGGTGAGCGCGATCGCCGCCGTCAGCAGTCCGGCGACCTCGCCGACCCCGGCCTTGGCCAGTTCGCGCCCTCCGGTCAGCCCGATCGACAACAGCAGGTAGATGGACAGCAGCTTGAGCACCGGCTCGGGCAGTTCGAGTTCGCTGCGGATGAACCCGGCGATCGCGCCGAGCGCGAAGGCGAGCACGATCGGTGAGAGGAGGTTGGCGATCAGCAGATCGAGACCGGGCATCGCGGGCTTCCGGACGGAGGTGGCGCGGCGTCCGTAGCGCAGCCGAAGCGTTCTGAAAAATTCAGAGTTTGAACGGAATCGTTCTATTCAATAGAAGAACACCGTGGCCGCGCTGAACTACCACCACCTGCGCTACTTCCGCGCGATCGCGCGCGAAGGCAGCCTCACGGCGGCGGCGCGGCGGCTGAACGTCGCGCCCTCGGCCCTGTCGATCCAGCTGCGCGGGCTCGAGGACGCGCTCGGCCACGCGCTGTTCGAGCGCGCCGGCCGCCGGCTGACGCTCACCGAGGCGGGGCGGATCGCGCTCGACCACGCGGAGACGATCTTCCGCACCGGCGAGGAGCTGGTCGCGCGGCTGAAGGGCCAGGCGGCGGCGCAGCAGGTGCTGCGGGTCGGCGCGGTCGCCACGCTCTCGCGCAACTTCCAGCTCGCGCTGCTCCGCCCGCTGCTGGGCCGGGTGGATGTCGAACTGGTGGTCCGCTCGGGCAGCCTCGCCGAGCTGCTCGGGCAGCTCGCCGCGCACACGCTCGACCTCGTGCTGGCGAACGCCGCCGTGCCGCGCGACGCCGAGACGCCCTGGCAGAGCCTGCTGCTCGACCAGCAGCCGGCGAGCCTGGTCGGACGCGCGCGCGAGCGGCGCCGGCGCCTGCGCTTCCCCGCCGATCTCGACGGGCTGCCGATGCTGCTGCCGTCGCGCAGCTCGACCCTGCGGGCTGGCTTCGACCTGCTGGTCGAGCAGGCCGGCGTCCGGCCGCGCATCCTTGCCGAGGTGGACGACATGGCGATGCTGCGGCTGCTCGCGCGGGAGAGCCCCGCGGTCGCGCTGGTGCCGCCGGTGGTGGTGCGCGACGAACTCGCCGCCGGCACCCTGCGCGAACTCGCGGCCGTGCCCGGCCTGACCGAGAGCTTCTACGCGATCACGCTCAGCCGACGCTTCCCGAACCCGCTGCTCGGCGAGCTGATCGGCGCAGCGGGCGCTACAGCACCTCGACGCTGAGCGCCTGGCGGCCCTTCGGCCCGGTCACCACGGTCGCCTTCACGCGCCGTCCGGGCGTGAGGCTCTCGGGCGTGATCGCGCCGAGCGCGCGCAGCGGCACGAACACGTCGGTGCCGTTCTCCGGCACGATGAAGCCGAAGCCCTTGCGCACGTCGAAGAACTTCACCGTACCGGCGACGATCTCGGACGGGCCGTCGGGCGTGAAGGGTCGGGCGCCGAACTCGCGCCGCGGCGGGCGGTCGCCCATGCCGCCGCCGAAGCCGCCACCGCCACCGAAGTCGCGCCGCGGCGGACGGTCACCGAAGTCGCGCCGGGGCGGACGGTCGCCGAACCCGCCGCCGCCGAAGCCGCCGCCGCCGAACTCGCGCCGCGGCGGGCGGTCACCGAAGTCGCGCCGGGGCGGACGGTCGCCGAAATCGCGCCGGGGCGGACGGTCGCCGCCCTCGGGGATCGGCGCCGCGCCGTGCTTGACCTCGAGGATGCGCGTCACCTGCCGGCCCCGCGGCACGTCGCCGACCTCGCAGACCAGCACGTCGCCCTGGTCCACCGCGGTCAGCCCGAGCGGGGTCAGCGAACTGACGTGGAAGAACACGTCCTGCCCATCGGGCAGCGTTACGAAGCCGAAGCCCTTCGCACGATTGAAGAACTTCACGGGCGCTTCCATCGAAGCGCCTTCAGGGATGTCGTCGTCCAAGGGGTGAGCCTGCCTGCGGGGGTGTTATCCGGTTCGTCTCCAGGCGGCACCATAACCGACTCGTGCGGGATGCTACAGCCCCTCTTTGCGCGCCGC
This sequence comes from uncultured Elioraea sp., assembly GCA_964533585.1. Lineage (GTDB taxonomy): Bacteria > Pseudomonadota > Alphaproteobacteria > Acetobacterales > Acetobacteraceae > Elioraea. The sequence continues at coordinate 8,298 of CAZHMM010000093.1, forward strand.
ATGCGGGCCGACGCAACGCGCTATTCCGCCGCCAGCACCACCCGCTGCTGGCTGGCCCGGGCGGCCGCCCGCTCGCGCGCGGCCGCGCCGAACGCCTCGAAGATGGCCCGGCTGGCCGCATCGGTCTCGAAATCATACTCCGGATGCCACTGCACCCCCAGCGCGAAGCCCGGCGTGCCGGGCACGCTGACCGCCTCGACCGTGCCGTCCGGCGCCGTCGCCTCGACCCTGAGGCCGGGCGCGAGGATGGCGATCCCCTGATTGTGAAGGCTGTTCACCGCAAGCTGAGATACGCCGACGATGGCGGCGAGCGGCGAGCCGGAGCGGATCGCCACACGGTGCGCCTTGCCGGTGCGCACCGCCGGCAGCGCCTGCTCCGACGGCGTCGAGTGGTCCATCCGGCCCGGCAGGTCCTGGATGCGCTGGTCGAGCGTGCCGCCCAGCGCGACGTTCAGCTCCTGCATGCCGCGGCAGATCGCCAGCAGCGGCACGCCCTTGGCGAGCGCGGCGCGGATCAGCGGCAGCGTGACGGCATCGCGCGCCGGGTCCTCGGGCGTGCCGTCCGGGTGCGGCGGGCCGCCATAGCGCGCGGGCTCGACATTGCTGCGGCTGCCGGTGAGCACCAGCCCGTCCAGCAGGCCGAGCCAGGCATGCACGTCCGCCCGCTCCCCCATCGCCGGGATCAGGCAGGGCAGGCCGCCGACGATCAGGTCGACCGCGCGGATATAGGTGTCCGACGCGGCATGGTTCGGCGTGCCGAAGATACCGAACGGCTTGACGCAGCAGGAGATCCCGATGACGGGCTTCATGGGGCGCAGGTCGTGCTCATGGTCACCGACACGATACGACAGTATCCGCGACCGATTGCGGCGCGGTAAAGGCCGGATCGACGCCGCCCCGGCATCACAACCCCGCAGGGATCAGTCGCCGAGCACGCCGTGCTGGCGCAGGAAGCCGAGCAGCGGCAGCAGCGGCAGGCCGAGGATCGCCGCATGCTCGCCCTCGATCGCCGCGAACAGGCGGATGCCGAGCCCCTCGACCTGGTAGCCGCCGACACTCTGGGTCACCGCCGCGCCGGCAGCGTCGAGATAGGCCTCGATCGCCGCGTCGGTGAGGGCGCGCATGACCAGACGCGGCGCGGCGACATGCTGCCAGACCCGCACCCCGCCGCGCAGGCAGACCACGGCGGTGACCAGGCTGTGGCGCTGGCCGGCGAGCGCGCGCAGCTGCTCGGCCGCCGCCGCGCGGCTGTCGGGCTTGTCGAACCAGCGCTCGCCGCAGACCAGCAGCTGGTCGGCGCCGATCACCAGCGCGCCGGGCAGCCGCTCGCTGATCCGCCGCGCCTTCAACTCAGCCAGCAGCAGCGCGCAGTCGGACGGGTCGAGCCCGTCGGCCCGCGCGCTTTCCTTGATCGCCGCCTCGTCCACCCCAGGTGCCGCCGTCTCGACGGCAAGCCCGGCGGCCCGCAACAGGCCGATGCGGGTGGCCGAGCTGGAGGCGAGCACCAGCGCGGGGGTGTCGGCCTGAAGCAGGCCGCTCACGGCGAGGGGCCGGTCGGGCGCGCGCCCTCGGCGCGCCGGCGCTCCCAGGTCTCCATCAGCTGGATCACGGTGGTCGCCGTCTCCTCGATCGAGCGGCGGGTGACGTCGATCACCGGCCAGCCGCGCGCCGCGCAGAGGCGCTTGGCCGCGACCAGCTCGCGCTTCACCTCCTCGGGGTCGATATAGGCGCTTTCGGCGACATGCGTGCGCGGCGCGCCGATCATCGTCAGCCGGTGCCGGCGGATCTCGATCAGCGCGTCGACGGCGATGGTCAGGCCGATGATCGGCCGCTCGGCCCGATCCAGCACCTCGGGCGGCGGCACGCCCGGAACCAGCGGCACGTTGGCGGCCTTGATGCCGCGATTGGCGAGATAGAAGCTGGTCGGCGTCTTCGAGCTGCGCGACACCCCGACCAGGATCACGTCCGCCTCGAGAATCCCCTCCTCGCCCTGGCCGTCGTCATGCGCCAGCACGTAGTGCATCGCGTCGATGCGGCGGAAGTAGTCGGCGTCCAGCACGTATTGCCGGCCGGGCTTGCCCGCGCTCGCGGTGCCGACATAGGCGGTCAGCATGTCGAGCGTCGGGTCGAGCACCGAGACGGCCGGCAGGCCGAGCCGCTGGCAGAAGCTCTCGAGTTCGGTGCGCAGGCTGCGATCGGTCAGCGTGTAGAGCACCGGGCCGGGCTCATGCTCGATGCCGTCGAGCACGCGATCGAGCTGGAAGCGGCTGCGGATCAGCGGCCAGCGATGCTGCACGGCGGCGATGCCCTCGTACTGGCTGAGGCAGGCGCGGGCGAGGCTGTTCAGCGTCTCGCCGGTGGCATCGGAGATGAGATGCAGGTCGATCCGTCTGCTGGACATGATGCGCCGCTGCTGGCTCGCCTGTGGATCGCTGTTGGACCCGGGGACAACTCCCGCCGAGGCCGCGCCGAGGGATACGCCACGCTGAAAGGGTGCAGCAAACGGCGTCCCGCGCGCACCGGCGACGATGGCGGCAGGACAGTCGGGGATCAAGGGCACGGCGGTGCGGGACTCGCGCATGCCGGCCCCGGACAGCCGCACCGCCACTGTGGACCGATCTGTGGACCAACCTCGGCCAAGCGTGGTTCCCCGTGATCCACAGCACCAACCACAGTCATCACACTTCTCTTTTTCAAATCGAGACGTCAGGGTGTCCGTGCATGGAAGCCACCACGACCACACGCAAGCCGTTCCTCGCCGCGCTGTCGGGCGAGGTGGTGCGGCCGGCGCCGCTCTGGCTGATGCGCCAGGCCGGCCGCTATCTGCCGGAATACCGGGCCGTACGGGCGCGCGCGCCGGATTTCCTGCGCTTCTGCCTCACGCCCAAGCTGGCGACCGAGGTGACGTTGCAGCCGATCCGGCGGTACGGCTTCGATGCGGCGATCCTGTTCAGCGACATCCTGGTGCCGCCCTACGCGCTGGGCCATGGCGTGCGGTTCGAGACGGGCGAAGGGCCGGTGCTGGAGCGCGTGACCGGCGCGGCGCAGGTCGAGGCGCTCGATCTCGCCCGTGCGCGCGAGGTCTGGGCGCCGGTGATGGAAACCGTCCGCCGCCTGCGCGGTGCCTTGCCGCCGGCGACCGCGCTGATCGGCTTTGCCGGCGCGCCCTTCACCGTGGCGGCCTACATGGTCGAGGGCGGCGGCTCGCGCGATTTCGCTGAAGCCCGCCGCATGGCCTATGCCGAGCCAGCGCTGTTCGGGGCGCTGATGGCGCGGCTGGAGGAGGCGACGATCGACTACCTCTCCGCCCAGGCCGAGGCGGGCGCCGAGGCGCTGATGCTGTTCGACTCCTGGGCCGGCGTGCTCTCGCCCGGGCAGTTCCGGCGCTGGGTGATCGCGCCGAGCGCGCGGATCGCCGCGGCGCTCAGGACGCGCTTTCCTGCCGTCCATCTGATCGGGTTTCCGCGTGGCGCCGGGCCGATGCTTGGCGAGTATGCCCGGGCGGCCGGCGTGCAGGCGGTCGCGATCGACACGGCGATGCCGGCCGCCTGGGCCGCGCGCGAACTGCCGTCGGGCATGGCCGGCCAGGGCAATATCGATCCGATGGCGCTGGTGGCCGGCGGCGACGCCCTGGCCGAGGAGGTGCGCTCGCTGATGCAGGCGGTCGCCGGGCGGCCCTGGATCGTCAATCTCGGCCACGGGATCGTGCCGCAAACGCCGCCCGAGCACGTGGCCGCGCTCGTCCAGATGGTCAGGTCCGCGGCATGACGGGCTGGACTGAGCCGGGGCCGACCCCACCTGCGGGGGACGATCAGGAGGTGGCGGTGATGGAGACGGCGACGACGCTCGAGGTGATGGACCGGCCAAAACCGGCCCGCGCCAGTCCGCGCGTGGCGATCGTGCTGTTCAATCTCGGCGGGCCGGATCGGATCGAGTCCGTTCGCCCCTTCCTCTACAACCTGTTCTCCGACCGGGCGATCATCCGCGCGCCCACGCCGATCCGCCAGCTGCTCGCCTGGCTGATCACGCGCAAGCGGCTCGCGCCGGCAACCGAGAACTACGAGATTCTGGGCGGCAGGTCGCCGCTGCTGGAACTGACCGAGGAGCAGGGCCGCGCGCTGGAGGCGGCGCTCGCGCCCGAGGTCACCGCGAAGTGCTTCGTCGCCATGCGCTACTGGCATCCGATGAGCGACGAGACCGCGCGGGCGGTGAAGGCGTGGGGTCCGGACGAGGTGATCCTGCTGCCGCTCTATCCGCAGTTCTCGACCACCACCACCGGCTCCTCGCTCGATGCCTGGCGCGAGGCGGCCGCGCGTGCCGGGCTGGTCGCGCCGAGCCGGGTGGTGTGCTGCTACCACTCCGATCCGGCCTTTGTCGGTGCGACGGCGGCGATCACGCGGCGGGCCTATGACGAGGCGCGTGCCGCGCTCGACCCCGCGGTGCCGCTGCGTGTGCTGTTCAGCGCGCATGGCCTGCCGGAGAGCATCGTGCAGGCGGGCGATCCGTATCAGTGGCAGGTCGAGCAGACGGTCGCGGCGGTGGCGGCGGCGATGGACGTGGCGGAGCTCGACCACGTGGTCTGCTACCAGTCGCGGGTGACGCCGCAGAAATGGATCGGCCCGTCGACCGAGGAGGAGCTCAAGCGGGCGGGCGTGGACAAGGTGGCGGTGCTGGTGGTGCCGATCGCGTTCGTCTCCGAGCACAGCGAGACGCTGGTGGAGCTCGATGTCGAGTACCGCGAGGAGGCGGAGCATTTCGGCGTGCCCGGCTACTTCCGCGCGCCGGCGCAGAACAGCGATGCGGGGTTCGTCGGTTCGCTGGCGGCGCTGGTGCGGCGCGCGCGCGGGGGCGATCGGAGCCTGTGCAGTTTCCGCGGCGCGCGGACCTGTCCGAAGCCGCACGGCGACTGCCCGCATGCGGCGCGGGGGTTTGTGACGGCGAAGGCGGCAGTGTAGAGGCGGGGGGGGGGGGGGGAGCCCCCCCCCCCCCCCCACCCAACA
>CAZHMM010000093.1:13307-14886 GCA_964533585.1 uncultured Elioraea sp.
CCCTGGTGGGCGGCGCTCCCGTGGGTCGCGACGCGGGCCCCCAGGTGCAGGGGGTCCGGGGGACCAGCGTGGTCCCCCAGGAGTTGCTGAATGATCTTCCTCGTCGAGCTCTACCCCTGGACCAAGGCGCTGCACGTGATCTCGGTGATCGCGTGGATGGCCGCGCTGCTCTATCTGCCGCGCCTGTTCGTCTATCACTGCGAGGTCGCACCCGGCTCGGCCGAGAGCGAGCGCTTCAAGGTGATGGAGCGGCGCCTGCTGAAGCTGATCGCCAACCCCGCCGGCATCGCCGTTTGGGTGTTCGGCACGTTGCTGGTGCTCACCCCCGGCGCGGTCGACTGGTCCTCGGGCTGGTGGCACCTCAAGATGCTCGGCATCCTGGTCGTCACCGGCGTGCACCATGTGCTGATGGCCCGGCGTAAGGACTTCCTGCATGACCGCAACCGGCGGCCGCAGAAGTACTACCGGATCCTCAATGAGGTACCGACGCTGGCGATGATCGTCATTGTCGTGATGGTGATCGTGAAGCCGTTCTGACTGCGCTTGACGTGCCGCCCCGCCCCCACCACCTGCGCGATTGACGGGAAGGCGGCACGTCACTACGGTGCCGAGGCTCTCGGGCGCGCAGGCCGCGCCGTTCACCTCTGACAACAGCACCGGACCGGCTTGCGGCGCCCCCTGCGCCGGCGGTCCTGGCAGGATGGACGCGCCGTCCATCCCGGGTGAAGCGGTCGCTCCGCACGCTGACGGCACCTCCCCTCGCGGCATCGCGCCGGGTTCCATTCGCCCGCCGCGCCGTTCCCTCTCCTTTCCCGGCCGGTCCGAACCGTCTCCGCCCGGCCCACCCAGACCAACCGAAGGCCCTGCCTGCCATGCATCTCGCGGAACTGAAAGCCAAGAGCCCCTCGGACCTCCTGGCCTACGCGGAAAGCCTGAACATCGAAAACGCCTCGACCCTGCGCAAGCAGGACATGATGTTCGCCATCCTCAAGACGCTCGCCGACAACGACCAGGCGATCTTCGGCGACGGCGTGCTCGAGATCCTGCCCGACGGGTTCGGCTTCCTGCGGAGCCCCCAGGCGAACTACCTGCCGGGGCCCGACGACATCTATGTCTCGCCCTCGCAGGTCCGCCGCTTCGGCCTGCGCACGGGCGACACGGTCGAGGGCCAGATCCGCAGCCCGAAGGAGGGCGAGCGCTATTTCGCGCTGGTGAAGGTCAACCAGATCAACTTCGACAGCCCCGAGGCGGTCCGTCACCGCATCAACTTCGACAACCTCACCCCGCTCTATCCCGAGCGGCGGCTGAAGATGGAGATCGAGGCGCAGGGCGGCGCCGTGAAGGAGGGTGTGCAGAAGGGGGTGCAGAAGGACTACACGCCCCGCATCCTCGACCTGATCTGCCCGATCGGTAAAGGCCAGCGCGGCCTGATCGTCTCGCCGCCGCGCACCGGCAAGACGGTGATGCTGCAGAACATCGCGTCCTCGATCGCGGCGAACCACCCCGAGGTCTATCTGATCGTGCTGCTGATCGACGAGCGGCCCGAGGAGGTGACCGACATGGCGCGCACGGTGCGCGG
>CAZHMM010000094.1:0-14773 GCA_964533585.1 uncultured Elioraea sp.
CGTGCCGCCGCGCGACATCCCTGAACCCGGTTCGGTGGCGTTGCTGCTGGCGGGGCTCCGGACGCTGGGCCTCGCCCGCCGGAGGCGCGCGCCCGGCTGAACCTGCGGTATGGTCCCGCGCCGCCGCTTTGCTACTCTTCGCGGCGGAACGTCAGCGGGAGACGACGCATGCGGCACCGGGCCCTCGCAGCGCGCGGAACGACGCGGCCATGACGCTGCCGCCCGGAGTGCCGCCGCCGGCGCTGATGGAGGACGCGGTGCTGGGCGCCAACCAGGCGTTCTACGAGGCGTTCAACGCGCGCGACCCGGCGGCGATGGAGGCGCTGTGGTCGCAGGAGGGGCCGGTGGCCTGCATCCATCCGGGTTGGAACCCGATGACCTCGCGCGAGGAGATCGTTGCCGCCTGGACCGCAATCCTCGCCAATCCGGAGGCGCCGGAGATCACCTGCGAGGACCCGGAGGTGATGCTGCACGGCGAGATCGCCTTCGTGATCTGCCACGAACGGGTCGGCGGGGCGTTGCTCGCCTGCACCAACGGCTTCCGGCTGGAGGACGGGGTGTGGCGCATGGTGCTGCACCAGGCGGGACCGGTCGGCGAGGAGCCGACGCAGCGGTCGCCGGTCGCAACGCGCTCGCGCCGCATCCACTGAGGCAGAGAAGCGGGCGCGGCGGTGCTGCCGCGCCGAGCCCGGGATCGGTCCGGCTCAGCGCAGCGAGCGGTTCGGCGCACCCCACATCAGCGTGTCGTCGCCGAAATCGCGCACCAGCGCCTGGCGCTCGGCGGCGACCGGAGCCGCACGGGCGGCTGTCGGCGCCGGCGTGCTGGTGGCCTCGGCCAGTTCGACCAGGTCGCGCGCATCGAGGCCGGCGCCGGGCTGGCCGACATAGGCGGGCGGGCGGGCGGCGGCGGCGGCGGCGCGGGCATTCAGGCGCGCGACCGCCGGGGAGAGGTCGGAGGAGTGCGTCGCGGCGAGCACGGTCTGCGACGCGGGGCGCGGATAGATGAAGCCCCAGGTCGCGTAGATCCGGCCATAGCCCGAGCCGCGGCCGTGAATCTCGACGCGCACCGAGGTCCAGTCGTTGTTGGGCGAGGCGTCGATCACCGAGACGTTGCGCGCGACCCGCCCCTTGGGCACGCCCGGGCCGGGCCAGTTGGCGTGGTCCACCAGGATTTCGCGCGCCGAGACGATCTGGCTGACCACCGAGACGTGGCCGAGCCGCATCGCGCCGGAGGGCTTGAAGTTCAGCACCGAGCCGACCTCCGGCCGGCTGCCGCGCTCGTAGCGGCCCTCGGCCTGCGCCCACCAGGTGCGGGCATTGCCGACGATGTCGATGCCGGAGAGGTGACGCGCGAACGGGACGCATTGCAGGCCGATCGGCGCAGCCCGGGCGACCTGCTGGCGATTGGCCTGGGCGTCCGCACTCGAAATCGGGACCGTCGCGACGAGCAGGGAGGCGAGCACAAGAACGCCCCGGAGGCCGCAACGATTCACGCGCATGGCTGATCCTCTCCCGAGTTATAGCGAGCGGGGGAGAGAAGGCCGCGCCCGGCGCGATCAGGCAACCGTCCGCGGTGCCCGCCACTGTATTGCCCCATTGTTTCCCGTGTTTCGGCTGTGGACATACGACTGAAATAAGATGGAAATCCTATAACGGTGTATTTCGCTGTGTTTCGCCCGTTCGCCGAGTCGCAACGAAAAACCCCCGCCGGCGGCCGGCGGGGGTTCGATGGCGTCGCGTCGGGCGGCTACTTGCAGGCGACCACCATGATCTCGACCAGCATGTTCGGCGTGGCGAGCTTGGACTCGACGCAGGCGCGCGCCGGCGCCATGCCCGGCGGAAGCCACGGCGTCCAGACCTCGTTCATGGCGTCACGCAGCGTGATGTCGGAGAGCCAGATCTGGGCCGACAGCAGCCGTGTCTTGTCCGTGCCCCGCTCCTCGAGCAGCGCGTCGATCTGGTTCAGCACGTCCTGGGTCTGACCCTTGATGTCCTTCGACGTGTCCTTGGCGGTCACGCCGCGCAGGAACACGAAGCCGTGGTAGTCGACGGCATCCGAGTAGATCTTGCCCGAGTTCACGCGGTCGATCCGGCTCATGCGCCCTCTCCCCTCATTGGTTGATGGAACGGGGCGGAGTGTAGAGCCGGCGGCCGGGCGGGCAACCGGGGGTGTCAGAAGCGCGGCGGCTCGGACGCGGCGGCGGTGACGACGCAGCGGCAGAACGGGCAGACCGACAGCCGCTCCACGGCGTCGGCCACGTCCGGCGGCGGGTCGCGGCCCTCAAGGAGGGCAGCGATCTCGGCGCGGAGCTCGTCGTGGACCGGCGAGCGGGCGCAGGCGGCATTGGCCGACCAGTCCGCGGCGGACGGGGCATCCAGCGGCTCGACCCGGAAGGCGCGCGCGGGTGCTGCGACCGCAGCGGTGGCGAATAGGCCGAGCAGGGCGCGGCGTGTGCTCATGGCTGCCAGTCTAGCCCGTGGCCGCCGCGCCCCGCACGTCACGGCACGGCGATCCAGCCCGGGCTGCGCGCGCCCTTCGCCACCGCCTCGAACATCGCCGCGGAGTGCACGGCCTCGTCGAGCGTCAGCGGATAGGCCGGCCCGCCGGCGCAGGCGGCGGCAAAGGCTTCGAGCTCGGCGCGCTCGACATTCGTGGGCTCGAACGTGATGTGCTCGTGCTTCTGGCCCTCGCGGCCGACCACCAGCTTGTCAGTGCCCCACATCTCGACCCAGGCGTCCGAGCCGAACACCTGCACCCGCCAGAGCCGCGGCACGGCGGCCAGCGTGGTCAGCGAGCCGGTGACGCCGCTCTTGAACCGCACCAGCGCGGCGGTCGTGTCGTCGAGCCCGTTGGTGGCGACGCGCGCGTGGCTGACCACCGACACCTCGGCCATCGGCCCGCACAGGTTCTGGAACATGTCGAGCATGTGGATGCCCATGCCGGCGAGCCCGCCGGCCGGGCTCTCGGAGGGATCGGCGCGCCACATGCCGGGCTTGTAGCCGAGCGCCCCGGGGCCGGAGATGTTGCCCTCGATGTGGCACAGCGTGCCGAGCGTGCCCTCGGCGAGCATCTGCTTCATCCGCGCGACCGCGGGCTGGAAGCGGCGGTTGTGGCCGAGCGCCATCACCACGCCGGCGCGGCGCACGGCCGCGACCGCCTGCTCGGCGGAAGCCTTGGTGAGCGTGAACGGCTTCTCGATGAAGATCTGCTTGCCGGCGGCGGCGGCCGCGATCACCTGCTCGGCGTGCTGGGAGTGCGGGGTCGCCAGCACCACCGCCTTCACGGCGGGATCGGCGAGCACCGCCGCGTAGCCGTCCAGCATCCGGATGCCCTGGGCCTTGGCCCACCCGGCGGCCTTGTCGGGGCTGCGCGTGCAGCCGGCGACGAAGCGGATCGCCTCCGACCTGCCCTGCACGCTCTCCACCAGCACCCGGCCCCAGCGGCCCATCCCCACGATCGCGGCGTCGATCATTCAGATCCCTCCCTTCTCCGCAGGCGGAGGCGGCTTGGGGCCGATCCCCCGCTCCATCACCACGGCCACACGGCGCTGGCGCCGCATGCCCCACCACCACACCGGCAGGCAGAACGCCGAGGCGCAGGCCACCGCCAGTCGCAGCCCGATCGCTTCGGCGAGCGCGCCCAGGCCCAACGCCCCCACCGCCGGACAGGCGCGGATGATCAGCCCCCAGAGCGACAGCACCCGCCCGCGCATCGCCCGGTCGGCCGCGCCCTGCACCAGCGTCTGGATCGCCACCCCGTGCACGATTTGCGCCGCGGCCGCAATGGCCGCGCCGAGCAGACCGATCTCGAAGATGGGGGTGGCAACGAACAGGAACCCGCCGATCGCCATCACGAAGCCCGCACCGATGCCGATCAGCGTCAGCCCCCGCGTGCCGCCGCGGGCGGCGAGCAGCGTGCCGGCGACCAGCGCGCCGGCACCCGTCACCGAGGCGAGCATCGCCAGCCCCGGCGCGCCACGCTGGAACACCGCATCGGCGAAGGCGGGCAGCAGTTCGAGGAAGGGGCGCGCGAACACCCCCATCAGCGCGGCGAACAGCAGCAGCGGGCCGATGCCGCGATGGCGCGCGGCATACCGGAACCCGTCCAGCGTCTCGGCGCGCAAGGACCGCGTCGGCGCGTGGCCGAGGCGTTCGGAGGGGGCGATCTGGAGCAGCAGCAGCGAGAGCGAGGCGATCAGATAGGAGGCGCAGTTCACCAGGATCGCCGGCGCCACGCCCGCCCAGACGATGATCGCGCCGGAGATCGCCGGGCCGGTGAAGCGCGCGACGTTGAAGGTGAGCGAGTTGAGTGCGACCGCGGCGGGCAGATCCTCGCGCGGCACCAGCGCCGGGATCAGCGTCTGCCGCGCCGGCTGGGTGAAGGAGTTGGAGACGCCGACCACGAGTTCGAGCACCAACAGGAGTTCGATCGTGATCAGATTGGTCAGGACCAGGATGCCGAGCGTCAGCGACTGCAATGCGGTCACGCTCTGCGCCGCCATGGTGAGGCGGATGCGGTCGGTGCGGTCGGCGACCGCCCCGGCGATCGGCGCCGCGATCACGGCCGGGGCAAGGTCGCAGAACACAACGAGGCCCAGCCAGAACGGCGAGTAGGTGAGCTCCCAGGCGAGCCAGCCGACGGCGATGCGCTGAATCCACATCCCCGTCCAGGCAAGCAGGCTGCCCGCATAGAACACGCGGCCATTGCGGCGGCTCAGGGTTCGGCCAAGGGAGCGGAGTCCCGCGGGGGCGCGCAGCGGCATGGGCGGCGTGACTGTCGCCCCCTCCCGGAGCGCGCACAAGGCCGAGGCAGGCAGGGGAGACGCGCCTGCAAAGCGGCCTGCGCATCCCGCGCGCTGTCAGGTCACGGTGCACCGGACGGCCCTGGTCGACCGAGCCCAGCGCCCGATCAGGGGTTCCATCGCCGGAGATGAAGAGTTACAATTTTGTGAGAAAAAGAGCCATCGCCCTCACGACTCGGCCGAACACCGCCTTGGCATGCCGAGACCCGACCCTGAGCAGTGGCGGGAAACCTGGGCGCGACACCACAGCTTCGCCGGCGGATGCGCCCGCATCGAGCCGGGACGTTGCGCCGGCCTGGCCGCGCGGCGACAGACCTCATGGAGGCCCGCAATGACCGAGGCGACCGAGCATCTGACCGACACCGGCCTGCCGGCGCCCGAGGGTGACGCCACGCCGATCGAGACCGCCTACGCGGTCGGCCAGGACAACATCACGCCGAAGCTCGGACCCTTCGCGCTCAACATCCACAACCCCGTCTTCGCGGTCTCGGGGCTGACGGTGGTTGCCTTCACCTTCCTCACGCTCGCGTTCCAGGCTGACGTCGGGCCGCTGTTCACCGGGCTGCGCGACTGGCTGGTCGCGTCCCTCGACTGGTTCTTCCTCTCGGCGGCCAACGTCTTCGTCCTCGTCTGTGTCGCCCTCATCGCCTCGCCGCTCGGGCGGGTGCGGATCGGCGGCACCGCGGCCACGCCCGACTACGGCTATGCGAGCTGGCTGGCGATGCTGTTCGCCGCCGGCATGGGGATCGGGCTCGTCTTCTTCGGCGTCGCCGAGCCGATCTCGCACTATGACAGCGCCTTCGGCGGCACTGCGGTCGAGGGCGGCGTGCGCACCGACTGGGCGCCGCTCGGCGCGGCTGCCGGTGATCCGCAGGCGGCCCGCGCGCTGGGGATGGCGGCGACGATCTTCCACTGGGGCCTGCACCCCTGGGCGATCTACGCGATCGTCGGTCTGGCGCTCGCGGTATTCGCCTACAACAAGGGCCTGCCGCTGACCATGCGCTCGGCCTTCTATCCCCTGCTCGGCGAGCGGGTCTGGGGCTGGCCCGGCCACGTGATCGATACGCTCGCCGTGTTCGCCACCCTGTTCGGGCTCGCCACCTCGCTGGGCCTCGGCGCGCAGCAGGCCAATGCCGGGCTCGCCTTCCTGTTCGGCATCCCCGACGGCGACGCGACCAAGGTGATCCTGATCATCGCCATCACGCTGATCGCGATCGGCTCGGTGCTGCGCGGCATCGAGGGCGGCGTGAAGAAGCTCTCCGAGCTCAACATGCTGCTCGCCGGCGCGCTCGTGCTGTTCGTCGTCCTCGCCGGACCGACGCTGGCGATCCTGACCGGCTTCGTCACCAATCTCGGCGCCTACGCCTCCGAGCTGGTCGCGCTCTCCATGCCCTTCGGGCGCGACGACGACAATTTCCGCCAGGGCTGGACCGCGTTCTACTGGGCCTGGTGGATCTCCTGGTCGCCCTTCGTCGGCATGTTCATCGCCCGCGTAAGCCGTGGGCGGACGGTGCGCGAGTTCATCATCGCCGTGCTGCTGATCCCCTCGCTCGTCTCGGTGTTCTGGATGACCACCTTCGGCGGTACCGCGATCAGCCAGATCATCGATCAGGGCATCAGCGCGGCCGCCGACGCACCGCTGGAGCTCAAGCTGTTCGCGATGCTGCAGCACCTGCCGCTGACCGCGATCACGTCGGCGGTCGGCATCGTGCTGGTGGTGGTGTTCTTCATCACCTCGTCCGACTCCGGCAGCCTGGTGATCGACACCATCACCGCCGGCGGCAAGGTGGATGCGCCGAAGAGCCAGCGCGTGTTCTGGTGCAGCTTCGAGGGGCTGGTGGCGATCGCGCTGCTGCTCGGCGGCGGGCTTGTGGCCTTGCAGGCGATGGCGGTCTCGACCGGCTTCCCGTTCACGATCGTGCTGCTGCTCGCCTGCATCTCGCTCGTGAAGGGGCTGGCGGACGAGCCGCGCTGAGCCGGCTCATCCTGCTTCGAGGCCGAACCCCTCATCCTGCCAGCCGGTGATGCCGCCGAGCATCAGCTTCACGCGCTTGCCATGGGCGGCGAGCTTGGCCGCCGCCTTGTCCGCGCCGTTGCAGTGGGGGCCGGCGCAATAGACGACGAACAGCGTGCCGGGCGGCCAACGCTTCAGCGTCTCGTCGCTGATCGTGCGGTGCGGCAGGTTCACGGCACCCGGCACGTGGCCGCGCGCATAGGCCTCGGGTCCGCGCACGTCGAGCAGCACGAAGCCCGGCTCGCGCGCCTGCATGGCGGCGTGCACGTCCGCGCAGTCGGTCTCGAGCCGGAGCTTGTCGGTGAAATGCGCGACCGCGCGCACGGGATCGGCGGCGGGGATCGCGGTGACGGGGTTCATGGGGCGCTCGCGTGGTTGGGACGCACGGATTGTGGCCTCCCGCCCGGTCGTGCGACACTGGCGCGAACGCCAATGACCGCGAAGATCGCGCCACCGCCGAACCTGACCGTCGCGGCGCTCGCCTATGATGGGCTGGCGAGCTTCGAGTTCGGCATCGCGGTCGAGGTGTTCGGCCTGCCGCGCCCCGAATTCGACCCGTGGTACCGCTTCGTCGTCTGCGCCGAGCGGCGCGGCGATCTGCGCGCGGTCGGCGGGTTCACGGTGCGCGCCACGGCGGGGCTGCCGACGCTCGCGCGTGCCGGCACGATCATCATTCCCGGCTGGCGCGGCGCCGAGACGCCCGTGCCGCCTGCCATTCTCGCGGCGATCCGGCGCGCCCACGCGGGCGGCGCGCGGCTGCTGACCATCTGCTCGGGCGTGTTCGTGCTCGCCCAGGCCGGGCTGCTGGACGTGCGGCGCGCCACCACGCATTGGCGCTACACCGAAACGCTGCGGCGGCTGCATCCGAAGGTGATCGTCGATCCCGACGTGCTCTATGTGGATGAGGGAACGATCCTGACCAGCGCCGGCAGTGCGGCTGGCATCGACCTCTGCCTGCACCTGGTGCGGCGCGACTTCGGCGCCGCACGCGCGAACGAGGTGGCGCGGCGGATGGTGGTGCCGCCGCATCGCGAGGGCGGGCAGGCGCAGTTCATTCCCCGGCCCATGCCCCCGAAGCCTGGACGGTTCTCGGCGGCGCTCGACTGGGCGCGCGGCCGGCTCGACCGCGTCATCCCGGTCGCTGGCTTCGCGCGCGAGGCGGGCATGAGCCTGCGCAGCTTCCAGCGCCGCTTCCGCGAGGCGACCGGGATGTCCCCCGCCGACTGGCTGCTCGCCGAGCGGATCGGCCGGGCGAAGGAACTGCTGGAGACCACCTCCCTGCCCGTCGAGCGCATCGCCACCGAATGCGGCTTCGGCGCCGCCGACACGCTGCGCCACCATTTCCGCACACGGCTCGGCACCTCGCCGCGGGCGTGGCGGGCCCGCTTCCGCGCCGCGTGACCCGGCCGCGCCGAACGCCTAGACAGACCGGGAACCCCAGCCCCGAGTCGCGCCCATGCCCATCGACATGACCGACATCCGCGACACCCCGCTCGCCGATGCCCTCTCTGAGCGCTACCTCGCCTATGCGCTCTCCACCATCATGGCGCGCTCGCTGCCGGATGTGCGCGACGGGCTGAAGCCGGTGCACCGGCGCCTGCTTTGGGCGATGCATCAGCTCCGGCTTGACCCGCAGGCCGGGTTCAAGAAATGCGCCCGCGTGGTGGGCGACGTGATCGGCAAGTTCCACCCGCATGGCGATGCCGCGGTGTACGAGGCGCTGGTGCGGCTCGCGCAGGACTTCGCGCAGCGCTATCCGCTGATCGAGGGCCAGGGCAATTTCGGCAACATCGACGGCGATAACGCCGCGGCCATGCGCTACACCGAGGCCCGGCTCACCGAGGTTGGCCAGGCGCTGCTCGAAGGCATCGAGGAGGACGCGGTCGATTTCCGCGCCACCTACGATGGCGAGGAGCGCGAGCCGGTCGTGCTCCCCGGCGCCTTCCCCAACCTGCTCGCGAACGGCGCGCAGGGGATCGCGGTCGGCATGGCGACCTCCATCCCGCCGCACAACGCCGGCGAGGTCTGCGCCGCGGCGATCCACCTGATCGAGCATCCGAACGCCTCCACCGCCGAGCTGCTGCGCCACGTGAAGGGGCCGGACTTCCCCACCGGCGGCATCATCGTCGAACCGGAAGAGGCGATTGCGGCGGCCTACGAGACCGGGCGCGGCGGCTTCCGGCTGCGCGCCAAGTGGGAGGTCGAGCAGGGCAAGTACGGCACCTTCCGCGTCATCGTCACCGAGATTCCCTGGCAGGTGCAGAAGGCGCGGCTGGTCGAGCAGATCGCGCAGGCGATGGAGGAGAAGAAGCTCCCCTTGCTCGGCGATCTGCGCGACGAGAGCACCGATCAGGTGCGGCTGGTGCTGGAGCCGAAATCCAAGACCGTCGATCCGGCACTGCTGATGGAGAGCCTGTTCCGCGCCACGGCGCTCGAGAGCCGCATCAGCCTGAACATGAACGTGCTGGATGCCGAGCGCACCCCGCGCGTGATGTCGCTCAGGGAGGTGCTGCGCGCCTTCCTCGACCACCGCCACGAGGTGCTGGTGCGCCGCACGCGCCACCGCCTCGCCGCCGCCGAACGCCGCATCGAGGTGCTGGAGGGCTATCTCGCGGTCTATCTCAACCTCGACGAGGTGATCCGCATCATCCGCACCGAGGACGAGCCGAAGGCGCACCTGATGCAGGCGTTTGCGCTGACCGAGGTGCAGGCCGAGGCGATCCTCAACATGCGGCTGCGTTCCCTGCGCAAGCTCGAGGAGATGGAGATCCGCCGGGAGCACAAGGCGCTGAGCGCGGAGCGGCGGCGGCTGAAGGCGCTGCTCGGCAGCGAGACCGAGCGCTGGCGGGCGATCGCCGCCGAACTTGCCGAGATCCGCAAGCGCTTCGGCTCCGGTGCGCTCGGCGACCGCCGCACGTCCTTCGCCACCGCTCCCGCCGCGATCGCCGAGGCGGTCGAGGAGGCGCTGATCGTGCGCGAGCCGATCACGGTCGTCGTCAGCGAGAAGGGCTGGGTGCGCGCGCTCAAGGGTCACGCGGTCGATCCCGCGGCACTCCGCTTCAAGGAGGGCGACAAGCTCCGCTTCCTCGTGCCCGCCGAGACGACCGACCGGCTGCTCGCCTTCGGCACCAACGGCCGCTTCTACACCATCGCCGCCGACAAGCTGCCGGGCGGGCGCGGCGATGGTGCGGCGATCCGCCTGCTGGTCGATCTGCCGAACGACGCCGATCTGGTTGCGCTGTTCGTGCACCGCGACGATGCGCGCTACCTGGTCGCCTCGGCGGCCGGGCGCGGCTTCCTCGTCAAGGCCGAGGACGCGGTCGCGGGCACGCGCGCCGGCAAGCAGGTGCTGAACCTCGACGGCGAGGAGGCGGCCGTCTGCGCCCCCGTGCCCGAGGGCGCGGACCACCTCGCCGCGATCGGCGAGAACCGCAAGCTGCTGGTGTTCCCGCTCGAGGAGGTGCCGGAGATGGCGCGCGGCCGGGGCGTCGCGTTGCAGAAGTACAAGGATGGCGGGCTTGCCGACGCCAAGCCCTTCGCGCTTGCCGAGGGGCTCGCGGTGCGGCTCGGCGAGAACCGGGTCAGCGTGCGCACGGCCGCCGACCTCGCCGACTGGATGGGCCACCGCGCCCAGGCCGGGCGGCTGCCCTGGAAGGGGTTCCCGTCCTCGGGCCGGTTCGGATAGGCGTCATCCGCTGAACCGATTTCCGTTCGCGCCTCGCCGTCGCCATCTTCGCGGGGCAGGCGAAGGGTTGCGACCATGACGACCACAGCGCTCGACACCCGGACCGACACGGCGCAGCGTCTCGCGATCGGCGAGGTGGCGCTGCGGGTGCGTGACCTCGACCGGGTGGCGCGCTTCTACCGCGACGCGATCGGCCTCGCGGAGATTCCCGCCCCGGACGGGACCGTGGGCCTCGGCGCCGGCGGCGTGCGGCTGCTGACCCTGCTCGGCGACCCGGACGCCCGGACGCCGGACGCGCTCTCGGCCGGGCTGTTCCACACCGCCTTTCTGCTGCCCTCGCGCGCGGCGCTGGCCGGCTGGCTCGCGCACGCGATCGAGCGCGGGCTCGCGATCGACGGTGCGTCGGACCATCTCGTCAGCGAGGCGATCTACCTCGCCGATCCCGAGGGCAACGGCATCGAGCTCTACGCCGACCGACCGCGCGGCTCCTGGCGCTGGGACCGGGCGGGCGTGGCGATGGACACCCGCCCGCTCGACTGCCGCGGCCTGCTCGCCACCGTATCGGGGCCGGCGCACATCCTTCCGGCCGGCACACGGGTCGGCCACATCCATCTCAAGGTCGGCGACACGATCGAGGCGGAGTCGTTCTGGACGGCTTCACTCGACATGGAGGTGACGTCGCGCCGGCCCGGCGCGGTGTTCATGGCGGCCGACGGCTACCACCACCACGTCGCGGCGAATATCTGGATGTCGCGCGGCGCCGGTGCGCGCGACCCGGCCGCGACCGGGCTGCTGTGGTTCAGCGTGTCCGGGCGCGCCCTGCCCGAAGAGGGGGTGGCGGACCGCTGGGGCAACCGCGCGGTGCCGGGCTGATGCCTACCCCGCCGTGATCGCCGCCTCGGCCGCCACGGTCAGCGGCTCGGTCTCGAGCTCGGCATCGGTCAGCATGCGCCACTGCCCGCTCCAGAGGATCTCGGACGGTCGGAAGCGGGCCTTGTAGGCCATCTTGCGGCTCTCCGGCACCCAGTAGCCCAGATAGACGAAGGGCAGGCGCTGTTCGGCCGCCCGCCGGATCAGCCACAGCACCATCCAGGTGCCGAGCGAGCGGGCGGAGAACGCCGGATCGAAGAAGGAGTAGACCGCCGAGAGCCCGTCGGCGAGCCGGTCGGTCAGGCAGGCCGCCACCAAGGCGTCGGTATGGTCGCGGAACTCCACCATCATGGTCTCGATCGGCGTGTCCTCGACCATCGCCCGGTAGTCGTAGAACCCCATCGCCGCCATGTCGCCGTCGGCGTGGCGGGCCGCCTGGTAGCGCTGGAACAGCGCAAACTGCTCGGAGGTGGCGCGCGCCGGCACCTCGAACCCCTCGATCCCGGCATTCGCCGCGATCAGCCGGCGCTGGGTGCGGTTCGGCTCGAACGCGGCGACGTTGACGCGGATCGGGATGCAGGCGCGGCAGCCCGGGCAGACCGGCGCATAGGCGATGTTGTGGCTGCGGCGGAAGCCGGCGCGCGACAGCCGGTCATGCAGCGCCTCGGCATCCGCGCCGGTGAGCTCGGTGACGATCTTCCGCTCGGTCCGGCCGGCGAGATAGGGGCACGGCAGCGGGGCGGTCGTGTAGAAGAACTGAGGGCGTCTCGCCGGTTTCTGCAGCATCGCCGTTCGGCTCGCGTGGTCTGCCAATGAAGCGGCACCGGGCCGCCACGGTCAATCGCTGATCACTCCGGGCGCAGCGTGATCGTGTCGCCGACCGTCTCCGGCCGCGCGGGCAGGGTCACGTGGCCGCCGGCGAGCCACAGCGGCGCGAAGTCGCGGTAATGCCGGCTCAGCGGGTGGCCCGACTGGCCCGGCGCGATCACGAAGCGCGAGGCGTCGAGCTCGGCGAGGTCATAGACGCCGCGGAAGCTCGCGCCGTGCACGTTCTCGAACGGCCGCGGCCCGCTCATCCGCACGCCGGCGCGCAGCACGGTGTAGCCGTCGCCGGGGGTGGGCAGTTCGGTGCCGAACCAGCGGCCGATGCCGGGGACGAACTGGAACAGCAGATGCGGGAAGCGCACGCGATGCGCCTCACCCCAGCGCCACGCGGCCGGATCGGGCCCGTAGCGGCCGGCGAGGTCGGCCACCGCATCGTCGAGCGCGCGTGCGAGCACGGACGGGCAGGCGTCGTTCCCCTCGCCGCACCAATGCCCGCCGCGGGTCAGCACGAACAGCAGGAACTCGGCGACCGTCTCGCGGAACGCCTCGGCCTCCGGGCCGAAGGCGCGCTCGCCGATCGCGCGCCCGAAGGCGCGGATCCAGGCGGTGTAGATCAGCGGTTCCGGCCGGTCCGCCGCCATGGTGCCGTCCCAGCGCGCGAGCAGCGCATGCGCGCGCGCCGCAGCGCCACCGTCCGGCTCGCCGCGCAGCATCAGCGGCAGCAGGTCGCGCGCGGCCTTGCTGACGATGTCGAGCTGGATCGCCGCCAGGCTCGCCGCATCGTGCGGCGCGCCATGCGCGTCGAGCCGCGCGACGATCCGGCGGTAGCGGAAATCGCCCCACCAGTCGCGCGTCAGCAGCACCGGGAAGTCGTCCGGTACGATGCGGTTGTTGGCGTTCACCAGCCGGTTGGTCGGCGGATCGACGAAGCGCGGCAGCGCCTCGTAGGGCGCGAAGCCGAGCCAGTCATGGCTGCCGTCCCAGCCAGGCACGGGGAACGAGCCGTCGCCCGCGCGCCGGATCGGCACGCGTCCCGGCACCAGCATGCCGATCCGCCCGGCGGTGTCGCCGATCACCAGGTTCTGCTGCGGGGCGGCGATCAGTCGGGCGGCCTCCTCGGCCTCGGCGAAATCGCGCGCGCGGTTCAGCCGGTGCATCGCCACCGCGGCCGCGTCGCCCGGGGCGAGCATCGCCATCGCCACCGCCAGCACATGGCCCTGCGGCGTGCCGGGCACCGGGTCGAGATCCGAGATCACCGGGCCGTGGCGGGTCTCGCGCACGCGCAGCGTCACCGGTTCGCCGAACCGGACCTGGATCACCTCCTCGCGGGTCTCGAACCGGCGCGGACCGTCCGGGGTCAGGTAGTGGTCCTGATCGACCAGTTGTTCGATGAACACGTCCTGCGTGTCGGAGTGCGTCGTGGTGAAGCCCCAGGCGACGTGGCCGTTATGGCCGAGCATCAGGAAGGGCACGCCGGGCGCGAAGGCGCCGGCGAGCGTCAGCCCCGGCGCCTCCACCCGCGCCAGGTGCCACTGCGTGGGCGTCACCAGCGCGAGATGCGGATCATTGGCGAGCAGCGCGTTGCCCGACGCGCTCTGCGGCCCTGTCACGGCCCAGGAGTTGCTGGCGGTCGAGGGCAGCGGCGCGTCCTCGCCGAACACCGGCAGCGCGGCGATCACGCGGTCGAGGTGCTCCGGCGGCAGCGCCGGCGCGGCGATCGGGCGGTGCGGGCTCGCGTCGCGCGGCCAGAGCTCGTCGATCCGCTCGCGCGGCAGCACGGTCGAGAGCCGGAGCCGGGCGAGCTCGGTGCGCATGTTGCCGGTCAGGAACAGCGCCATCGCCTTGCCCCAGAGCAGCGAGTCGGTCTCGCGCCAGGGCTCGGGACGGGTGGCGAGCAGCAGGTATTCGGGGGCGGCCCGCATGCCGCGCTGGTCGATCCAGGCGTTCACCCCGCGTGCATAGGCCGCAAGCGCCGCGCGCGTGTCCTCGGGCAGGTCCTCGAGGTCCCGCTCGGCCTTCGCCTCCAGCCCGAGCAGGCGCGAGAACCGGTCGAGGCGGAGTCCCTGCGCGCCGATCAGCGCCGACAGCCGCCCCGCCGCGCCGCGCCGCATCACGTCCATCTGGAACAGCCGGTCGCGCGCATGCAGCCAGCCGAGCGCGGCCATGGCGTCCTCGGCCGAGCCGGCGCGCACCCAGGGGATGCCGCGCGCATCGAGCGTGATCTCGACCGGCGCGGCGAGGCCGGGGATGGCCGTGGTGTTCGCGCTCGGCGGCAGCGTGACGCGGAACGCGAGCGCGATTGCGCCGGCAAGCAGGGCGAGGATCAGCGCCAGCGCCACCGCGAGGCGCCGGGACCAGCGTAGGGCTGTCCGCATGGCGCGCTCCTATGCCATGCGGCGCGCGCGCGGTCGCCGAGCATCACCGCAAGTTCATCCCGTGTGCGCCGGATCACCCCGCGCTCGCCCCGGCTTCGCCACGGTCCGCGCCCATCGTGATTGCCATGCAGGGCCACCGGATGACCACGCTCTGGGCCGCAATGCTCTCCGCCTGGCTGGCGGCGGGCCAGGCCGCGCCGCC
>CAZHMM010000095.1:0-14644 GCA_964533585.1 uncultured Elioraea sp.
TGGACCGGCAGCGGCGCCAGCTCGCCGAGGCCGGCCGCGTCGCGGGGCTGGGCTTCTGGCGCCTGCCGATCGGCGGCGACGCGTTCGAGCTCAGCGAGGCGATCTACGACCAGATCGGCGCGGATCCACGCACCTTCACCTCCAGCGTCGACTCGGTGCTGGGGCTGATGCCGGCGGAGGACCAGGCGATCGTGCGGGCCACGCTCGAGCGTGTGGCCGCGACGGGCGAGCAGGCGAACGTCGTCTATCGCATTCGCCGGCCCGATGGTGCGATCCGCCATCGCAGCTCGTCCGTGGGATTGGAGCGCGGCCCCGACGGTGCGCCGGTCGCGCTCGTCGGCGTCTCCACCGACATCACCGAGCGCGTCCAGCAGGAGGAGCGGCTCGAGCGCGCGCAGCGGCTGAACGCGCTGGGCGAGCTGACCGGCGGCATCGCGCATGACGTGAACAACCTGCTGTCGGTGATTGGCCTGAACCTCGAGCTCGTGAACGAGCTCGTCGCCCACGGCGAGGCGCGCGAGCTGACCGATGCCGCGCTGCATGCGGTCGGCCAGGGGGCGAAGCTGACACGCGGGCTGCTGGCCTTCGCGCAGCGGCAGTCGCTGCGCCCGGCGCCCGTGCCGCTGGCACCACTGGTCGGCGGACTCGACGCGCTGCTCAGGCGCGCGCTCGGCGGGCGGATCGTGCTGCGCACCGAGGTCGCCGCCGACACGCCGCCGGCCCTGGTCGATGCCGCGCAGCTCGAGACCTCGCTCGTCAACCTGGTGCTGAACGCGCGCGACGCCATGCCGGAGGGCGGCCAGGTGACGATCCGCGCCGAGCGCGCCTTGCCCGAGGAGGCGGAAGCGGCCGGGCTGGCGGCGAGGGCGCATGTGCGCATCGCCGTCGAGGACGAGGGCCAGGGCATGGCGCCAGAGGTGCTGGCGCGCGCCTTCGAGCCGTTCTTCACCACCAAGGGGGCCGGCAAGGGCACCGGGCTCGGGCTGGCGATGGTCTATGGCTTCGCCCACCAGTCGGGCGGTGAGGTGCGGATCGACAGCACCGAGGGCGCTGGCACCACGGTGACGCTCTGGCTGCCGATCGCCGAGGAGGAGGAGGGAGCAGACGAGGTGCGCGCGGCCGATCACGCCGTGCTGGCGGGCACGCGTCTGCTCATCGTCGAGGACGAGGCGCCGCTGCGCGCGCTGGTCGAGCGCCTCTGCCGCGAGGCCGGCATGGAGGTGAACGCGGTGGCCGACGGCGATGCCGCGCTCGCGCTGCTGCGCTATGGCGTGCGCGTCGATCTGCTGCTGAGCGACATCCGCATGCCCGGTCGGCTCGACGGGCATGCGCTCGTCGCCGAGGCGCGCGCGCTGCGCCCCGGACTGCCGGCGGTGCTGATGACCGGCTTCGACGACTCCGTGGCCGGCGACGTCGTCGTGCCGCAGCTGCGCAAGCCGTTTGGCCGCGCCGACCTGCTCGATGCCCTCGCCGCGGCGCTGCGCACCGCCAAGGCGGCGGCGGCGGCGAAGTGAACGCTGCGGCGCGCAGGGCTCAGCTTTGCGCGGATCGGCCGCGTCCTCCGTTCACCGGACCCGGGCGCCGACCTGCCGCAAGCGCGTGTTCCGGGCGTTACGCCGCCGGCATCACCTTCGGATTGAACGCGTTCGTGCCCATGGCCGACGCGGTCGGCGCGTTCGGCAGCGTCTGCGCGGTCAGCGTGATCTCGATCGTCCGCGCCATCAGCGCCTCGTCGATCCAGCCGATGCCGTTCGCGCGCGAGCGTTCGGTGATCGCGAGGTCCATGACGTAGGGCATCGCCTCGAGCAGGGCGGTACGGTCGATCCCGGCGCCAACCTCGTTCGCGAGCGCGTCGACCGCCGCGGCGCCATCCGCCTGGGCGGCGGCCCAGCCGCGATAGGTCGCGCGCAGGAAGCCGAGCACGAGATCGCCGTTCGCCGCCAGGAAGGCGGGCTTGGCAAAATAGGCGAAGCCGTAGAGCTGCAGGCCGTAATCGGCCCAGAGCAGGTTGCCGACATTGCCCTTGCCGAGCGTCTTCTCCCACAGCGGATAGCCCGTGTACTGGTCGAAGCTGACGTCGGTCTGGCCCGTCGCGACCGCGGCCTGCTTGCCTTCAGGGCGCACGTTCACCATCGTGATCGCCTCCGGGCTCAGGCCGTTGGCCCGCGCGAAGGCCGGCCAGAGCACGCGGTGCGAATCTCCCGGCGGCAGCGCAACCTTCTTGCCGGCGAGATCGGCGGGCCTGGTGATGCCGCTGTCCTTGCGGAAGAACGCATTGTTCCCCGCCTTGTCGAGCACGATCCCGATCACCTGCAGCGAGGCGCCGCGACCGACCCCGGTGATGATGGTCGGTGTGTCGGCCTGACCGAATTCGGCCTGGCCGATCTCGACCCGCTGCACCGTGTCGGCCGAGCCCTGGCCGCGCTGGATGGCGAGGTCGATCCCGGCCTCGGCGTACCAGCCGCGCGCCTTCGCGAGGAAGAGCGGGCTGTGATCGGCCGAGGGGAACCAGTTGAGCTGGAGCGTCACCCTGCGCGGCTGGGCGAAGCCCGCGCGGCCGACGACGGGCGCGGCGAGCGCGCCGAGGCCGGCGGCGCGGATCAGGCTGCGGCGTGTGGTCATGGCGTTTCCTCTTCCATGTTCAGGCCGTTGCGGGCCGGCGATGTTCCCAGGGCATGGCGACGCGTTCGGCCGCGACCACCAGCGCATAGGCGCCGAGGCCGACGACCGAGATCAGGATCAGCGAGGCGAAGATTCCCGCGGTGTCGAGCGTCACGCCGGCGGCGAGGATCACCGCGCCGAGCCCGCGTTCCGAGGCGACGAACTCACCGACGATCGCGCCCACCACCGACATCGAGGCGTTCATCTTCAGCCCGGCGAAAATGTAGGGCAGCGCCGAGGGAAAGCGGATGCGCCGCAGCACCGTGAGTTTGCCGGCGCGCATCACGCGCACGAGGTCGAGCAGATCCGGCTCCACCGCCTTCAGGCCGACGGCGGTGTTGATCACCACCGGGAAGAACGCGACCGTCACGCCGATCACGATGTTCGGCACGATCCCATAGCCGAGCCAGAGCAGGAACACCGGCGCGAGGGCGATCTTCGGCAGCGTGTTGAACAGGACGAGCAGCGGCAGAACCGTGCGCTCGAGCACGGGATGCCACACCACGATCACGGCGAGCAGGATGCCGAGCACGGCCGAGGCGACGAATGAACCCGCCACCGCAAGCAGCGTCGCCTCGAGATTCGTCCCCCACTGATAGCGGGCATCGGCGAGTGCGGCGAGCGCATCGAGCGGCCCGGGCAGGATGAACGCCTTCACCCCGGACAGGACGACGCCGAAATGCCAGGCGAGAAACAGGACGATCAGCGCGACGGCGCTCGGCAGATACCAGGACACGATCCGCACCGCCTGCGCGATCAAGACCGGCCCCTTTCGCCCTGTTGCGCCTGCGTGACGCTACCGCGCGTGCCTCCGTCCGGCAATGCGTCTTGCCGCCGCGCGGCCGTCTCGCGACACTGACGCCATGGGGGAGACCGCACCGCCGCTGATCCGGCTGCGCGACGTGCGCAAGATCTACCGTGCCGGCGGGGCGGAGCACCTCGCGGTCTCCGAGGCGAGCTTCGACGTGCGCGCGGGCGAGCTCGTCTCGCTGGTCGGCCCTTCCGGCTGCGGCAAGACCACGCTGCTCAAGATCGTCGCCGGGCTGCACGGGCATGACGGCGGCGAGGTCGTGGTCGGCGCGCCGGGGGTTCCGTTCGATCCGGCGCGCGACATCGGCATGGTGTTCCAGCAGGCGCTGCTGCTGAAGTGGCGCACGGTGCTCGGCAATGTGCTGCTGCCGGCGGAGATCCTCGGCCTGCCGGCGCGCGCGGCGCGCGAACGGGCACGCGAGCTGCTCGCGCTGGTCGGCCTCGCCGGCACGGAGGAGAAATATCCGTCCGAGCTGTCGGGCGGCATGCAGCAGCGTGCAGCAATCGCGCGTGCGCTGATCCACGGGCCGAAGCTGCTGCTGATGGACGAGCCGTTCGGTGCCCTTGACGCGCTCACGCGCGAGCGGATGAACCTGGAACTGCTGCGCATCCGCGCCGAGACCGGCGCGACCATCCTGTTCGTCACCCATGGCATCGCCGAGGCGGTCTTCCTGGGCGACCGTGTGGTGGTGCTCACGGCAGGGCCAGCGCGGATGGCCGACGACATCGCGGTCAGCCTGCCGCAGCCGCGGACGCTCGCGCTCAAGACCACGCCGGCATTCGGCGAGTACGCGCGGCGGATCTACGCCCTGCTCGGCCTCGGCTGACGCGAGGCCGGCCGGCCGTCCTCCCTCCCGCCAGGACGGGAGGGGATGCGGGCGAGCGCTGCCGCCGGCCCGACGCTCAGGTGCTGATCTCGTCCAGATAGTCCTGGTTGGTGCGGATGTAGTTCTCGCCCCACCACGAGGTGCCGATCACCACCTGCTTCGCCGCGTTGGCCGGATCGGTCGGATTGAAGATCCGGTAGTTCTCGGGCACGCGCGCCGCCGCCTCCTTGTGCGTCGGCCCATTGCCGAGGAACTGCAGCAGCCCGACCTGCGGATCGGGCTTGGACAGCATCGAGGCGAGGCAGCGCTGCGCCATCTCGCCGGCGGGGTTGCCGCGCGGGATGACGAAGATGCCCTGCTGCAGGATGCCCTGATCCCAGGTCCAGGTGAGGCGGCCCTGCGTCTCCTCGTGCAGCACCTTGGCGCGGGTATGCCACAGCAGGCCCATCACCGCCTCGCCGGTGCGCATGATGTTCTCGCTCTCCGACCCCGAGGTCCAGAACAGCAGCTCGCGGCGGATCTCGCGGATGCGCGCCAGCGCCGCGCGCACGTCGATCGGGTAGAGAGTGTCCTTGGTCCGGCCCATCGACATCAGCGCCGCGTCCAGGCTGGTCAGCGCGTCGCGGCGCAGCAGGCGGCGGCCGGGGAACTTGCGCAGATCCCAGAAATCCGCCCAGCCCTTCGGCGCCTCGGGCACCTTCGTCGTGTCGTACACCAGCACCGAGCTGAACGAGTAGGGCGCGGCGCCGAACTCGAGCGCGAAGGCCGGATCGATCACCACATCCCTGGGCACGATCGAATAGTCGATCCGGTTGACCAGATTGAGCCCGCCGAGCTGGATCGAGGAGCTGCCCGAGCTGTCGCAGAGATCCCAGGTGACGCGGCCGGCCTCGACCTGGCTGCGGATGCGCCCGAGCGACGGCCCGGAACTGTCCTGCACCACGCGCCAGCCCTGGTTCTCCGCCATGAAGGGCTCGCCGTAGAACCGCCCGAAGGCCTGGTTGGCGATGCCGCCCCAGTTCACCATGGTGATTTCGCGCGCCGCCTGGCCGCGCGCGTCGCGCGCCGCCACCGGCACGACGCCGAGTGCGGCCATGCCCGCGAGGAACCTTCGGCGATCGACGCGGCCGCGCCGCCACAGCTCGTTCGCCAGCACGATGCAGTCCTGATGGAAGCTCTGCGCTTCGCCGCTCATGGTACCGGTCTCCCTCTTGCGTGACGGCATTCCCCGACCGGATCATACCGCCGGTTCGCGACGGGAAGGAGAGGGTGGTGAGCGCTCGGCTGTTCGCGCCCGGGTTCAAGGCGAAGCCCTGGTGGTGGGAGGCGGCCGAACCGGTCGCGGCGCCGCCGGCGGACCTGCCGGGCGAGGTGGAGGTCGCGATCATCGGCGGCGGCTATACCGGGCTCTCCGCGGCGCTCACGCTGGCGCGGCTCGGCCACCGCCCGGTCGTGCTGGACATGGAAGCGATCGGCTTCAGCGCCTCCTCGCGCAACGGCGGGATGGTCTCGGGCGCACTGAAGATCGCCTCCGACAACCTTGCGGCGAAGCTCGGTCCCGAGCGTGCGGAGCGCCTGGTGCACGAGGCCGCCGGCTCGTTCGGCTTTCTCGAGGAGACGATCGCGCGCGAGGGGATCGCGTGCGCCTACCGCCGCTCGGGCCGCTTCGTCGCCGCCTGGACGCGCAGGCACTGGGACGCGATGGCCGCGCGCGCGGACTGGCTCGCGCACGTCACCGGCGGCGCGGTGCACATGGTGCCGCCGGAGCGGACGCGCGAGGAACTCGGCACCGACCACTATCGCGGCGGCATGGTCGTCGAGGCGGCCGGCTCGCTGCACCCCGCGCTCTATGTGCAGGGGCTGGCGCGCGCCGCCGCGCGCGCCGGCGCGGTGCTGCTCGACCGCACACGCGTCACCGCAATCGCACGGTCCGGCGACACGTTCCGGATCACGACCGAGCGCGGCGCGCTGACGGCGCGCGCGCTGCTCGCCGCCACCAATGGCTACACGACCGGGGCGACGCCGTGGCTCGCGCGGCGGCTGATCCCGGTCGGCAGCTACATCATCGCGACCGAGGAGCTGCCGGCCGAAACCATGGCGCGGCTGTTCCCGACGCGGCGCATGATCAGCGACAGCCGCCGCGTGCTGAACTACTTCCGCCCCGACCCGAGCTTCACGCGCGTGCTCTGGGGCGGACGCGCGAGCTTCGCCCCGACCTCACCCGAACAGGCCGCGCCGGTGCTGCACGGGTTCATGACCGAGGTGTTCCCCGAGCTCCGCGACGTGCGACTCACCCATTCCTGGACCGGCAACGTCGCCTTCACCTTCGACTTCCTGCCGCATCTCGGCGTGCATGAGGGGATGCACTACGCGGTCGGCTGCCAGGGCTCGGGGGTCGCGATGCAGACCTGGCTCGGGCATCGGGTCGCGCTGAAGATCGCGGGCGCCGCCAACAGCGCGACCGCGTTCGACGACATGCCGTTTCCGACCATGCCGCTCTATGCCGGCAGGCCGTGGTTCCTGCCGATCGTCGGCGCCTGGTACCGCGCGCGCGACCGGTTCGATCGGCTGGCGGCATGATCGCGCCCGACCTCGTCATCCTGAACGGCCGCATCGCCACCATGGACGCGGCCGGGACCGAGGTGGAGGCGCTGGCGGTGCATGCCGGGCGCATCGTCGCGCGCGGCCCGAGCGCGGCGATGCGCGACCTCGCCGGCGCGGGGACGCGCGTGCTCGACCTCGACGGGCGGCGCGCGATCCCCGGCATCGTGGACAGCCACGCCCACCCGGATGCCTACGCGATCCGGCTCGCGCGCTGGCGCCTGCTCGAACCTTCGGTGATCCCCGACCGTGCGACGCTGCTCGACGTGATCGCGCGCGACTGCGCGGCCCTGCCGCCGGGCCGCTGGTTCGCGGGCTACCGGCTGAACGAGACCAAGTCCGGCGGCTATCCGACGATCGAGGAACTGGATGCGGCGTCGGGCGGGCGGCCGCTGTTCATCCTGCGCACGGATGGGCATCTCGGCCTCGCCAACGCCGCTGCCTTCGCCGCCTGCGGCATCGGCGCGGATGCCGCCGATCCGCTGTTCGGCCGCTTCGACCGCCACCCGAAGACCGGGCGCTTCACCGGTCTCGTGCGCGAGACCGCCGCGCACATCTTCCTCAGCGCCATCCACGGTCAGGACTGCGAGGCCGACATCGCGGGCGGCATGCGCGCGGTGCACGCCGAGTGCCTGCGCCACGGCATCACGAGCGTCTACAACAGCCTCACGCCGTCGAAGGCGATCCGCGCCTACCAGCGCATGAAGGCCGACGGCACGCTCGCGGTGCGCACCGGCATCATCGTTTCGGGGCGCGAGGAGGGGCTGGTCGAGGCGTTCATCGCGAGCGGCATCCGCACCGGCTTCGGCGATGACGACCTGCGCGTGATCGGCGTGGAGTGGTGCCCGGACTGCTCCACCTCCGGGCGCACCGCCGCGTATTGGGAGCCGTATGTCGGCACGCCGATCCCGGGCGAGCCGGTGCCCAACACCGGGATGCTGCTCTATGACGCCGCCGACCTCGCCGCGCGCGCCACGCAGGCGCACGGGGCCGGGCTGCTGGTGATGATCGAAGGGGTGGGCGATCGCGGCATCGACTTCGCGCTCGATGCGATCGAGGCCGCGCTGGCCGCACACCCCGTCGCGGATCACCGGATGCGGGTCGAGCACTGCTGCCACGTCACGCCGCCGATCCTGTCGCGGCTGCGTGCCCTCGGCGTGGTCGATTCCTCGGCCACCGGCTTCATGTGGGAGCTGGGCGACGCCTACATCGCCAATCGCGGCCAGGACGCCATGCGCCACATGTGGCCGCATCGCACGCTGATCGATGCCGGCGTGCCGGCACCCGCGCATTCCGACTTCGCGGTCTGCGCCATGAACCCCTGGACGGCCATCCACGCCATGGTGAACCGCGAGACCGACACGGGCGGCGATCTCGACCGCGCGGAGGCGATCACGGTGGCCGAGGCGATCCGCGCCTACACCGTGCTCGGCGCCTGGTCGGGACGCGAGGAAGCGAGCAAGGGATCGCTGGAGGTCGGCAAGCTCGCCGACCTCGCCGTGCTCGACCGCGATCCCTTCGCGATCGCGCCGCACGGCCTCAAGGATGTGCGGACCCTGATGACCATCGTCGGTGGCGAATTCCGTTTCGCCGCCTGAGCCTCAGGCCTGTCCGACCATCGCCTGCCAGCGGCGCGGGATCCCGGCGTCATCGAGCGCCTCGCGTACGCTCGCGAGATACCAGACATGGCCGAACGGGTGCTCGATCCGCGCCGCGCGGTGGCCGTAGAACTCGTCCGAAGGCGGGCGCAGCACGCGCGCTGATCGCGGATGCCCATGTCGGGCCAGGGCTCCGACAGCATCACGGACGCGCCGCCGATGCGGAACTCGGCATGCGCCACCTTGCCCGACGGGTCGTCCAGGCGCAGCCCGGGCCGCGCGCCGAACACCTCGGCATAGCAGGCGAGTGCCGCTCTCCCCTCAGCGACGGTCAGATACGGCATCACGGCTTGCGTAGCGTCTCCCATCGCCATTCCCTCCACGAATGGCGGGCGCATCCTGCCGCGACGGGCAGGGCGCCCGCCAGCGGGTCACGCGGTGCCGCGGCCGCGCTGCACCGGGTCGAGATCCCAGGGCGCGCGCGAGGCCTCGCGCACGACATCGGCGCGCGACAGGCCGAGATCGTGCAGCAGGTGGTCGTCCAGCTCGCGCAGCTGGCGGCGCGTGCGGTGCGCGACCCAGGCGCGACGCAGACCGTCCCAGAGGCCGGCCAGCGACGGCACGGCCGGGCTGGCGACGCGGGGACGGCAGGCGGTGCGGGCGGACATCGGGTCACTCCTTCGGGTTGGCGTGGCCGCATCCTCGGCCGGAAGCGGCGGCAGGGCGTCGCGCGGATTGCGCTCGAAGCACCCTGGCCCGGGGCTCGCTGCCGGGATTCGGCCACGGACGAAGAATGGAGACGCGCAACGCATCAGTGAAACGCATTGAAGTGATCCAATGGATCAGGGATACTCATGGACCAGCGGAGGCACCCATGAACGCTCCGACCGGCCTGGACACTGACCTTCTGCGCACCTTCGTGCTGATCGCGGACGGGCGCAGCTTCACCCACGCGGCCGCGGTGGTCGGGCGCACCCAGTCGGCCGTGTCGATGCAGATGCGCCGGCTCGAGGAGCTGCTCGGCAAGACGCTGTTCCACCGCAACGGCCGCCGCACCGAACTGACCGAGCACGGCCACTTCCTGCTCGCCCGCGCGCGCGGTGTCGTGCACCTGACGGACGAGATCGTCGGCGCCTTCCGCGCGCCGCGCCTCTCCGGCACGGTGCGAATCGGCGCGCCGGACGACTACGCCACGCGCTACCTGCCCGACATCCTCGCCCGCTTCGCTGCCACGCATCCTGACGTCGAGGTCGAGGTGCTGTGCGAGCCGTCCGAGCATCTGCGCGAGCGGCTCGACCGCAGCGCGATCGACCTCTCCCTGCTGACGGTCGGGTGTGCGCCGGAGCGCGCCGAGATCGTCTGGCAGGGACCGCTGCTCTGGGTCGGCTCGCAGGATCACCCGGATGTGCACCGGCGCGACCCGCTGCCTCTGGCGCTGAGCCATGCCAACTGCTCGTGGCGGCGGGGTGCCGAGCGCGCGCTCGAGGAAGCGGGCCGCGCCTATCGCGTCGCCTATCGCAGCCACAGTCAGACCGGCCAGCTCGCCGCGGTGCTTGCGGGCCTCGCGCTCACCGTCTGCACGCCCTGCACGCTGCCTGCCGGCCTGCGCGTGCTGGGCCGGGCGGAGGGACTGCCGCCGCTGCCGGGCTTCGCGATCGCGCTCGCGGTCGCGCCAGGCGCGCGCCAGCCGATCGCGGATGCGCTTGGCCGGCACATCAGCGCCTCGTTCCGCGCCGAGGCCGCGAGCGAGCGGATCGTCGCCCCGGCCGCTTGACTTTCCTCAATGCGGCTGGCCGCCGCCGGCGCGACCGTTACGCGATGGTCGACGACGCGACCCTGATCGCGCGCTGGGATGGGCGCCTGCCGCGCTACACCTCGTATCCGACGGCGGTGCAGTTCCATCCCGGCGTGACGGAGGCGACCGTGCGCGGCTGGCTCGCCGCGCTGCCCGACGACGCGCCGCTGTCGCTCTACCTGCATGTGCCGTTCTGCCGGCGCATGTGCTGGTACTGCGGCTGCAACACCGTGGTGGTGAACCGCGCCGCGCCGGTCGAGGCGTATGTCGACGACCTGATCGAGGAGATCGCGCTCTGGCGCGCGGCGATGGGCGCGCGCCGGCGTGTCGCGCATATCCACTGGGGCGGCGGCACGCCGACGGTGCTCGGCGCGGTGCAGTGGCGGCGGGTCGATGCCGCCTTGCGCAGCGCCTTCGCGATCGAGCCCGCGGCCGAGATCGCGGTCGAGCTCGATCCGCGCACGCTCTCGCAGGGCGTGGTGCGGGCACTGGCCGAGACCGGGGTGACGCGGGTCTCGCTCGGCGTGCAGGACTTCGACCCGGCGGTGCAGAAGGCGGTGAACCGCGTGCAGCCGCTGGAGATGGTGACCGACGCGGTCGCGCGGCTGCGCGGCGCGCGGATCGACCGCATCAATCTCGATCTGATGTACGGGCTGCCGCACCAGACCGAGCTTTCGGTCGCGCGCACGGCCCGCCAGGCGCTCGCCTTGAACCCCGACCGCGTGGCGCTGTTCGGCTATGCGCATGTGCCGTGGATGAAGCGTCACCAGCGGCTGATCGACGAGGCCGCGCTGCCCGGCGCCGCCGAGCGGCTGGCGCAGTTCCGCGCCGCGCTCGCGGTGTTCACCGCCGCCGGCCATGTGGCGATCGGGCTCGACCATTCGGCGCGGCCGGATGATCCGCTGGCGCTGGCCGCGCAGGAGGGGCGGCTGCGGCGGAGCTTCCAGGGCTACACCGATGACGTCGCCCCGGTGCTGATCGGGCTCGGTGCCTCGGCGATCTCGTCGTTGCCGCAGGGGCATGCGCAGAGCGCGCCGGCCGTGCCGCAATGGCGGGAGGCGGTGCGCGCCGGGCGGTTGCCGATCGTGCGCGGGGTGGAGCCGGACGCCGAGGACCGGCTGCGCGCGGCGCTGATCGAGCGGCTGATGTGCGACATGGGGCTCGACATCGGCGCGATCTGCCGGGCGCATGGCGAGACCCCAGGCCGTTTCGCCGACGCGCTGCCGCGCTTCGATGCGATGGCGGAGGACGAGCTGCTCATGCGCGAAGGCTGGCGCATCACGGTGACGCCGCGCGGCCGTCCGTTCCTGCGCGCGATCGCCGCGGTGTTCGACCGCCATCTCGACCCCGCTGCGGTGCGGCACGCGCGCGCGGTGTAGAGGAGGGGTCCGGGGGAGCCTCAGGCTCCCCCGGAGGGTTCTCTCCTTCTTCGCAGAAGGAGGTGCACCGCGCCGGTATTGGCGCGGTGCGGGTGCGCGATCGCGAGGATCACGCCACGCAGCGCAGCGCTGTTCAGCCAATGCGGCAGTTCGCGCCGCAGCACGCCGCCCGTTTCGCCCGTGCCCTTGCCGGTGACGATCGCGACGCAGCGCAGCCCGTCCGCCTGGGCGCCGAGCACGAATCGGCGCACGGCGTCATGCGCATCCTCGGCGCGGCGGCCGTGCAGATCGAGCGTGCGCTCCGGTCGCGTCCGCCCGCGGCGAAGATCGTCCCAGCGTTTGCGATCGAGCCCGCCGGGGGCCACGCCGACGGCAAGGTCGGGCGGCGGTTGCGGCGCAGCCCTCACCTTGTCCCTCTCCCGCTCGCGCGGGAGCGGGGACGCGACGGCCTCATCGGGTTCCCTCTCCCGCGCCGGCGGGAGGGGGCCAGGCTGAGGGTCTTCCGCGGGCCGCAGCGGCGCGATGCCGGCGGCGGCGACGAAGCGGCGCCAGAGCGACGCCTCCTCCTCGGTCACCGTCCGGCGGCGTCGCGCGGGCGGGATGCGGCCGCGCGGCGCGCGCATCAGGGCCGCTCGTCCTCCAGCAGGATCACGTGTACCTGCCGCGGGCCATGTGCGCCGAGTTCGAGCGTCTGCTCGATATCGGCCGAGCGCGAGGGGCCGGTGATCATCATGACGTTGCGCGGCATGAACACCGCGCCGGTCGGCGTGTCGCCAGCCCCTCCGCGGTCGCTGCGGATCAGGTCGAACGCATCCTCGTAGCCGCCGACGATACGGCTCGCGCGCAGCACGACGATGTGGGTGTCGGGCAGGATGTTCAGCGTCGTCGGATGCTCGGGCCCCGACAGCATGAGCATCGTGCCTGTCTCGGCGACCGCGGCGAAGCAGGGCGTGACCGAGACCGGATCGGTGGGCGCGGCACGGCCGAAGGCGACGCGCAGCATGGGCCGGTCCGACCATGGCAGGCGTTGCAGCAGCGGATCGGGTGCGACGCGCAGCTCGGCCGGCAGGTTGCGCTGCGCGAGGTACTCGGCGATCAGGCCGGGGATCTCGGCCTCGGAGGCCGCGCGCGTGACCGTGCCGAACTCCTTCTCGAGCTCGGCGATGAAGGTGGCGACGCGCTGCTCGCGCGGCGTGCGCCCGCGCTCGGGCACGAGGTTGCGCGGATGCGCCTTCAGCCGGTCGGCGAGCCCCGCGGCGACGCTGTCGGGCAGCGCGTCGCGCTTCAGCCCCCGGCGGATGCGGCCGAGGATGCGCGCCCGCGCGTCGGTGCCCTGCTCCATCAGACGAGTCCCTGCCGCTTCAGCCGAGCATAACGCGCGTGGAATGTTTCGCCTTCCGGTGCCGGCATGTCGCGCCCCGCGGTCCAGCCCTTGGCGAGCGGCAGCCAGGAGAAGCGGCCGCGCCTGCGGCCGAGCAGGCCGAGCGTGCGCATCGCCAGCCGCGTGCTCAGCCGATAGACGCCGGGGCGCCTCGCGAACCAGGCCCAGACGCCAAGGCCCATGCGCGCCGCGCGCGGCGTCAGATGCCGCTCGAACTCGCGCTCGCGCCAGTGCCGCATCATCTTCGGCAGCGGGATCTTCATGGGGCAGACGCTCTCGCAGCGGCCGCAGAAGGTGGACGCGTTGGGCAGGTGCCCGGCCTTGTCGACACCGATCAGCGACGGCGTCAGCACCGAGCCCATCGGTCCGGGATAGACCCAGCCATAGCTGTGCCCGCCCACCGCGCCATAGACCGGGCAGTGGTTCATGCAGGCGGCGCAACGGATGCAGCGCAGCATGTCCTGGAACTCGGTGCCGACCATGTTGGAGCGGCCGTTGTCGAGCAGCACGACGTGGTACTGCTCCGGCCCGTCCTGGTCCTCCGGTCGGCGCGGCCCGGTCGAGAAGGTGACGTAGGTCGAGAAGTCCTGGCCGACGGCGCTGCGCGCGAGCATGCGCAGGATCACGCAGGCATCCTCGAGCGTCGGCACCACCTTCTCGATGCTGGCAAGCGCGATGTGCACCTTGGGCAGGGTCTGGGTGAGGTCGCCGTTGCCCTCGTTCGTCACGATCACCGAACTGCCGGTCTCGGCGATCAGCATGTTCGCACCCGTGATGCCGACATCGGCGGCGAGAAAGCGGTCGCGCAGCACCTCGCGTGCCTCGGCCATCAGGTCGCGCCGCTCGTTGAACACGCGGTCGGCCGGGAGCCCGGTGTGGCTCTTCTTGAATGCCTCGATCCAGTCCTCGCGGTTGAGGTGGAAGGCGGGACCGATGATGTGGCTCGGCGGTTCGTTGCGGAGCTGGAGGATGTACTCGCCGAGATCGGTCTCGACCGGCTGGATGCCGGCCGCCTCCAGGTGCTCATTGAGCGCGATCTCCTCGGAGATCATCGACTTGCCCTTGGTGACGGTCTTCGCGCCGACCGAGCGGCAGATCTCGAGCACGATGCGCCGCGCGTCCTCCGCCGTCTCGGCCCAGTGCACGGTGCCGCCCTGCGCCTCGACGGCGCGGGCATAGGCGTCGAGGTAGAAGTCGAGATGGGCGATGGTGTGGTTCTTCAGGTCGCGGCCGATGTCGCGGAAGCGTTCGAACTCGGGGAGGGTGGCCACACCCTTGGCGCGCTTCTCGATGAAGCGCGGCTTGACGTTGGCGAGCGCCTTCTGGAGGCCCGGATCGGTGAGGGCGCGGACGGCGTTCTGCTTGAAGGCGGGCGAGGTGGTCAGCATGAGATAAGTCCCAGAAGAGTGGGGGGACCACGCTGGTCCCCCCACACCCCCCTGCATCCGGGGGCCGCTCCCGTTGGTCGCGGCCCGCGCCCCGACCAACGGGAGGGGCGCGGGGGGCCAATGGCCTCCCGACTCACATTTTCTTCGTCACCGGCTAGAGTGGCGCTATGCCCCAGCCCTCCCCGCGCGTCGGCCTGTTCGTCA
>CAZHMM010000096.1:0-14565 GCA_964533585.1 uncultured Elioraea sp.
GATCCGCGCCATGCCGCGCTTCGATGCGCGCGTCACCGCGCTGACCCTGCATGCCGACGTGGAGGCACGCGGCCCGGCGGTGCATGTCTTCTCGCCGCCCGAGCCGCCGCCGGTGGCACCGCACGCCGCGGCCGCGGCGCTCGCGTTCGGCGCCATGCCGACGGCCGGGGCGGTCGAGGAAAGGGCGCGCAACGTACAGACCCAGAGGGCGCTCTCCATGGCCGTGCTGCGCGCGCGTCCTGCACTGCTGGAGCGCGAGGAGGTGCTGCTGCACGCCGCCGAGGCGCTCAACGACACGCCCGAGCGCTACATTTCGCAGAGCGGTGGACGGGCCGCTTGGGCCGGTACGGACCAGTTCGCGCGCGAGGAGGCGCGCACGCGCGCCAGCACCGAACTGCCTCGATTCCTTGCCGAACGGGCGCCCCCCTTCCCGCTCACCCTCACGTCGGTCACGCGCATGATCGTCGGCGACTACGACCGCGATCGTGGCGCCTTCGCGCTTGCGCCCCTGTCCTTCTCCCTGCCGCGATTGCTCCCGGTCCAGCGCGTCTACGGAACGACCACGGCGGATCGCGGGCTGCCGGCCCTGCTGCCCGTTCCGGTGGCCGATGCGCCGACGGTGCTGCGCAGCTTGGCGACGATGCGTCTGGCCGGTTCGGGCGACCGCCCGGTCGTGTTCCTCCGAACCGTGCTCCGGCTTGAGGCGCCGGAGGTGACAGAGCTCGGCCATGACCAGATCCGCCTGACGCTGCGCGGCGTGGTGACGGAGCAGGCGATCTTTGCGGATCCGCAGTTGCAGCGACGTCTCGCCGATGACGCGGCGCTCGCGCTCGCCACCGGCGCGACCGCGACCACGGGCGGCAGCGTGGCCGCACGCCCTGACGAGGTGCCCAGGCCGCGGACGGGTGAGGTGGCGGCACCGCAGACCGCGCCGGTCGCGGCATCGCGGCCACGCCTCGCGATCCTCGATCTGCATCCCGGCCAGAGCATGGCCGCGGCACGCGCGGAGCTGGCGCGCCACCTGGGCGAGGGGCATATCGTTGCGCGCCTGTACCGCGCGCGCTCGCAGCCCCACAACCCTCAGCCGATACCGCATGCCGTGCTGATGGAACGGGCCGATGGCAGCGAGCGGATCACGCTTCATGCAGCCACCGAGGACGGGCCGCTGATCGCCATCCACCGCATGGTGTCGCTTCCCCAGCCGATGCCGCAACGCGACGTGCTCGCACAGTTGGAGCAACGCTATGGCCCGCTCGATCGCCGTGAGGGTGGCGTGATGCCCGCCGAGCACTTGGGAGGCGTGAGCACGCTCGCCTTCGGCTGGTCGGACGGGCCGTCCCGCCCCGCAGGCGCCCGGCTGCCGCGCGAGCGTTCCGAGTGTGTCGCGCGCCTCCAGACCGGCTCGCCGGCCTGGTGGTGGTTCGAGCAGGACCCCCAGTTCGGTCGCGCCCGCGGCGCGCCAGGCCCCGTCCTGCCCAGGACGCACCCCGACTCCGATTGCGGACCGACGCTGCGCATCGCCCTGCGCGGTCCCGGCGGCACCGACCAGGTCGAGGCCATCGTGGCGCTGCTCGCGGACGTCCGCGCGCTTGCCGCCCTCGCCCCGAACATGGACGAGGTTCCATCGGTGGCGAGCTTCGGAAGGATCGCAACCGGCGTTCCGGATGTCGTTGGTGTGCAGCTCGGCATGGATTGGGAACAGGCGCTCGCCGCCGCGCGGACGCATCTGCCGGACGCGGTGGAGATCGACGTCACGCTTCCGCCGACGATCGATGCCGCACGTTTGGAGCCCTACCGGAACGGTATCGTGCTGATCCGGCGCGATGCGATGGAGGCGGTCGGCCTCTACCGTGAGCCACCCGAGGCGGCTGATCGCGTGGTCGCGGTCTGGCGCCGGCTCATCGTGCCGCAGGGTGCGGTCGAGCCGGCGCAGGTGCTTGCCGCCCTGGTCGGGAAATACGGGCCACCGGATCACCGCGAGCGCGATCAGGTCTACTGGGGTGTTGCCGGCGAACGGGCGCGGGATCGCGCGTGTGGCGACCTGGGGCCCGGTGGCCTTCCGAGCACGGTCGACGGTGGCGCGCTTGCCGAGCTCGGGGCCCGAAGCCGTCCCGGACAGCCGGTCTTCGCCGGCCAGATCCCGGCCGGCACGGTGCTGGATGGCCTGCCCCGTCCGCGGGTGTTCGGTGGCGTCGGCGAGCCGGGCGATCCGATGCGCGAGACCAGGCTGCTCGCCTGCGTGCCGCACGTCGCCGCGCAGATCGACACGACGTCCTGGCCGGGCAGGATGCGGATCGACCAGTGGGCGCTCGACGAGGGCGGCTATGTCGGCCTGCTCGACGCGGCGCGCGCAGCGCTGACGCAACCCGCGGCTGGAGCCGCAGGCGGTCCACCCGGGCCTGGGAGCGGAGGGCCGACGATCCGCTTCTGAATCGGCTTGCGGCCGAATGCGGCCGGCCTCACGCCGGCAGGGCGGCCGTGACGATGATCTCGACCGTCCAGGCCGGGTTCGCCAGCTTGCCCTCGATGGTGGCGCGGGCCGGCGGGTTCTCCTTGTCCACCCAGGCATCCCACGCGCGGTTCATCGCCGGCGCATCGCGGATATCGGCGAGCACGACGAGGGCGGAGAGGATGTGCCGCTTGTCGGTGCCGGCCTTGGCCAGCATCGCGTCGATCTCGCGCAGCACCGACGCGGTCTGCGCCTCTGCCCCCTCCGTGCCGTCCTCGGGCACCTGACCGGCGAGATAGACGGTGTTGCCGTGGACCACGGCGTTGCACAGGCGTCCGTTCTCGATATCGATGCGGCGGATCATCGCTGCTCCTCTCTGCCGGATTCGGACACGATGCTACCCTCTGGCGATGGACGACGTCCTGACCGTTCCGGCCGCACTCGCTCTGGCGCTTGGGCTGGGCTTCTTCCTTGGCCTGGCGTTCGAGGAGCACTACGCCGAGGACCAGGTGCGCCGGCCTGGTGGTATCCGGACCTTTCCGATGCTGGCGCTTGCGGGCGCGGTGCTGTGGCTGATCGAGCCCGCGCACGGCACCGCGTTCCTCGTGCTGCTCGGCTTCGTCGCGGTGGCGATGCTGCTCTACTGGCGGGCCTGGATGGGCCTGCAACAGGCCGGGGAGCCGCGCCCGCGCGGCGGCCTGATGGTGCCGGTGGTTAACCTCGCTGCCGCGGTGATCGGGCCAGCATGCGTGACCCTGCCGCCCTGGATTCCTGTCGGTCTGACCATGGCGGCGGTGTTGCTGCTGCGGGCACGGATCAGCCTGCACGCGCTCGCCGCGCGTGTGCCCGGGCAGGAGATCACCACGGCCGCGCAGTTCATCGTGCTCGCGGGTGTGGTGCTCCCGCTCGTGCCGCACGACCCGATCGCCGTCTGGCTGCCGCTGACGCCATTCCAGATCTGGCTGGCCGTCATCGCGATGAGCGGGATTTCCTGGGGAACCTACCTCCTCCAGCGCTACGTCTCGCCTGGTCAGGGGCCGCTGATCGGTGCCGCGATCGGGGGGCTCTATTCCTCGACTGCGGCGACCGTCGCGCTCGCGCGCGCGCTGCGCGACACGCCGGGGCGGCAGCCCGTGATCGAGGCGGCGATCGTGCTTGCCACTGCCGTGATGTTCCTGCGCATCGTGTTGATCGCGGGCGTGTTCGACACCGGCTTTGCGCTGAGCCTGGCGCCCTGGTTGATCGGCCTCGGGGGCGTCGCGGCCGTGGCGGCGATCGTTCTGCTGCGCGACGGTCGAGGGCAAAAGCCGGAACTGCCTGACCCGACCGGCAACCCGCTGCGCATCGGCACGGCACTCGCCTTCGCCGTCCTGTTCATCTCCGTCTCCACCGCGACGGCGTGGCTCGGCGGCCGGTTCGGCACGGCGGGTCTCTATGCGGTTGCCGCGATCGTCGGGCTCGGCGATCTCGACGCCATCACGATCAGACTTGCGACCGCGCCGGTGCCGGCGGGCGTCGCCGCGATCCTGATTGCCACGGCGTCGAACAACATCGTCAAGGCGAGCGTGGCGCTCGGCTTCGGCGCGGGCCGGCGCGCCGCCCGCCCAGCCGCCGTGCTCTATGCGCTCTCGCTGGCGGCGTGGCTCGCCGTGGCGCTCACCGCGTGGCGCCCGTGACGACCGGCCTCCGCATCGCCGCTCGGCCCGGGTTCGGCTCGGCTGCATTCACCGGATCGGGCGACCGCCCGCCCAGTGGAACCGCGGCGGCGGCACCAACGCACCGGAAGGAGCGCTAGATGATCGCGTGGCGTACCCGCGCCGACAGCCACTCGCTGACCACCACCGTGCCGAGGATCAGCAGCAGGATCATCGTCACCTGCGGCCAGGCGAGCGTGTTGATGCTCGCCTGAAGCTGCATGCCGATGCCGCCGGCGCCGACCAGCCCGAGCACCGTCGCCTCGCGGATGTTGATGTCCCACCGGAACACGCTGATGCCGGCGAAGGCGGGCATCACCTGCGGCACGATGCCCCAGGCCAGCACCTGCGCGCGGCCCGCGCCGGTCGCGGTCACCGCCTCGACCTGCGACGCATCGATCTCCTCGATCGCCTCGTAGAGCAGCTTGCCGACGAAGCCGATCGAACGGAGGCCGATCGCCAGGATGCCGGCGAACATGCCGGGGCCGAAGATGATCACCAGGATCAGCGCCCAGATCAGGCTGTTGACGGAGCGCGACGCGACGATGATGAACAGCGCGACCGGGCGGGCCAGCGCGACCGAGGGCGTGGTGTTGTGCGCGGCGAGAAACGCCACCGGCACGCCGATCGCGATCGCGAGCACTGTCCCAAGGGTGGCGATGTTGATCGTGTCCCACATCGCCCGCCAGAGCTGGTGCACATAGGCCCAGCGTGGCGGGAAGGCACGATCCAGCAGATCGGCCGCCTGGCGTGGCGCATCCCACACGAAGGCCCAGATCGTCTGGTCGCTGATGAACTGGAAGCACAGCACCGTCAGCGCGACACCGACGAGCCAGCCGAACCACGCGGTCAGATCCGCAGCGGTGGTGCGCCGCGTCCAGACCTTCGCGCCGTCGCCGTTCGCGATCACCGGCATCACTGCACCGCCCGGCGGATGAACCCGCTCGTGTATTCGCAGACCATCACGATGGCGATGATGATCAGCAGGATCGCCGCCGAGGTGCCGAACTCGTAGCGGTCGAGCGAGGAGTTCAGCGTGTCGCCGATGCCGCCGGCCCCGACCAGGCCCAGCACCGCGCTCTCGCGGAAATTGATGTCGAAGCGATAGGCCGAAAGCCCGATGAAGCGAGGCAGCACCTGCGGCTGGATGCCCCAGGCGAGCAACTGGAACCAGGACGCGCCGGTCGCCCGTACCGCCTCGGCCTGCGACTTCTCGATGTCCTCGATATCTTCGGCAAGCAGCTTGCCCATGAAGCCGATGGTCGAGAATGCGAGCGTCAGCATCCCGGCGAGCGGGCCGAAGCCGAACATCGCCACGAACAGGATGGCGATGATGATCTCCTGGAAGGTGCGGCTGATCGCGATCAATGCGCGGCAGAACAGATAGATCGGCATCGGCGCGAGGTTGCGCGACGCCCCGAGCGCCACTGGCACCGACAGGATCACCCCGAAGACCGTCGAGGTGACCGTCATGGTCAGGCTCTCGAGCAGCCCTTCCTCGATCTCGAGCCAGTGGGTGACGAAGTCCGGTGGGAAGAACGCGCCGAGAAAGCGGGCGCCGCGCTCGATCCCCTCGGCCGCGCGCAGCCAGTTCACCTCCAGCGTGCCGAACGCCAGCACCGCGTAGAGCAGCGCGCCGCCATAGACGGCCCAGCGCAGCCAAGCGGCCTCGATCAGCGGCGGCGGGCGCCAGGCGCGCGCGGCGGCAGCGGCGTCCATCCTGGGCTAATCCGCCGCCGCCACGCGCGCGCTTTCGAGCGCGGCGTCACCGCCCTCGTCGTCGTCCTCCGCAGCGCGGATCGTCGCCGACCAGTCCTCCTCGCCGTAGATCGTCGTCAGTACCGCAGGCGTGAGCTCTGCGGCCGGGCCGTCGAACACGATCCGCCCGGCGTGCAGCCCGACGATCCGCTCGGCGAACTGCTGGGCGAGGGCGACGTCGTGGATGTTGATGATCGCGGCCAGCCCGCGCTCCTTCGCGAGCTCGATGATCAGCCGCATGATCTGCCGGCTGGTCTTCGGATCGAGGCTCGCGGTCGGCTCGTCGACCAGCAGCAGCTCCGGGTCCTGCATCAGCGCCCGCACGATGCCGACGCGCTGGCGCTGCCCGCCCGACAGTGCGTCCGCCCGCTTGTCCACCATGTGGTCGAGGCCGACGCGCGCGAGCAGCCGGAAGGCTTCCTCGATGTCGGCGAGCGGGAAGCGGCGGAACCAGGAGCGCCAGAACCCGACATAGCCGAGCCGGCCGGAGAGCACGTTCTCCATCACGGTCAGCCGCTCGACCAGCGCGTATTCCTGGAAGATCATCCCCATGCGCCGACGCGCGCGGCGCAGAGCCCGATCGCCGAGGTCGGTGAGCGGCGTCTCGCCGAGCCGGATCGCCCCCGCGGT
Source organism: uncultured Elioraea sp. (assembly GCA_964533585.1). Lineage (GTDB taxonomy): Bacteria > Pseudomonadota > Alphaproteobacteria > Acetobacterales > Acetobacteraceae > Elioraea. The sequence continues at coordinate 6,532 of CAZHMM010000096.1, forward strand.
CGGCTCCACCAGGCGGTTGACGCAGCGGATGAGCGTCGACTTGCCCGCGCCCGAGGGTCCGATCAGCGCCATCACCTGGCCCTTCGGCACGGTGAGCGACACATCGTCGAGGGCGAGATCACCCGTCGGGTAGCGCTTGGTCAGGCCCTCGATCACCAGCATCGGGTCTCTCCGGACAGACGCGGGGCGGCCGCGTGCGCCGGCCGCCCCGCAAGGTTACCCCGGATCAGCGGCAGGCGTAGGAGACGTTCATCGCGGCGTCGATCTCGCGGATGACGGCCCAGTGCTCCTTGAACGTGATGGGGATGAAGGCGTCCTGCGGCGGCTGTGCCTTGCCGAACTCCTCGAGCAGAGCCGTGCCGTCCCAGTTGAAGGTGAAGAACGCCTCGCGCACCTTTGCCTGAAGCTCCGGGTGCAGGTTGTAGACGTAGCCGTAGCCGGTCGTGGGGAAGGACTGGCTCTTGTAGATCGAACGGATCAGCGCGCGGTCCACCGCGCCGCGCTCGAACATGCGGTTCATCACGCTGTTGGCGATCGCGGCCGCATCGTAGTCGCGGTTGGCGACGCCGATGATCGAGTTGTCGTGCCGGCCCGAGAAGGCGGGCCTGAAGTCGCGCTCGGCGACCAGGCCATAGTTCTTCTCCAGCAGCGCAGACGGCGCCTTGAAGCCGGAGTTCGAGGTCGGCTGCGTGAAGGCGATCGTGCGGCCGCGCAGATCCTCCATCCGTTGGATCGGGCTGTCGCGGTGAACGATGAACTCCATCTCGTAGCCATAGGCGCCATCGGCGCGCGAGGCCATCATGGTGAAGGGCACGAAGCCGGCGCAGTTCACCGCGAGTGGATTCGAGCCAGTGTTGAATCCGGCGACGTGCAAGCGGCCGGCCCGCATCGCCTCGATCTGCGCGGCATTGGACTGCACCGGGAAGAACTGCACCCGCCGGCCGGTCACCTTCGCCAGATGGTCGGTGAACTCGGCCCAGACGCGCCGGTACACGGCCGGATCCTCGACCGGCGTGTAGGCGAACACCAGCGTCTGAGGGTTGACCCACTGGCTCGGATCGGTCGGGGTGTCGGCGACCATGTCGCCGTCGCGGTCGCAGAAGCGCGCATCCAGCGCCCCGCGCGGGCAGTCCTGCGCAGCCTGTGCGGCCGCCCCGTGCGGCGCGAAGGCGGCAGCGGTCAGCAACGCGGCACACAGCGCCGCGCGGCGCGTCGTCTCGATCATGCCCATCTCTCCCTGTCCGGCGAGTCACGGATGATCGCAACGGCTCATCCGTGTCGCGCCCGAGATACGGACGCGTGCCGGGCAGGGCAAATGACCGAACGATGACGTTCTGGAGACGAGACGTCGTCACCGGCAAGTGTAGGAGACACCCGAGGCCGTGTCGACGTCGCGGATCACCTTCCAGTACTCCTGGTAGGTGATCGGAATGAACTTCGACACCGGCGGCTGGCTCTTCTGGAATTCGGCGTAGAGGGCGGTCCCCTCCCAGGCGAAGTTGAAGAACGCCTCGCGGATCTTGGCCTGCAGATCCGGGTGCAGGTTATGCACAATGCCATAGGCCGTGGTCGGGAAGGGATCGGACTTGTAGATCGAGCGCAGCGCATCGCGCGACACCACGTTGCGCTCGAACATGCGGAACATCACGGAATCGGCGATCGGCGCGGCGTCGTAGTCCTTGTTCGCGACGCCGGTGATCGAGTTGTCATGCCGGCCGGAGAAGGCGGTGCGGTAGTCGCGGCCCTCCTGTAGCCCGAACTGCTCGCGCAGCAACCAGGCGGGATACTTGTAGCCCGAATTCGAGGTCGGCGAGGTGAAGGCGACGTTCCGCCCGCGCAGATCGGCGACCGCCTGGATCGGGCTGTCGCGGTGGACGATGATCTGCATGTGGTAGCCGAACTCGTTGTCCTTCGACGCCATCATGGCAAAGGGCGCGAAGCCGGCGCAGTTCACCGCGAGCGGCACGGCACCGGTGTTGAATCCGGCGACGTGCAGTCGGCCGGCGCGCATCGCCTCGATCTGCGCGGCGTTGGACTGGACCGGGAAGAACTGCAACTGCCGCCCGGTCGCCTTGGCGAGATGGTCGATGAACTCGGCCCAGACACGGCGATAGACTGCCGGGTCCTCGACCGGGGTGTAGGCGAACACCAGGGTGCGCGGATCGGCGATCTGGCGCGGATCGGTCGGGGTGTCGGCGATCAGGTCGCCGTCGCGGTCGCAGAACCGCGCGTCGAGCGTGCCGCGCGGGCAGTCCTGCGCGGCAGCGGTCAGCGGCATCAGGGCGAATCCGCCGAGCAGCAGCCCGGCCAGCGCAACGCGGCGCGTCGTCTCCGTCATGGTCGTTCCTCCCAGGGCCACGGGATCGCTCCCGGCGGCGGTGTCGGGAAGAATGGCATATGACAGATTTATGACAACGGCCGACTGCGGCTCAGCCGGCCAGCGCCTCGGTCATCCGGCCGGTGTTGTGGCGGATCATCGCGATATAGCTGGGCGCGGGACCGTCCGGCCCCGAGAGCGCGTCGGAATAGAGCCTGCCGCCCACACGTGCGCCCGATTCGGCCGCGACCTGTTCGAGGATGCGCGGGTTCGCCATGCCCTCGATGAAGATGGCGGTGATGCGCTCGCGCCGGATCTGCTGCACCAGCCGGGCGATGTGCTGTGCGGAGGGCTCGCCGCGGGTGGTGACGCCCTGGGCGGCGAGGACATCGACGCCGTAGCGCTCGCCGTAATAGGCGAAGGCGTCGTGGCTCGTGACGATCCGCCGCCGCGCGCGCGGGATGTCGGCGAATTGCGCCTCGACCCAGGCGTGCAGCGCCTCGAGTTCAGCCGTGTAGCGCGCCGCGTTCGCCTCGTAGGCCACCGTGCCGGCCGGGTCGGCGGCGGCAAGGCCAGCGGCGATGCGCCGGACCATCACCTGCGCGCGCTTCGGGTCCTGCCAGACATGCGGATCAGCCTGTTCGTGGCCATGGCTGTGGCCGTGCGAATGCCCGTGCTGCGGCCGCAGGGTGCGGATGCCCTGGCTCGCCACCACCTGCGTGCCCTTGAAGTCAGCCGCGCGGATCAGACGCGTCAACCAGCCCTCGAAACCGAGCCCGTTCAGCACCACCACGCGCGCGGCCGCGATCCGCCGCGCGTCGCCCGGTGCGGGCTGGAACACGTGCGCGTCCTGGTCGGGCCCGACCAGCATGTCGATGCGCACGCGCTCGCCGCCGACCTCGCGGACGAAATCGGCGAGGATCGAGAATGACGCGACCACCGGGATCGGTTCGGCCGCGCGCGCCGCGGTGGCGGCGAGGCTGAGCGTGGCAGCCCCGAGCAGGGCATGGCGGCGGGTAAGCATGGCATCCTCCTTCTTCAGCCGGCGTAGTGCGGCCGGCGCAGCAGGCGGGCGACGAGCGAGCCTTCCGGCCCGGCCGCGAGCGAGAGCAGCCAGAGCACGCCGGCGGTCAGCACGATCGCCGGTCCGGTCGGGATGTCCGCGTGGACCGAGAGGGTGAGCCCGATCGCCGAGGCGAGCATCGCCAGCACCGCGGCCGCGATCACCTGGCCGCCGAGGGAGGCGGACCAGAACCGCGCGGCGGTCGCGGGCAGCATCATCAGCCCGACCGCCATCAGCGTGCCGAGCGCATGGAACGCCGCGACCAGGTTCAGCACCACGAGGGCCAGGAAGCCGAGATGCCATACCGCGCCGCGGCCCTGTGCCGCGCGCAGGAAACCCGGATCGAAGGTCTCGATCACCAGCGGCCGCCACATCAGCGCGAGCGCGATCAGGGTCACGCTCGCGGTGCCGGCCATGAACAGCAGGGCAGGATCGTCCACCGCCAGCACTGCGCCGAACAGCAGCGCCATCAGGTCGATCCGCCCGCCGCTCAGCGAGACGATCGCCACGCCGAGCGCGAGTGCCACCAGATAGAACCCGGCGAGCGAGGCATCCTCGCGCATGGCGGTGCCGCGCGCGGCGAGCCCCGCGCCCAGCACCACCGCGAGCCCGGCAAGAACGCCGCCCGCGCTCATCGCCACCAGTGAGAGCCCGAACAGCGCCACACCGAGCGCGACACCCGGCAGGATCGCGTGGCCCAGCGCATCACCGATCAGGGAGAGCCGGCGCAGCACGAGGAATACGCCAAGCGGCGGCGCGGAGAGCGAGAGTGCCAGGCACCCGACCAACGCGCGCCGCATGAACGCGAATTCGAGGAACGGATCGAGCATGGCGGTCAGGCCGCGTGGCGGGTCTCGTCGTGCACGCAGACCTCGGCGCCCTCGTCCCAGGCCTCGGCCATCATGCGCGCGCGGAACAGATTGGCCGAGGAGAGCGCCGTGTGCGTCGGGCCCCAGGCGATCGCCTCGCGGGCGAGCAGCAGCGCGTCGGGGAAGTGCGCGCGCACCATGTCGAGGTCGTGCAGCACGGCGATCACGGTGCGGCCCTCGCCGTGCCAGCGGGTCACCACCCGCATCAGGTCGGCGCTGGTGCGCGCGTCGATCGCGGTGAAGGGCTCGTCGAGCAGCACCACCGGCGCATCCTGCAGCAGCATCCGCGCGAACAGCACGCGCTGGAACTGCCCGGCAGAGAGCGTGGCGATCGGCCGGCGTGCGAAGCCGTCGAGTCCCGCCGCCGCGAGCGCCTGCGCCGTGCGCGCGGTCGCCTCGCCGCTCATGCGGCGGAACGGGCCTGCCCGTCCCCAATGCCCCATCGCCACCACCTCGGCGCAGGCGAGCGGGAAGCTCCGGTCGAGCGTGGCCTGCTGCGGCAGATAGGCGATGTCGCGCGGAGCGATCCCGCCGCGGTCGATGCGCCCCGAGTCCGGTGGGAGCTCGCCCATCAGCGCGCGCAGCAGCGTCGTCTTGCCCGCACCGTTCGGGCCGACGATCGCGGTCATGCTGCCGGGCGCGAACGCACCCGTGACATGGTGTACCGCCGGATGGCGCCGATAGGCGAGGGTGACGTCGGCGAGGCGGATCGGCGCGCTCACAGCATCGCCCAGAGCACGAGCGCCCAGAGTGCGGCGAGCAGCAATGCCACCAGCGCGAGGCGGCGGCCGGCGCCGGCGAAGAGCGAGAGGGCGGCAAGCATGGTTACTGTATAACATGACAGTTCTGGCGTCGCCAAGCCGGGACTCGGCGGCACCGTGCGATCCTGGCCTGCCGCACGCGCTTCCGGAGCCCGTCATGCCCCAACTCGCTCTCGCCGTCGCGATCGTCTGCGAGGTGATCGCCACCGCGGCGCTCAAATCCTCGGACGGGTTCACGCGGCTCTGGCCGAGCCTGCTGGTGATCACGGGCTACGGCCTGGCGTTCTACGCGCTCTCGATCGCGCTGCGGACAATCCCGGTCGGCGTGGCCTATGCGATCTGGTCCGGTGTCGGCATCGTCGGCATCGCGCTGATCGGCTGGTTTGCGTTCCGACAGGCGCTTGATGCGCCGGCACTGATCGGCATCGGCCTGATCCTCGCCGGCGTGCTGGTGCTGAACCTGTTCTCAGCGAGCGTGAAGGGTGGCGGGTGAACCGGTGAGCCGCGGTGGCGCGCCGTCCGCGCTTGCGACTCCTGGGCATCTGGAGTAGCCGACCAATGCGACTGTGCGGGTCGACTGCCGCCGTCCAGGCGCGCGCCGGGCTCAGCCGGGCACGCGGCGGGATGGCTGTCCGGTGGGGCATTCGTCGATGAAGAAGGTCGGGGTACTGGAGAGGCCGGTCGACGACGAGGTGCCGAAGCCGCCGAGCGAACGCTCCTTCGCGGTCGTGTTCTGCGTCGTCTTTCTGCTCGTCGCCCTCTGGCTCGCCTGGCGCGGATGGTGGACCGCGGCGGCGCTCCCGACCGGCGCGGCGGTGGTGCTCGGCGGCGTCGCGAGGCTGCGGCCGGAGGCGCTGCGGCCGCTCAACCACCTGTGGTTCCGGTTCGGGCTGCTGCTGCACCATGTCGTCAGCCCCGTCATCATGTTCCTCGTCTTCTGGGTGACGGTCGTGCCGACCGCGGTCATCCGGCGCGGTTTCGGCAAGGCGGACGTCTTCCCCAAGGCACCCGACCGGACGAAGGACAGCTACTGGGCGCGGCGGCCAGCCGGAGAGCCGCCGAGCCGCACCATGCCCCGTCAGTTCTGAGAAGCGCGCATGACCTTCATTGCCGAACTCTGGTCGTTCCTGCGGGCCAGGCGAAAGATCTGGATGATGCCGATGCTGGTCGTGATGATCCTGCTCGGCGGCCTGCTGATCCTCGCGAAGGGATCGGCCGTCGCACCATTCGTCTACACGCTGTTCTAGCGCGGGCGATGGTTCGCATCCTCGGCATCTCCGCCTTCTACCACGACAGCGCGGCCGCCCTGGTCGCCGACGGAACGATCGTCGCGGCCGCGCAGGAGGAGCGGTTCACCCGGCGCAAGCACGACCCGCGCTTTCCCGCCAACGCGATCCGCTACTGCCTTGACGCGGGCGGGATCGCGCTCGGCGAGGTCGATCACATCGTCTTCTACGAGAAGCCGTTCCTGAAGTTCGAGCGCCTGCTCGAGACCTATCTGGCCTTTGCGCCGCGCGGCTTCCGTTCGTTCCGCACCGCCCTGCCGGTATGGCTGAGCGAGAAGCTGTTCCAGAAGCGTCTGCTGTGCGACGAGCTCGCCGCGATCGGCGGCAAGGGCGAGTGGGACGCCAAGCTGCTCTTCACCGAGCACCACCAGAGCCACGCGGCCAGCGCCTTCTTCCCGTCACCCTTTGACGAGGCGCTGGTGCTGACGATGGATGGGGTCGGCGAATGGGCGACGACTTCGGCCTGCATCGGGCGCGGCAATGCGCTGGAGGTCGTGAAGGAGCTGCAGTTCCCGCACTCGCTCGGGCTGCTCTACTCGGCCTTCACCTACTATACCGGCTTCAAGGTCAACTCGGGCGAATACAAGGTGATGGGCCTCGCCCCCTATGGCGAGCCTCGTTACGCCGACATCATTATGGACCGGATCGTCGACGTGAAGCCTGACGGTTCGTTCCGGCTCGATCAGCAGTACTTCGACTACTGCACCGGGCTGACCATGACCAATGACCGCTTCGATGCCGTGTTCGGCGGTCCGCCCCGCAAGCCCGAGGAGCTGCTGACGCAGCGACACATGGACCTCGCGGCGTCGATCCAGGCCGTCACCGACGAGATCGTGCTCAGGCTTGCGCGCTCGCTCGCCGCCGAGACCGGCCAGCGCAGGCTTTGCCTCGCCGGCGGCGTGGCGCTCAACTGCGTGGCTAACGGCAAGGTCGCGCGCGAGGGCATCTTCGAGGACATCTGGATCCAGCCCGCGGCGGGCGATGCGGGCGGTGCGCTCGGTGCGGCGCTGGCGGTCTGGTACCAGTATCTTGGCCAGCCGCGGATCACTGGGCCGAACCGGCGCGACGCGATGGAGGGCGCCTATCTCGGCCCTGCCTTCTCGCAGGCCGAGATCGAGCGGCGGCTGGCGGATGCCGGTGCCGTATTCTCCGTGCTGGCCGACGACACGTTGGTCGAGACCTGCGCCGACGCGCTGGCTCAGGGACAGGCGCTCGGCTGGCACCAGGGGCGGATGGAGTTCGGCCCGCGCGCGCTCGGCGCACGCTCCATCCTCGCCGATCCGCGCTCGCCGGCGATGCAGAAGCAGCTCAATCTCAAGGTGAAATTCCGCGAGAGCTTCCGCCCGTTCGCCCCCGCGGTGCTGCGCGAGGACCTCGCCGACTGGTTCGAGCTGGATGCGGACAGTCCCTACATGCTGCTGGTGAGCCCCGTGCGCGAGGACCGGCGGCGGGCGATGACCGAGGCGGAGCAGGCGCTGTTCGGCATCGACAAGCTGAACGTGCCGCGCTCCGACGTGCCCGCGGTGACGCATGTGGACTACTCGGCACGGATCCAGACCGTGCACGCCGAGACCAATCCTCTGTTCCACGCGCTGATCCGCCGGTTCAAGTCGCTGACCGGCTGTCCGATCCTGGTGAACACCAGTTTCAACGTCCGCGGAGAGCCGATCGTCTGCACGCCCGAGGACGCGTTCCGCTGCTTCATGGGCACCGAGATCGATGCCCTTGCGGTCGGGCG
>CAZHMM010000097.1:0-14438 GCA_964533585.1 uncultured Elioraea sp.
TGCGGTAGAAGCGCAGGCCGGGGCCGAACAGGACGAGCGTGGCGAGCACGAACTGGATCAGCCAGTTCCCGTGCAGGCCGATCGTGTCCGCCACCAAGTGGTGGAAGGCGGGAACCAGGTGCCCGCCCATCTCGAGCACCGCCACGGGCAGCGTCAGCGCACCGGCGACAACGACCGCGCGCCGCAGACCGGCCAACTCCGCCGCGCGCCGCTCGGCCTCCAGGTCGGCCGCCGCGGCCTCCGTCGTGGCCGGCGTGGCGTCGTAGCCAGCGGTCTCGACCGCGCGGATCAGCGCGTCGATCGACACCGCACCGCGCGGCAGCACCACCGAGGCCCGCTCGGTGGCGAGGTTGACGCTCGCGTCGATCACCCCCGGCACGCTCCGGAGCGCGCGTTCGACCCGGCCGACACAGGACGCGCAGGTCATGCCCTGGATCGCGAGCTCGACCGTCTCGCGCGGCACGCCGTAGCCGGCCGCATCGATCGCAGCGATGAGTGCAGCCGGATCGGGGGCACCGGTGAAGGTCACCTCGGCGCGCTCGGTCGCCAGGTTCACATTGGCCTCGGCCACGCCGGGCACCGCCTTCAACGCCCGCTCGACCCGGCCGACGCAGGAGGCGCAGGTCATGCCCTCGACGGCGAGACTGGCCGTCTCCGTGGCAGGGGGCTTCTGGGAAACGGCGTTCATCGGTGTCTCCATGCGGTGGTGAGCAGCCGCGGCCACAGTTGAGGCTTCCCATCGTGGGAAGGTCAAGCGCCGATTTCGGTCCGCGCCGAGGGCTTGACCTTCCGACCATGGCAAACCCCACATCCGCCATGTCACTCGTTCGACACAGGAGACGATGATGCTCTTCTCAGTAACAAACATGACCTGCGGCGGTTGCGTCCGGTCGATCACCAAGGCGATCCAGGCCGCCGATCCCAAGGCTTCGGTCTCCGCAGATCTCGAGACGCGCCGTGTCGCCGTCGAGACTTCGCTCGGCGCCGAACAGATTCAGGCGCTGCTGGCCAAGGCCGGCTACGAGGCGCAACCGCTCGGCCGCTAGCGCGGATCGGATCCTGTCATGCGCGCACGGCAGGCCTCGCGTTGCCACGGGCGGCGCGCAACACTTTGTCATGGACAGGACATGGCCGCGTCGCATCAGACCCCCACTGTTCTGTCCGCAGGACCTCGGCATCGTGACGCCGGGGAGGACGAGGGTACGACCCGGAGCACGCCACGATGCATCACGGCACGCCCGGCCGGATCGTTCCGGCGTACCCCGGCGCAGGCCGGGGCTGACGGCATGAGCACGGCCTCCGACATCGAGGCGCGGCGCGGGCTGGAGGCCGAGGCGCACATCCTCGTGGTCGAGGATGACGGCGAGATGCGTGCGCTGATCGCGCGGTTCCTGCGCCAGAACGGCTACCGCGTCACTGCCGTGCGCGACGGCCGTGAGATGTGGGAGACGCTCGCCGGCGCGCCGGTCGATCTCGTCCTGCTCGACATCATGCTGCCTGGCCACTCGGGCCTCGATCTCTGCCGAGCCTTGCGGGCGAAGAGTGGCGTACCGGTGATCATGGTCACCGCGCGTGGCGAGGAGACCGACCGCGTGCTCGGCCTTGAGCTCGGCGCCGACGACTACATCCCCAAGCCGTTCGGGCGTGCCGAGCTGCTCGCGCGCGTGCGCGCGCTGCTCCGGCGCGCGCGCGGCGAGACGGGCACGCCGCAGGCCGGGGCGAGCGGCGTGTTCCTGCGCTTCGCCGGCTGGACGCTCGACACGCGGCGGCGCGAGCTGATCGCCCCGGACGGCACCAGCATCGACCTCTCGGGCGGCGAGTACGATCTGCTGCTGGCGTTCTGCGAGCATCCGCAGCGCGTGCTGTCGCGCGACCAGCTGCTCGACCTCGCGCGCAGCCGCACCGCGATCGGCATCGACCGCTCGGTGGACGTGATGGTCAGCCGGCTCCGCCGCAAGATCGAGCCGAGCGACGACGGCCCGGCGATGATCAAGACCATCCGCGGCGCGGGCTACATGTTCGTCCCACCGGTGACGCGGAGCCGATGATCCGGCGCATCGTGGCCTGGCTCTGGCCCGACACGCTCGCGGCCCGGGTGGTGCTGGTGCTGCTGGCGGGCCTGACGCTGTTCCACCTCGGCAGCATCTGGCTGCACCAGATCGGCACCGACGCGGCACTGGACACGACCCAGGAGGAGCAGCTCGCCGAGCAGATCGCCGCGGCGGCGCGCGCGATCTCGGCCCAGCCCGCCGATCGGCGCGCCGGGCTCGCCCATGCGCTGTCGACGGCGAACCTGGACCTGCGGTGGACCGCTGAGCCTGTCCTGCCGGCGGCTCCGCACAACGATCACCGGATCGCCTCGCTCGAGGCGCGGCTCGGTTCGCTGCTCGCACCCGACAGCGTCCGACAGCTTCGCCTTAGGCCGACCGGCAGCGATGACGTCGCCGCGATGTTCGGACCGGGCCGCAGCCACGCGATCGCCGGGGCGATCGCGCTGGCGGACGGAACCTGGGTGAACCTGCGCGTGCTGCGGTTCGCTTCGGCGGTTGCGCCACGTCATGCCTCGCTCCTGTCCACGACGGCGATGGCCCTGGGCATCCTGATCGTCGGTCTGTTCGTGGTGCGCAACCTCAACCGCCCGCTGCGGCAGTTCGCCGAGGCGGCGAACCGCGTCGGCGCACCCGGCGCGCCGCCGGCCATGATGCCGGAGGAAGGGCCACGGGAGGTCCGACATGCTGCGCAGGCGTTCAACCGGATGCAGGCACGGATCGACCGGCTGATCACCGACCGCACCCAGGCGCTGGCCGCGGTCAGCCACGATCTGCGCACGCCGATCGCGCGTCTGCGGCTGCGTGCCGGCTTCGTGGACGACGCCGAGACCCAGCACGCGATCGACACCGATCTCGACGAGATGGAGGCGATGATCGACGCGACGCTCGCGTATCTCCGCGGCGAGACCGAGAGCGAGCCGCGCCGCGCGGCCGACCTCGCCGCGATCCTGGAGACGCTGTGCGACGCTGCCGCCGATGCCGGCCATGCGGTCCGCTGGACCGGTCCCCGACAGGCGCGCCTGGTCTGCCGGCCGGTTGCGCTCAAGCGCGCCTTCGCCAATCTGATCGACAACGCGGTGAAGCACGGCGGCGGCGCGCAGGTCTCGCTGGACGTCGATGCCGATACGATCACCGTCCGCGTGGAGGACGATGGGCCAGGGATCCCCGAGGAGGCGCTGGAGAGCGTGTTCGAGCCCTTCCGGCGGCTGGACGAGTCGCGCAATCGCGGCAGCGGCGGGTCCGGCCTCGGCCTGACGATCGCACGCCAGGTGGTGGAGGCGCATGGCGGGACGCTTGTGCTGGAGAACCGCGCCGGCGGCGGGCTTGCCGCCACGGTGCGCCTGCCGCGCCGTTCGGCCCCAGGGGATGCGGTGCCGTGTTGAGAAGGAGGTCCCGATGACGACGATCCTGGACAGGCGACGGCTCCTGGCCTTGCTGGCGGCCATGCCGATTGGTGTCGGCGGCACGACCGCCAGGGCGCAGGGCGGACTGCCGCTGCTCACGGTCTGGCGCGATCCGAACTGCGGCTGCTGCGGCGGCTGGGTCGCGCATATGCGCGCGGCCGGGTTCCCGGTGCAGGACAACATCGTGCCGTCACCTGCGCCGGCACGGCGGATGCTCGGCATTCCGGCCGACCTGCTGTCCTGCCACGCGGCGCAGGTCGGCGGCTTCGCGCTCGAGGGTCACGTGCCGGCGCTGGCCGTGCGCCGTCTGCTGGCGGAGCGGCCGGCCGGCGTGCGTGGCCTGGCAGTGCCGGACATGCCGCTCGGCTCGCCGGGGATGGAGGTGCCCGGCCAGGCGCCCGACACCTACGACGTGATCGCGTTCGATCGCGGCCAGGGGCGATCCACCTTCATGCGGTTCCGCGGCGGCGAGCCGATCTGACGCAGCGGCATGGAGCGGGCTCCGGTTGGGATCCCGCTCCCGCCTCTCCTTCGGATGGCGCCGTTCACATCCCGCGCATTGGCATGGCGCGCTGGTGCTCAGCGATCAGCTCATCGGCAGCGCGCTTCTGCTCGTCGGAGAGCACGCCGTAGAGCGGCCCCATTGCCGCGGCGATGCCGCGCACCGCCTCGAGCCGGGCCGCCAGCAATGCCGCCCGGCGCTCGAGCTGCGCCGGTGCCGTCGCGGGCTGCGCCGCCGCCTGCATCGCCTGGGCATAGGCCTGCCGGAGCCGGTCGGCGGCGGCCCGGGCGGCATCGGCGAAGGCGTTCCACTGTGACGCCTGCGCGTCGGTGACGCCGAGCGCCGCGCGGACATAGGCAAGGTGCGCGTCGACGCGGTCGAAGCGCCGGAGGACGTCCGGGCCCATCGGACTGCCCGGCGGCCCCATCTGGCCCATCGGGCCGGGCCCGCCCATCATCATGCCCGGTCCGCCCATCATTCCGGGCCCAGCCATCATGCCGGCACCGCCGGGAGGACCCATGCCCATGCCCCGGCGGCGGCCGCGTCCATCCTCGTCGTCGACGTCCACGCGGATGCCGGGGCCGACGTTGATGATGACGTTCATCGGCGCGCCACCGCCGCCGTGGTGCATCATCATGCGCCGGCGCTCGCCCTCGTCGGGCATGCCTGTCCCGCTTGGCGCGCCCATCATGCCGGACCCACCCATCATCATGCCCGGTCCGCCCATCATGCCGGGCCCACCCATCATGCCAGGCATGGCCTGAGGCGGTGCTGCCGTGGCAGGCGGCGCCGGCTGCGGCGTCGCTTGCGCAGTCTCCACGCTGCCGGGATGGTGCGCGCTGTGCTCCTGGTCCGTTGTTGCAGCCTGCGCCATCGCCCCGGTGCCGACCAGGGTCGCGAAGGCGATCACGGCGAACGAAGGACCGACGGTCCGTGTGGTGCGTGTCATGGTCTTTCCTCCTCCAACTCCGTGCCTGTTCAGGCCGGGATCCAGGTCACGCCGTTCGGTGCGCGCCCGACCTGGAAGCGGCGCAGCACGGTCTGCGTCGCGACATCGATCTCGGCAACGGTGTCGTCGAACAGGTTCGTGACGAAGGTTCGGCTGCCATCGGTGCACACCACGACACCATGCGCGCCGCGGCCGGTCTCGATCGTGGCCACGACACGTCCGGCCGCGACGTCGATCACCGAGGCGGTCGTGCCCGGCGCGGCGCGCGTGCCCTCGTTGGCGACATAGACGAACCGTCCGTCGGGCGTGGCGAACACCTGCACCGGGCCGGGTCCGACGGGAATCCGCCGTACCACCCGGCGCGCAGCCGTGTCGATTTCCGCGACAGCATCGGCGCCACGAAGGGAGACGAAGACGCGGCTGCCGTCCGGCACGAACCCGACCTGCACCGGCGACGGTCCGATCGGGATCCGCGCCTCCTCGCGCGCAGCCGCGACATCCACCACCGAGACGGTGTTGTCCTTCACGTTCGCGATCCAGGCCTCGCGGCCGTCAGGACTGAGGCGGAGACCGTGCGGGTAGGCACCGGTTCGAACGGTCGAGAGCACGCGTCGGTCCTCGAGGCCGACGATCAGCAGCGCGTTCGCGCCGGAGTCGGTGAGCAAGGCGTGCTGCCCGGCGCGATCCGCCACGACATGGGCCGGGTGTTGGCCAGCGGGAATCTCCGCGATGATCCGCGGTGCGCTGCCCTGAACGGGCTCCAGCATGATCACCCGGCCCGGATCGCCGGCGTGGCGGCCGCCGCGGTGACCCGCCTCGTCCGCGCCGACCGCGAGCAGCAGCCGGCCGCCGGCGGCCGCATCGACATTGTGCGGCGCGATCAGCATGCGCACCGACGAGACGCGGCCGGTCGCGAGATCGATCGCGCTGATCGTCGCGTCGCGCTCGTTGGCGGTGAACACGGTGCCGGAGCAGGATGCGGCGCGGGCCCCGGCGGGCAGCATTGGCAGCAGGGCCGCTCCGCCGAGCGCGGCGGCGAGGGTGCGGCGTGTGAGCACGGACATGATCGGAACTCCCATGGCAAGTGACGTGGCGAGCATTGCTTGCGGGGATGTCGTCCGGATTGCGCCATCATGACAAAGCATGACGCCGCCCGCTGCAGGAGAAGATCGGCAGACCGCGAGAATCCGTGCACACGCGGCGCAGCGGGCGTGTTGTCGTGACGGCGTGCCCGCGCCCGGTCAGCCCGAACGTCGCCAAGAATGCTCCGCTCCCCTGGTCGTGATGCCCGCGGCCGCGTGGAGTCTCGGCCTGGCGGGCTGGTGAGGTCATCGTGCCGGGCCAATATTGACGTCGTTGGCTTGGCGCGGCGTGAGACCGACTGCTGCCAGCGGAAGTATGCCCTGCCGGGGCAGCAGCACTCGGTTGTGTCCACCCATGCGTCGAGCGGATCGTGGATGGACGACGCGTGCATGACTGCGAACCCACGCCCTCGTTCCGGCGAGGGTTCCGAGCCTGAGGTCGTCGGCGCCGCCGGCGACGAGGTCGTTCTGGTCTATGATCGGCAATGCCCAGTCTGCGATGCGTACTGCCGGCTGGTGAGGGTTCGGCCGTCGGGCGGTACACTGCGTCTGGTCGATGCGCGCGCGTCGACGGCAGTCATGGACGAGATCACGGCGGCCGGCCTCGACATCGACCAGGGCATGGTACTGAAGACGGGCGGGCGTCTCTACTACGGCAGCGAGGCGATCAACGTCCTTGCGCAGCGAAGCGACCGGTCGGGCATCTTCAACAGGCTGAACTACCACGTGTTCGGCTCAGGCAGGGTCGCGCGGACGATCTACCCTGCCCTCCGCTCCTGCCGGAACATCCTCCTGAAGCTGCTCGGCCGTACCCGGATCAACAACCTGCGGGTTCCCGGCAACGACCGCTTCTGACGTCAGGCCCCGGCGCCCCGAACCATCCGACTGGCCGAGGCAGCCGCGCGGCTGGCGTGCCCCCTGCTGCAATACTTTGTCATATTGCGCTGACACGGCAGACACATGGCCCGGCCACCTTCCGCGTCACGCTCGATGGAAGGAGATCCCGATGCGCCGTTCGATCGTCGTTGCCGTTTTGCTTGCCGCCACTCTTGGCGGTGGCGCCGGGTATGTCCTGGCGCAGGGCATGCCTCCCGGCCACCGCATGCCGGGCGGACAGATGATGCAGGGGCAGATGCCCATGCAGCAGGGGCAGATGCCCATGATGCAGGGCATGCAGCCGCGCGGGCCGGGTGCGGCGGCGCCGTCGTCCCAGGCCTTCGCGCGCGCGATGGACAAGATGCACCGCGATATGGCGATCGAGTACAGCGGCAACGCCGATCGTGACTTCGTCGCCGGCATGATCCCGCATCACCAAGGCGCGATCGACATGGCGCGGATCGTCCTGGAGCACGGCAAGGACGAGGAGGTCCGCAAGCTGGCGCAGGAGATCATCACAGCGCAGGAGAAGGAGATCGCGCAGATGCGAGCGATGCTCCAGCGTCTGCCCGCGCGGTAACGGCCGCGAGGTGCGGCTGGTGACGGATGGATCAAGCGGCAGCGCCGTCACCTGCTGCCACCGATGGATCGTAGGACGCCCGAGACCGCATTCGCCTGCCGCATCGATCGGTGGGCGCTGGTCGGTATCGCTGCGGCGGGAGCTGGTCTCCGGGTGCTGCCGACGAGGTTTCCCACGGCATCGTGCGGTGGGCAGCGAGGAGGGCGAAGATGACAACGATCGTCGATCATGCACCGTTCGCCGAGACCCTGTGGCGCGCCATGAGCATGATCCCGATCATGGGCCTCGGCTGGGCGGAAGCCGCCAAGGCGAGCGACCGGCACCTTGCCGCGACCGATGCCATCCGGGCGAGCGTGACGGTGGGGGCGCCGGCGTTCGGCCGGGATTCCCGGAACGTCTCGCTGTGGCGGACACCACGCACGGCGGAGTTCCACTTCAGGCTCCAGCAGGGACGTCTGGTCGAGGTTACCGAGCCCACGGAGTGACGGCAGCGCACCGAACGCCGGGTGATCCATGAGCGTACCCATGGGCGAAGCGGTCTGGCTTGCCATGAACATGGCCCTCGTGGCGAGCTTGCTCGTGGCTGCTTACGCCCTCGTGCCATCGTGCAGCGTGAGCGGCATCGTCCGTCTGTGGACCTTTGGCGTGGTCTTGTTCCTGATCCTGGCGGCTCTCGCGCTGCGACGCGGGCTGATACGCGTGTGGCTCCGATCGAAGCGACGATGTGCCCAGGATGCGCAATCATGATGGACCAGCGCCGTCGCAGGGGGCACCGAAGTGAGATGAGGTCGTGTGGGCATTGGCGGCGGATCGGCCGGCTCGCGCCTTCCTCGCGAGAGCCACTTGGCGCAGTCGGCATTTCTGGTCGTCGCGGATCAGCTCGGGCTTCATGCCCCGGCCGGCCGGCGCAGCAGACGCCCTGCGTTTCAACGCAGCCAGCACCTCGCGCGATGGCCAACGCCCGGCTTCCTGCGGCTCCGCCGGATCGTGCGCCGGTTGGTCGCGGCGCGATCCGACCGTCGCGGAGCGGCTGCCAACGCGCTGGCCTGCCACGCCGCGCATACGCAGTGACGAGAGTCGGAAATGGATGGATCGATGGAAGACGGCCGACGGGGGCAGGAACCCGCCATGCGCATGCGCACCGCGCCGCCACCCCTGCTGTTCAGGACCGCGTGGCGGCACATCCTGGTGCTGTTTGCCGCCATACTGCTGGTCTTCCTGTTCGGAGAGCTGCATCAGTACTGGAGCCCGATGCATCGGTGGAACAAGGCCACCGCGGATGCTTCCATCGTGCTGCTCGCTGTGATCATGGCGCTCGGTCCGGCGGCGAAGCTCCGGCCGTCCTGGCTTCGTCTCCTGCCGTTCCGCCGGGAACTCGGCATCCACGCCGTCCTGCTTGCGCTTGCGCACACGGTCATCATTCTGGACGGCTGGATCGAGTGGGATTTCGCGCGGCTGGTCGGGCTGGCGTTCCATCCTGGCCTCGGCAGCTACGTCATGGTCGAGCATGGTTTCGGCTTGGCGAACCTGATCGGAGTCCTGGCCCTCGCCTACGGCTTCATTCTGGTGGCGACCTCCAACGACCGCGCGCTCCGCGCCCTGGGCGGTTCGGTCTGGAAGTTCGTGCAGCGTGGGGCCTACGTGCTTTGGGCGCTGGTGGTGGTTCACACGGCCTACTTCCTGTTCATGCATTTCCTGGACTTCCACCGCCCGCAACCGTCCGCCAATCCGTTGCGCTGGCCGTTCGTTGTGCTTGTCGCTCTGGTCTTCGCCCTGCGCTGCGTTGCCTCGGTCCGCATGTGGCGACTACGCGGCGCATCCGCGGCTCCCCCGGCCGGGGCGCAGCCGCACGCGCCGGTACCGCGGACATAGCTGCCGCAAGGGCGCGAGGGGCAGCTCCGTTGGCGAGACAGAACCGCGCAGGGGCGGCCCGATGACGTCGGACGACCGAGCCTATACCCCGGCCCTCGGCTTTCACGTGCTGACGCCGCTCTACGACGTCATGATCGCGGGCTTCACGCGCGAGGGCCGTTGGCGCTCCTTGCTGGTGAAGCAGATCGCGCCGACACCGGATGACCGCATCGTCGACGTCGGTTGCGGGACGGGTACGCTCACGCGCGCGCTGAAGAAAGCCTCGCCCAAAGCGGCGATCATCGGCGTCGATCCTGACTCGATGGTCCTGCGGCGGGCACGCACGGCGGCGGACCGGGCAGGTCTCGACATTTCCTATCTCCGGAGATTCTTCGACGATGCCTTCGCTCTCACGCATCCGCGCTTCACCAAGGTGGTCTCCAGCCTCGTGCTGCACCAGGTGCCGCTCACGGGCAAGTCGGAGATCCTCGGCACCGCCTACCGGGCCTTGCGGCCTGGCGGCAAGATTCACATTGCCGATTTCGGCCTGCAGCGTTCGCCGCTCATGCGCTTCCTGTTCCGCAACACGGTGCAGCGCATCGACGGAGTCCACGACACCGAACCGAACGGCCGCGGCATCCTCCCCATGCTCCTGCGCGAGGCCGGCTTCGTCCGTGTGGAGGAGACGCACGTCATCGCCACGCCGTCCGGTTCCATTTCGCTCTACCGCGGAGGTGTCGACGCGACACGGCCCGCGATCGTCGCGAAAGGCGGCCGCCATGATGCATGAGGCCTCGATGTGCCCCCTGGCGCACAAACTCGGCTCCGGCGGCATTGGCGTCAAGGCGATCTCGGCAGGGCCGGCGCGGATGCACGCCGCGTCGGGGGTCGCGCATGTCGATGAGCCCGTTGGCGGGAGTGCGCGCACCGCTGACGACGGATCTGACCAAGCGCTGACACCGATGAGCGCCGCACGGACCGACGTCTGGGCCTCGCCGAGGCGGGCGCCGGCGCTCCAGGCAGGCATGCGCCCTCCGACGGCTTGGGGCACGCATCGTTGGCCACGCATTGCCATTATCGAGAGGGGCGCCTCATGACCTCGTTCCTGCGCCTGACCACCCGCCGTGGCTTCATCGCCGGCAGCGGCTTCGGTGCCGTCAGTCTCTATGGCCTGTGGGTGGCCTATGGCGCCGCTCCAGCGCCTTGGGCTCTGTTCGGCCGCCGCCACGCCGAGAGCGACGATCCGCACCGCGACGGTCACGCCGACCGCGGCGCCGCCGGCGTCACGGTCGACGAGTTCCGCCGCCTGACGGCTGCGTTCGTCGAACGCTACGCCATGCCGGATGGCAGCGTGTACCCCCGCAGCACCGAAGGTGAAGCGCATCCGCGACGCGCGGTACCGCATGATCACGGCAGCGATACGAGCGCCGGCAGCGGCGGTCACGGTCATGCGGCGCCGATGGCGCACGGTACGTCCGTCACGAGCGAAGGACAGCACCACGCCGTCGTGCATGCCGACGATGAGCCGCGCGACGTCTACCTGATCGCCGAGAAGTGGTTCTACGAGCCGGCGCATCTGCGCCTCGACGTCGGGGTCACCTATCGCTTCCGCATGATGGCGACGGATGTCTCGCACGGTGCCTCGATCCAGTTCGGGCGCGGCAGCCGGATGATACGGCTACGCCCGGGGCGGCCCGTGGAGATGGAGGCGCGGTTCGTCCAGCCCGGCCGCTATCTCGTCTACTGCACGGTCTACTGCGGCGAGGCGCACGACTTCATGCAGGGACGCATCGACGTGGCCTGAGCCAGGAGAAGCAGGAATGTCCGTCAGCCTGACGCAACGCCTCGCTGGACTGCCGGCGACCGACCGCCGGCTGCTCACCAGTGCGGCGGCGCTCGCTCTGATTGCGCTGGTACTCGGCTTGGCGGGCGGCCTGCTGACCGCGCTCGCACGCGGCGGCCTGATCGATCTGCTCCCTGCGACGGGCTACCGCCTGCTGACGGTCCATGGCGTCGGTGCCTTCTTCTATTGGCTTTCCCTCGCACAGGTGGTGCTGCTCCTCGCCCTGGCCGCAGTGGAGCATGAGTGTGGGTTGGCAGGGCGCGCCGCGGCGCGCGCCGGAGTTGGCCTGATCGGCGTCGGTTTCCTCGCCAGCCTCGCCGGCGCGCACATGGGCCCCCCTCTGCTCTACGACGGGTCCCCCGAGCTCGCGGCCGAGCAGCCGGGTGCTCTGCTCATGTTCAACCTTGGATACCTGTTGCTCGGCATCGGGCTGATGGTGGCCCCCGCCTCGGCGATCGCGACCCTGTTGCCGCCCGCCCGCGATGGTGGTCCGCGAACCATGAGCGCTGTCGGCTTCGCCCTCTTCGCCTGGGCCGGGTTCCTGATCGTCAGCGGCTTCGCGGCGCTGCACGCCTTTCTTCCCGGCACGCTCTGGGCGCTCGGTCTCGGCGCCTTCCCAGCGGCGCACAGCACCAACTGGCACATTCTGTTCCACAACATGCACTATTTGCCGCTGATGGCGACGGTCGTGCTGTGGTACGTCCTGGTCCGCGTGCTCACGGGCGTGCGATCCGTGTTCGGCGAGAGGTTCTCCAAGCTGGTCTTCGCTTCTTACCTGGTCTTCGTTCCGCCGACGTCGCTCTACCACATGTTCCTGGAGCCCGATCTGCCGGGTGCGGTGCGGGTCGCGGGCTCGCTGCTGTCGCTGTTCGTCAGCGTGCCGACGCTGACTGCATTCCTGATCATCATCGCCTCCCTGGAAGTGCATGCGCGTGCGAACGGCGGCCGTGGCCTGTTCGGTTGGCTTCGACTGTTGCCGTGGCGCCATCCGGCGATGGCCGCGATCGGCGTCGCCGTGCTCAATATGGGGCTTGGGATCGTCCTCGCCTTCGTGCTGATCCAGGAAAGACTGGCGCCGTTGCTTTCCGACACCTTCTTCGTGCCTGGCTATTTCCACTTCTTCACAGTCGGGACGGTGAGCCTGACCTTGCTTGCGGGGCTGGCGGTGCTGCTGCCCGCTTGTGCCGGGCGGACGCTGGCGTGGCCCGGGCTGCTGCGCTGGATGCCTTGGCTCTCGAGTGCTGGACTCCTGGTGTTCGGCTGGGCCGGCATTGCTGCCGGCTATCTGGGTGTGCCGAGGCGCGTGATCGATATCAGTTATGGCGGCGAGGCTCCGGCGCTCTGGCAGGTCCTGATGACGGTGATCAGTATCGGCGGAACCGTGATGGCTGTGGCGCTCCTCGTCTTCACCGCCGGCGTGGCGGTTTCGCTGTTCCCGCGGCGTAGCGAACGGGTGGCCGGGGAGGATCCGGGCCTCGCATGGCGCACGGGTCAGGTGCGGGCGGGAGCCGGCGCCGCACTGTTCGGGCCCGCCTCTGTCCTGGCGATCATTGCTGGAATGTATCTGTTCACCATCCTCGGCTTCGAACTGCTCCAGGCGCTGCCCGTCGCCGTAGCCGGCGGCGGCCACGCCCACTGATTGGGAGGATCAGGCGATGAATGAAGACTTCTGGCTTGTCCTGACCGTTGCCTTGGTGTGGGCATTGCTCGCTGCCCTCTACGCCCTTGCGCCTTGGCACGACATGATCGGCTACGCACGTGTCTGGGGCTTCGGCGCGATCGTGTTCCTCGTTCTGGCGGCTCTCTCACTGCGACGCGCATTGAAGCGTGCCTCACCGCACTCCGAGCGAGCGACGCCGACAGCATAAGAGAGCGGCCGCGAAACCTTGTAGTAGGGACGGCAACACCCAATGCCATGCCGTTCGGCAGGATTCGATTCCCGGCTGAGCCCGACTGGGAATCGCCATGTGTTGAGCCACCGTGATCCGGTTGTCGGCGCGATCGGCGCGCTGCCCCTGATCGTTCCAACGAAGGCTGAAGGACAATGAACGGCAGCGGAGCGACGGAACCCATGCACCACCCTGGAGCGCGACCGTCGGAGCCTGACTTCTGGTCGTCGCGGACCGGCGTGGTCTTCACGATCTTCGCGGCCGTCGCCGCGACCTACCTGCTGTTCGAACACTGGTCGCACGTGGTGCGATGGCTTCCCTTGGGCCTCCTGGTGCTGTGCCCGCTGCTGCACCTGTTCATGCACGGTGGCCATGGCAGCCACGGGGGTCACGATCGCGCCCGCCGGGATGAACAACCGTGACCACCGCAGACGGATACGGGCTGTGGCTGTTTGCGGCCGCCAACGCCGCGCTGTTCATCGCCTTTGCCTTCAGCTTTGCACGCCCCCTGACGCGACGGGACTGGCGCAGCTTCGGTGCCTGCTCGGCTTTCATGGTCGCGCTGTTCGCCGAGATGTACGGGTTCCCGCTGACGATCTTCCTGCTCTCCGGCTGGCTGCAGACGCGTTGGCCGTCGATCGACTGGTTCAGCCATGACGCCGGCCACCTGCCGGAAATGCTGCTCGGCCCCGGCATCGACCCGCATTTCGGTCCGTTCCACATCGCGAGCACCGTGCTGATCCTGGGCGGCTTCTGGCTGGTGGCGGCGGCCTGGCCGGTGCTGTGGTCCGCGGTGCGGGCGGGAACGCTTGCGACCACTGGCCCGTATGCCCGGCTGCGCCATCCGCAGTATCTTGGCTTCATCCTCATCATGACGGGGTTCCTGCTGCAATGGCCCACCCTCGTCACGCTCGTGATGTATCCCGTTCTCGTCGTCATGTACGTGCTGCTTGCCATCCGCGAGGACCGGGAGGCGGCAGCCCGCTTTGGTGATGCGCATGCGCGGTGGCGCGCCGAAGTGCCCCGGTGGTTTCCCCGCCTGCGCCGCCTGTCGATCCGGCACGCCGCCAGGCCATAGCAGCACGCACGCCGGCCGCGCACGTCCAGCATCACGGCGGGCCGACTGACCAGGCTCCGGGGAGCACATCACATGCCAGCCGCCGACGATCATCACGCCCATCACGGTCATCATCGCCACCACACCACCGGCGCAGAGGTTCGCGTGACCACGAACCGAGCCGGCGCCATGACACCCACGAGCCATGCGGGTCACGGTGAGGAGGGCCACGACCACGCGGCGATGGTGGCGGATTTCCGGCGCCGCTTTTGGATCTGCCTGCCCGCGACGATCGTTGTCGTGCTGCTCTCGCACCACATCCAGTCGCTGTTCGGCGTTCCGGGCATCATCGCCT
>CAZHMM010000098.1:0-14390 GCA_964533585.1 uncultured Elioraea sp.
GCGCTCAGCGCTCCTCCTCGTCGCTGCCGGGCTCGACCTCGATCTCGGCGCCGAGATCGTCCTCGCCCTCGAGGTCGTCGGCATCCTCGATCACCGCGTCCTCGTCACCCTCCACGACCTCGATCTCGGCCTCCTCCAGCGCGGGCTCGGCCGCGCGCTTCGGCTTGGCCCGGTCCTCGGCGCCGCCGGGGCGACGGACGCGCGGCTGCTCGGCCGGCTGCTCGGTGCCGCATTTCGGGCAGACCACGGGGCTGCGCATGAGGTCATAGAACTTGGCGCCGCAGGCCACACAGGTGCGCTTCAAGCCCAGCTCGGCCTTGGCCATCGAGACACTCCGCCTGGTTTCGCCGCCGCGCGGAACGGCGGGGCCGCGCGAATGCCAGAGCCCGCCTGCCCTGTCAAATGCCCTGGCCCGATGCTAGAGCGCGCGCCCGAGCATGACCCGGAGAGGCCGGATGACCGAGACCCTGAAGCCGATGACCGCCCGAGCCGCCGCCGGCCCGCTCTCGGGCAGCGTGCGCGTGCCGGGCGACAAGTCGATGAGCCACCGCGCGCTGATGCTCGGCGCGCTCGCGGTCGGCGAGACGCGGGTCGAGGGCCTGCTCGAAGGCGAGGACGTGCTCTGCACCGCCTCCGCCATGCGCGCCCTCGGCGCCGAGGTGACGCGGACGGGCGAGGGCGCCTGGACGGTGCGCGGGCGCGGCGTGGGCGGGCTCGCCGAGCCGGACAGCGTGCTCGACATGGGCAACTCCGGCACGGCGGCGCGGCTGCTGACCGGGATCATCGCCGGGCACCCGATCTTCGCCGTCATCACCGGGGATGCGAGCCTGCGGCGGCGGCCGATGAAGCGGGTCACCGACCCGCTCGGCCAGTGCGGCGCCGCGTTCTGGTCGCGCGAGGGCGGCCGGCTGCCGCTCGCGATCAGGGGCGCGCGCGACCCGATGCCGCTCGACTACACGCTGCCGGTCGCCTCGGCGCAGGTGAAGTCGGCCGTGCTGCTGGCCGGGCTCTGCGCGCCGGGCATCACGCGCGTGGTCGAGCCCCGGCCGACACGCGATCACACCGAGACCATGCTGCGCGGCTTCGGCGCCACCGTGGAGGTCGAGCACCGCGCCGATGGCGGGCGCGAGATCCGGCTCACCGGCCAGCCGGAGCTTGCCGGCCGCCCCGTCACCGTGCCGGCCGATCCCTCCTCGGCCGCGTTTCCGGCCGTCGCGGCGCTGATCGTGCCCGGCTCGTCGGTGACGCTGGAGGGGGTGGGGATGAACCCGCTGCGCGCCGGGCTCTACACCACGCTGCGCGAGATGGGCGCGGATATCGAGATCGCGAACGCGCGCGACGAGGCGGGCGAGAAGGTCGCGGACCTGACCGTCTCCTCCTCGCCGCTGACCGGCGTCGATGTGCCGGCCGAGCGCGCGCCCAGCATGATCGACGAGTTCCCGGTGCTCGCGGTCGCCGCCGCCTGCGCGCGTGGCACCACGCGGATGCGCGGGCTGGCGGAACTGCGCGTCAAGGAGAGCGATCGGCTCGCCGCGATCGCCGCCGGGCTCGAGGCCTGCGGCGCCAGGCTGGACATCGAGGGCGATGATCTGCTGGTGCACGGCACCGGCGCGCCGCCACGCGGGGGCGCGACGGTCGCCACCCACATGGACCACCGCATCGCCATGGCCTTCCTGGTGCTCGGCCAGGTCACCGCCGAGCCCGTGTCGATCGACGACGGCGGCTTCATCGACACCTCCTTCCCGGGTTTCGCGGCGCTGATGCGGGGGCTCGGCGCGACGATCGAGCCCGCGTGACGGCTCTGGTCATCGCGATCGACGGTCCGGCCGCCGCCGGCAAGGGCACGCTCGCCCGGCGGATCGCGGCGCATCTGGGCTTGCCTTATCTCGACACCGGCCTGCTCTACCGTGCGGTCGGCCGGCGCGTGCTCGACCGTGGCGCCGATCCGCGCGACGCCGAGGTCGCCGAGGCCGAGGCGCTGGCACTCGCCCCCGCCGATCTCGACCGGCCCGATCTGCGGGGGCCGGCGGCCGATGCCGCCGCCTCCGCCGTCGCGGCGATCCCGGCGGTGCGCGCGGCGCTGCTGGAGTTCCAGCGGAGCTTCGGCCGGGCGCGCGGCGCCGTGCTGGACGGGCGCGACATCGGCACGGTCGTGTTCCCTGACGCGGCGGTGAAGCTGTTCGTCACCGCCTCGCCCGAGGAGCGCGCGCGGCGGCGCTTCCTGGAGCTGCGCGGACGCGGCATCGCCGCCGATCGGGATCAGGTGCTCGCCGAGATCCGCGATCGTGACGCGCAGGATGCCAACCGGCCCGTGGCCCCCCTGAAACCGGCCGCGGACGCGATCGTGATCGATACGACCAGGCTCGACGCGGACGCCGCGTTCGCCGCCGCGCGGGCCGAAATCGAGCGCCGTCTCGCCGATCGCTGATCTGCCTCGCGTCTGAAATCGCTTGACTTTGCCATCATCCGGCCGTTCCTGACGCGTCAACGGGCGGTGCGGCCGATCGGTCCCCGCCCGCCATTCGCAATCGGCCCGGACCATTCCGGGCAAGCCGTGCCCGGCCCCGCCATCCATGGCCCGTTCCGGGGGCGCATGCCGCCGTCGCGCGATCGCGACGACAGGAAGACACGCACCGCATGGCACAAACGGCCACCGTCCCGGTCGAGACCGAGGACTTCGCCGCCCTTCTCGACGCCACCCTCGGCACCGACAGCGGCTTCGACGGCTCCGTCATCACCGGCCGCATCGTCCGG
This sequence comes from uncultured Elioraea sp., assembly GCA_964533585.1. GTDB lineage: Bacteria > Pseudomonadota > Alphaproteobacteria > Acetobacterales > Acetobacteraceae > Elioraea. The sequence goes on from CAZHMM010000098.1 coordinate 2,755, forward strand.
ATCGAGGGCGATTCCGCCGTCATCGATGTCGGGCTGAAGTCCGAGGGCCGGGTCCAGCTGAAGGAGTTCGCCGCGCCGGGCCAGAAGCCCGAGATCAAGCCCGGCGACCTCGTCGATGTCTATGTCGAGCGCTACGAGGACCGCGACGGCTCGATCATCCTGTCGCGCGAGAAGGCCCGCCGCGAGGAGGCCTGGACCAATCTCGAGAAGGCGTTCCAGGCGCAGACGCGCGTCAATGGCGTGATCTTCGGCCGGGTGAAGGGCGGCTTCACGGTGGATCTCGGCGGCGCAGTCGCGTTCCTGCCCGGATCGCAGGTGGACATCCGCCCGGTGCGCGACGTGGGTCCGCTGATGGGCTCGCCGCAGCCATTCCAGATCCTGAAGATGGATCGCTCGCGCGGCAACATCGTGGTCTCCCGCCGCGCGGTGCTCGAGGAGACGCGCGCCGAGCAGCGCGCCGAGCTCGTCCAGGGGCTGAAGGAAGGCCAGATCCTCGACGGCGTGGTGAAGAACATCACCGACTACGGCGCCTTCGTCGATCTCGGCGGCGTCGACGGGCTGCTGCACGTCACCGACATCGCCTGGCGGCGCATCAACCATCCCTCCGAGGCGCTGCAGGTCGGCCAGACCGTCAAGGTGCAGGTGATCCGCTTCAACCCGGAGACCCAGCGCATCAGCCTCGGCATGAAGCAGCTGATGGCCGATCCGTGGGACGGCGTGACCGCGAAGTACCCGGTCGGCGCCAAGTACACCGGCCGCGTGACCAACATCACCGACTACGGCGCCTTCGTCGAGCTCGAGCCGGGCGTCGAGGGCCTGGTGCACGTCTCCGAGATGTCGTGGACCAAGAAGAACGTGCACCCCGGCAAGATCGTCTCGACCAGCCAGGAGGTCGAGGTGATGGTGCTGGACGTGGATGGCGTGAAGCGGCGAATCTCGCTCGGGCTGAAGCAGTGCCTGCGCAACCCGTGGGAGGAGTTCGTCGAGAAGCATCCGGTCGGCTCGACCGTGCAGGGCGAGGTGCGCAACATCACCGAGTTCGGCCTGTTCATCGGCCTGCCGGGCGACATCGACGGCATGGTGCATCTCTCCGATCTGGCCTGGGACCAGCCGGGCGAGGTGGCGATCCAGAAGTACTCCAAGGGCGACATGGTCGAGGCCAAGGTGCTCGACGTCGATGTCGAGAAGGAGCGGATCAGCCTCGGCGTGAAGCAGCTCACCTCCGATCCGGCCGCCGGCGTGCTGGATCGGCTGCAGAAGGGCCAGGTGGTGACCGGCGTGGTCACCGCGGTGCAGGGCAACGGCATCGAGGTGAAGGTCGACGAGACGCTGACCGGCTTCATCCGCAAGGCCGATCTCGCGCGCGACAAGCAGGATCAGCGCCCCGACCGGTTCGGCGTCGGCGACAAGGTGGACGCGAAGATCATCGCGATCGAGCGCGCCTCGCGCCGGCTGTCGCTGTCGATCAAGGCGCGCGAGATGGAGGAGGAGAAGCAGGCGATGGCCGAGTTCGGCTCGTCCGACTCGGGCGCCTCGCTCGGCGACATCCTCGGTGCGGCGATCCGGCGGCGCAACCAGATGGCCAGCGAAGGCAAGGAGTAGCGCCAGTCGTGGGGGAAAGGGCCATTGGCCCTTTCCCCCACGCCGCCCTATCCCGTTTACGGGTAGTCGCAGCGCTCGGCGGTCACGTTCACGAATCCGCGCAGATCGGCCTCCGTCACCAGGAACCGATGCTCGTTGGCGCCACGCACGACCGAGAAGGTGAGCGGCAGCGGGCCCGTCGTCTCGGTCCGGCCGCCGCCCGGCTGGATCGCCACGATCGTCACTGGCGCGGCTGGGTCGTACCACGCATGCGGCGCGCCGTCCGGAGCGCGCGCCGACTGGCCCTCGCCCGTCACCACGATCGCCCCGGCAAAGGAGACCGAGGTCTGGCCGCCGCGCGTCAGCGGGGTGGGCAGCAGGAACCGGCGCGTGTCCTGGCCCGGGTCGCACTTGGTTCCGTCCGTCGCATTGCGGAGCACGAGCTTCAGCCGGTCCGGGGGAAGCCCCTCGCCGAGCCGCTCCTGCACCTGCGCGAACAGCTCGCGCGCGGTGCCCGTCGGCACGTCGCGGGCGTAGCGGGCCTCCCACTCGCGCACCCGCGCCTCGGCCTGCTGGCGCAGCGCCTCGGTCTGGGCGAGCTGCTGCTGGAGCGCGCCGATCGTCCGCCGCTGCTGCTCGATCTCGCTTCGGAGCCCGTCGGTCTCGACCTGGGCGAGCCGGCTGCCCGACTCGTAGGCGAGCGCGCCCAGCAGCACGAGCCCGCCCAGGATCGCGAAGAAGGTGAACATCCGCGCGCGTCTGCGCCTCCGCTCGGCGCGGCGTGCATCGCGCAACCCCAGACTCATCGGTTCACGTCGTCCCCTTGCCTCGTCCGTCGGATCGCTTGTAGCACCCGTCCGCCGCGATGGGCACCGCCGGGCCGCCGGCGCAACGGCCGCGCTTCGCGCAGGCCAGAATCTCGGGAATGAGCTTCCCGCCCCCCCCGGCGGCGGGTGTATAGCCCAGGCCCGTGAGCACGCCCGCGGGGGCCGACGGCCCCACCTCCCACACGGTACCGACCCGCCGCACCCCACGCCTGGGGCTGATTCTGGCGGCGCTCGGCGTCGTCTACGGCGACATCGGCACGAGCCCGCTCTACGCGCTGCGCGCCGCGCTGACGCAGACGCCCGGGGTGGCGCCAGTGCCCGGTGACATCCTCGGCGTGCTGAGCCTGGTGGTCTGGTCGCTGATTCTGGTGGTGACGGTGAAATACATCACCGTGATGATGCGCGCCGACAACCGCGGCGAGGGCGGCATCCTGGCGCTGATGGCGCTGGCGACGCGCAGCCTGCCGGAGGGGCGCATCAAGCAGGCCGCCGTGCTTGCCGGCATCCTCGGCGCCAGCCTGTTCTTCGGCGAATGCACCATCACCCCGGCGATCTCCGTGCTCGCGGCGATCGAGGGGCTGAACGTGGTCGATCCGACCTTCGAGCGGCTGGTGGTGCCGCTCTCGGTGATCGTGCTGCTCGGGCTGTTTGCGGTGCAGCGCTTCGGCACGGCCCGGGTGGGCACGATGTTCGGGCCGATCACCGCGTGCTGGTTCGTCGTGATCGGCGCGCTCGGGGTTTCGGCGATCGCGGGCAACCCGTCCGTGCTGGAGGCGCTGAGCCCGCATCACGCCGTGCTGTTCTTCGCCCATCACGACATCACGGGGTTCCTGGTGCTCGGCGCGGTGATCCTCGTCGTGACCGGCGCTGAGGCGCTGTTCGCCGATATGGGGCATTTCGGCCGTGCGCCGATTCGCATCGCCTGGCTCGCGCTGGTGCTGCCCGCCCTCGCGCTGAACTATTTCGGTCAGGGCGCCCTGCTGCTCGCCGATCCGTCGGCGATCGCCAACCCGTTCTACCGCCTCGCGCCGCAGTGGTTCCGCCTGCCGCTCGTGCTGCTCGCCACCGCCGCAACCATCATCGCGAGCCAGGCCGTGATCTCCGGCGCCTATTCGATCGCGCGGCAGACCATGCAGCTCGGCTTCTGCCCGCGCCTGACGGTGCGCCACACCTCGGGCGAGGAGCGCGGGCAGATCTACATGCCGCAGGTGAACGCCGCGCTGCTGGTCGCGGTGCTGCTGCTGGTGCTGGCGTTCCGCACCTCCGATGGTCTCGCCGCCGCCTATGGGCTTGCGGTCAGCGGCACCTTCACCTGCGGCTCGCTGCTCGGCTTCCTGGTGGCGCGGCGCGTCTGGGGCTGGAGCTGGGCGCTGACGGGCGCGCTGTTCGGGCTCTTCCTCACGATCGACCTCGCCTTCGTCGGCTCGACCCTGCTCAAGATTCCCGACGGCGCGTGGTTCCCGCTCGTGCTCGGGCTGGCGCTGTTCACGCTCATGACGAGCTGGAAGCGCGGGCGCGATCTCATCTTCGAGCGCTGGCGCACCGACAGCCTGCCGCTCGCCTCGTTCCTCGCGCGGCTGCCGCAGAGCCGCACCATCCGCGTGCCGGGGACGGCGGCGTTCATGACCGGCAATCCGGACTACGTGCCGAACGCGCTGCTGCACAACCTCAAGCACAACAAGGTGCTGCATGAGCGCGTGCTGTTCATCACCGTGCTGACCGACGACATCCCGGTGGTGCCGCCGGAACGCCGTGTGGTGGTCGAGCAATTGGCCCTGGGCATCCACCGCGTGATCCTGCACTACGGCTTCATGGAGAGCCCCAACATCCCGCGCGCGCTCGCCGAGCTGAAGGCGCAGGGGGTCGAGGCCGATCCGATGCAGGTCAGCTTCTTCCTCGGCCGCGAGGTGGTGGTGCCGGCGCAGGTGCCGAAGATGCCGTTCTGGCGGCACTGGCTGTTCCTGGTGATGGCGCGCAATGCCGTGCCGGCGACGGAGTTCTTCCGCATCCCCTCGGACCGCGTGGTGGAGCTCGGCGTGCGGGTGGCGATCTAGCCGTCGCGCCCGTCCTGGGAGGGGGCCTTCCGGCGCTTCGCCCACAGGACTACATCCGTCGCATGCCCACGCTGTTCGACAAGCTCTGGCAGGCCCATCGCATCGCCTCCGCCGGCGGCGGCCAGGACCTGATCCACATCGACCGCATCCTGCTGCACGATCTCTCGGGCGCGCGCGCGCTCGGCGAGGTCGCGGACAAGGGCTATGCGATCCCCCATCCCGAGCTCGCCTTCGCCACCCCCGATCACGCGGTGGCGACCGCGCCGGGCCGCACCTCGGAGACCTTCGCCCGGGGGGCCGGCGGTGTTTCGATGCTGCGCGAGGGTGCGGCGCGCCATGGCATCCGCCTGTTCGATCTCGGCCAGGACGGCCAGGGCATCGTGCATGTGATGGGGCCGGAGCTCGGCATCGTGCTGCCGGGGCTGACGGTGGTCTGCGGCGACAGCCACACCTGCACCAATGGCGGGCTCGGCGCGCTCGCCTTCGGCGTCGGCAGTTCGGAGCTGACCCACGCGCTCGCCACCCAGACGCTCAGGCTCGCGCGGCCGAGATCGATGCGCGTGCGCTTCGAGGGCGCGTTCCCGCGCGGCACCACGGCGAAGGACGCGGTACTGCATGCGATCGGCCGCCTCGGCACCGGCGCGGGGGCGGGCTACGCGATCGAGTGGGCGGGCACGGCGGTGCGCGCGCTCGCGGTCGAGCAGCGGCTGACACTCTGCAATCTGTCGATCGAGATGGGCGCGCGCATGGGCTTCATCGCCCCCGACGACACCGTGTTCGACTGGATCGCCGGGCGCGATTTCGCACCCCGCGGTCCGGCGTGGGACGCGGCGCTGGCAGCGTGGCGCGCGCTGCACAGCGACGCCGAGGCTCGGTTCGACGCCGACCACGCGATCGATGCGGGCGCCATCGCGCCACAGGTGACCTGGGGCACGAGTCCCGAGCAGGTGATCGCAGTCGATGCGCCGATCCCCTCGCCGGACGCGGCACCCGACGCGGCGCGGCGCCGGGCGTGGGCGGAGGCGCTCGCGTATCAGGGGCTTGAGCCCGGCCGTCCGCTCGCCGGCACGGCGGTGGACTGGGTGTTCATCGGCTCCTGCACCAATGCGCGGCTCTCCGATCTGCGCGAGGCAGCCTCAGTGGTGCGCGGGCGCCGCGTCGCCGAGGGTGTCGCCGCCTGGGTGGTGCCGGGCAGCGTGCGGGTCAAGCGCGCGGCCGAGGCGGAGGGGCTCGATCGCGTCTTCCGCGCGGCCGGGTTCGACTGGCGCGAGCCGGGCTGCTCGCTCTGTGTGGCGGCGAACGGCGAGGCGGTACCGCCGGGCGCGCGCTGTGTATCGACCTCGAACCGCAACTTCGTCGGCCGGCAGGGCAAGGGGGCGCGGACGCATCTCGCCAGCCCGGCGATGGCGGCGGCCGCCGCCGTGACGGGGCGCATCACCGACATCCGCAGGCCGTTCTGAGCATGGAACCGTTCACCACCGTCACGGGCCCGGCCGCGCCGCTGCTGCGCGCCAATATCGACACCGACGTGATCATCCGCGTCGAGCGCCTGGTCGGCACCACGCGCGAGAGCATGGGCGCGCATGCCTTCGAGATCTGGCGCCTGCGCCCGGACGGCACCGAGGACCCGGACTTCGTGCTCAACCGGCGCGAATTCCGCGCCGCGCCGATCCTGCTTGCCGGCCCCAATTTCGGCTGCGGATCGAGCCGCGAGGGCGCGGTCTGGGCGCTCGCCGGGATGGGCGTGCGCGCGGTGATCGCGCCCTCGTTCTCCGACATCTTCCGCAACAACGCGTTCCAGAACGGGCTGCTGCCGGTGGTGCTGGACGAGGCGGCGGTGCGCGCCATCGCGGCGCAGGTGGAGGCCGCACCGGGCAATGCGCGCGTCACGGTCGACCTCGACGGCGCGGTGGTGATCGCGCCCGACGGCACCTCGTTTCCCTTCGCGATCGACCCCGCCCGGCGCGAGGCCTTGCTGGCCGGCCTCGACGATATCGGGCTGACGCTGCGCGCCGGCGCGGCGATCGCCGCCTGGCAGCAGACGGACCGCGCGGCGCGGCCATGGATGTGGCTTGCTGCGGCGCAGCAACGGACATGACCGATCCTTAATTGCCTCGCCGCCGGGCGGTAATCCGCCGCAATGCAACATCGCTGCGTTACGGACGATGAGCCTTTCCCGGCAGGCCGTCGTCTCAAAGGCGGGCCGGCGGCAGACCAACCTCCCAGCCGCCGGCCCGTTTTCTTTTGCCCCCCATCCGTGGCACACTCCGCGCCGGGAAAGGGCAAACCTCGATCCTGATGGCGTGAGCTGCGTCGAAATATTCTCGCGGGCCACCGACGACACGCTCTGGGCGGTTGTCGCCACGGTGGCCAAGACGGACCGGATCGCGGAGGTGTTCCGCACGCGCGCCGCTGCGCTGGAGGATTGCGCGTGGCGGCTGCAACAGGTGCGGGACTACGAGCATCTGCTGCGCCGGAACAAGCAGCCCGTGCCGCACTACTCGGTGGCGCCGATCAGGCGGGCCGATCTGCCGCGCCGCTGGCGGCCGCTGCCGGCGCTCGGCTTCCTTTACGGCGGCCTGGCATAGGCGCCACTCCCGCGGCGATCCACCAGGACGGCTGCGTGGCCGCGAGTTCGGCCGCGGCCCGTGTCGCCGCCACGTCATCGTCGAACAGCGCGAAACAGGTCGCGCCCGAGCCGCTGAGCCGGGCAAGTCGGGCGCCGGGCAGGGCACGCAGCGCGTCGAGCACCGCCGCGATCGGCGGGCCGAGCGCGATCGCGGCCGGTTCGAGCGCGTTGCGGCAGCGGGCGAGATCCTGCGCCATCGCCGCCGCGTCCGGCCACGACTCGGGCAGCGCGGCAGGCGGGTCGAACGCGCCCTCGCGGGCGGCGAACACCGACGCGGTCGCGAGCGCGATCCCCGGATTGGCGAGCAGCAGCCCGAAGCGCGGCAGCGTCGGTGCCGGGCCGAGGCGCTCGCCGATCCCGCCCATCCGCGCCGGCCGCGCCTGCACGCAGACGGGGATGTCGGCGCCGAGTCCGGCGCCAAGCGCGGCGAGCCGGTCCGGGCCGAGACCGAGCCCCCACAGAAGGTCGAGCGCACGCAGCGCGGCGGCCGCGTCGGCCGAGCCGCCACCGATCCCGGACGCGACCGGCAGCACCTTGGTGAGCGTCAGGCGCGCGCCCCGCGTCGTCCCCGTCGCCGCGGCGAGCGCGCGCGCCGCGCGCAGCACAAGATTGTTCGCCCCAGCCAGCCCGGCGCCGAACGGTCCGTCCACCGCGAGCGAGAGCGTCGCGGCCGGCTCGGCGCGCAGCATATCGGCCGCGGCGGCGAACACCACCAGGCTGTCGAGCTCGTGGTAGCCGTCCGCGCGCCGTCCGAGCAGGTGCAGGAACAGGTTGACCTTGGCGTGGGCCGCCTCGGTGACGGTCACGCTCAGCGCGGGGTCGCGGGCGCCTCGCCCGGGACGGTGCCGGCTGCCACATTCGCCGGCGGCAAGGCGAGGCCGTCGCGCAGCTTGGCCTCGATCTTCGGGATCTCATCCGGCTCGGGGCTCAGGTTCAGCGCGCGGCGCCACTGGAACCGCGCCTCGTTCTGGCGCCCGACCATCCAGTAGGCATCGCCGAGATGGTCGTTGATGACCGGATCGCGCGGCACAAGCTCGACCGCGCGCTCGAGCCAGCGCACCGCGCCCCGGTAGTCGCCCATGCGGAACAGCACCCAGCCGAGCGAGTCGATGATGTGGCCGTCATGCGGGCGAAGCTCGACCGCGCGCTCGATCATGCGCTTGGCGCGCGCGAGTTCGCGGCCCTGATCGGCCCAGGTATAGCCGAGATAGTTCAGCACATAGGGCTGGTCGGGTGACAGCTCGAGCGCCCTGAGGAAGTCGGCCTCGGCGCGCGGCCAGTCCTTCGCGCGCTCATGGGCGATGCCGCGCGCGTAGTAGAGCGTCCATTGCCGCCGCTCGGGCGGACCCAGCCGCTCCACCGCGCGGTCATAGGCGCGCGCGGCATCGGCGAAGCGGCTGCGGCCGCGCAGGATGTCGCCGAGCCGGGCGAGCGGCTCGGCGCGGGTCGGATCGTCGGCGGCGAGGGCTTCGAGTTCGCCGATCGCCGCCTCGGTGCGGTCGAGCCGGTCGAGCAGCACCGCGAGCCGCACCCGGGCGGCCGGCGCATAGGGGCTGTCACGCCGGACGCCGCGCAGCACGCCGGCGGCCGCCTCGTAGCGCCGGTCCGTCTCCAGGAGGTCCGCCACCATCAGCGTGGCGGCGGGGAAGTCGGACCGCAGCAGCAGGGCGACGCGCAGCAGCAGCAGGGCAAGCTCGCTCGCCTCCTGCTGGCGGAGCGCGCCGCCGAGTGCCAGCAGCGCCTCGGCCATGCCGTCGGCGGCGGTGGCGACCGGGCGGCGCTCCAGATCGCGCACCAGCCGCGCCTCGACCATGGCGATGTCGTCGGAGCCGGCGGCGATCTCGGCCAGCATCCGCCGCGCCTCTTCGAGCCGGCCCTGGCGGGCGGCGAAGCTCGCCTGGATCTCGGCCGCGCGCAGGCTGGCGCCGCTCTCCGCCGCGGCGACACCGTACCAGCGCTCGGCCTCGCGCGGCCGGTCACCAAGGTCGGCGATCAGCCCGGCATGCAGCGCGAAGGCGCCGCGGAACCGTGCCCCGTCGGCGAGCGGGCGCAGTGTGGCCAGGGCCCCCTCCCAGTGCCCACGCCCGGCCTGGGCCCAGGCGAGCAGCAGCGGCTGGAGCAACTGGCCGGCCCCCTGGCGCGGCAGGGCGCGGAGCCGCTGCTCGACCTGCTCGAACCGGCCGTCGCGCGCCTCCGCCGCCGCCACGACCAGGCTCGGCAGCAGCGCGCCCGGCTGCTGCGCGAGCACCCGCCGGGCGAGCGGGGCGGCGTCCCGCCCATCTGCCAGCGCGGCGTGGAAGGCGCGGGTCAGCAGTTCAGGGTTGCCAGGATCGGCCTCGAGCGCGCGTTCGAAGAACCGCGCCGCCGCCACCGTGTCGGTCTCGGCGGCGGCGAAGCGCCCGGCGAGGTAGTTGCCGAAGGCGCCCGTCGGCTGGAACCGCCCCTCGCGGATCGGCAGCGGGCCGGAACTGCCGGCCGGCAGGCCGGAGGCGCAGGCGGCCAGCAGCACCAGCGGCAGCATCGCGACGCGGGACAGCGCGCGCGGCGGGTGAACCCGGACGGGCATCCAGGCAGAGTATCGCAGTGCGGCAAGCCGCGCCACGGCAACGCGCCCCCGCCAGGCTTCACATCGAGGCATAGACCGGTCCGCCGCCGCCCTCGGGCGTGACCCAGGTGATGTTCTGCGTCGGGTCCTTGATGTCGCAGGTCTTGCAGTGCACGCAGTTCTGCGCGTTCACCACCAGCCGCGGCTTGCCCTCCTCGACGCCGACGAACTCATAGACGCCGGCGGGGCAGTAGCGCGCCTCGGGGCCGGCGTAGCGGGCGAGGTTGTGCTCGACCGCGACCGCGGGGTCGGTCAGGCGGAGATGGCTCGGCTGATCCTCCTCGTGGTTGGTGTTGGAGAGGAACACCGAGGAGAGCCGGTCGAAGGTCAGCACGCCGTCCGGCTTCGGATAGTCGATCCGCGGCGCGTCAGCGGCCTGCTTCAGGCTCGCGTGGTCGGGGTGGTGGCCGAAGGTCCAGGGCGCGCGGCCGCGCAGCAGGTAGGTGTCGAGCCCGGCATAGGCGAGCCCGCCCCAGAGCCCGAACTTCGCGAAGGCCGGGCGGATATTGCGCGCGCGCGCGAGCTCCGCATGCACCCAGGAGCGTTCGAGCGCCGAAGGATACGCCTCCAGCACATCGGGCTTCGCGCCGGCGAGCGCCTCGGCCACCGCCTCGGCGGCGAGCATGCCGGACTTCATCGCCGTGTGGCTGCCCTTGATCTTCGGCACGTTGAGGAATCCGGCGCCGCAGCCGATCAGCGCGCCGCCCGGGAAGACGAGGCGCGGGATCGCTTGCAGCCCCCCCTCGTTCAGCGCGCGGGCGCCATAGGCGATGCGCTTCGCCCCCTCGAAATAGGGCCGGATGGCGGGATGGGTCTTGAAGCGCTGCATCTCCTCGAACGGCGAGAGCCAGGGATTCGGATAGTCGAGCCCGACCACGAAGCCATAGGCCAACAGGTTCTCGCCCCAGTGATAGAGGAACGAGCCGCCATAGGTGTCGGAGGCGAGCGGCCAGCCAATGGTGTGCAGGATCAGCCCGGGCTGGTGCGTCGATTTCGGCACCTCCCAGAGCTCCTTCACGCCGATCCCGTAGGTCTGCGGCTGGCGCCCCTCGCGCAGACCGAACCTCTGCTCCAGCTGCTTCGTCAGGCTGCCGCGGCAGCCTTCGGCGAACAGCGTGTAGGTCGCGCGCAGCTCCATGCCCGGCTGATACGAGGGTTTCCGCGCGCCGTCCCGGCCGATGCCCATGTCGCCGGTGGCGACCCCGACCACGCGATCACCCTCGAACAGCACCTCGGCGGCGGCGAAGCCCGGATAGATCTCCACCCCCAGCGCCTCGGCCTGGCTCGCGAGCCAGCGGCAGACCTGCCCCAGCGAGACGATCCAGTTGCCCTTGTTGTGCATCTGCGGCGGCGTCGGCATCCGGATCGCGCGTTTCGCCGTGAGGTAGAGGAAGCGGTCCTCGCCCGCCGGGGTATCGATCGGCGCGCCGAGCTGGTTCCAGTCCGGCAGCAGCTCGTCCAGCGCGCGCGGCTCGAGCACGGCACCGGAGAGGATGTGCGCGCCGACCTCCGCGCCCTTCTCCAGCACGCAGACGCTGATCTCGCGCCCGGCCTGTCCGGCGGCCTGCTTCAGCCGGATCGCGGCGGCCAGCCCGGCCGGCCCGGCCCCCACGATCACCACGTCGAACTCCATCGCCTCGCGCTGCATGCGTTCCCCCATGGCTCCGCGCCAGAGATAGGGGCATCCTGCACGCGGCGCGAGGGAATTGGGGAGCGGTGAGAGTTGGACGCGGCGATGCGGTCCGAGCTGAGGGCGGCGCTGGCGTTGCAGCTGGCCTGGGGCGCGGACGAGGCACTCGACGAGACGACGCAGGACCGGCTGGCCGAGCCGTCGCGCGGTGCCGGGCCGGCGGCGCGTGCGCCGGCCGCACCGGCAGCCGCGCCGGCAGCCGCGCCGCCCTCAGCTCGGACCGCATCGCCGCGTCCAACTCTCACCGCTC
>CAZHMM010000099.1:0-3187 GCA_964533585.1 uncultured Elioraea sp.
GTGCTCGCGCTGACCCTGCTGGCGGTGGCGGGGGGCTGAGCGATGGCGGCGGCGGCGAAGGCGGCGAAGCGGGCCGGCAAGGCGAAGGCGGGGCGCACGCCGCTCGGCTTCTGGGGCCTCGGCGTCGCCACCGGCGCGGTGCTTGGCATCGCCCTGCCGACCGGGCTGCTGCTGGCGATCGGGCTGCTGCCGGCCGCGGTTGCGTTGGCGGTGGATCGCTCCGCCGGTCGCGGCACCGCGCGCACGGTGCTGGCGCTCAACCTGGCGGGGCTGCTGCCGTCGATCCGCGCGCTCTGGCTCGAGGGCCACGACCTGATGACGCTCGCGGCGATCCTCACCCGCATGGAGGCGCTGCCGCTCGCCTACTCGGCCGCGGTGATCGGCTTCCTGCTGCCGCAGGTGCTGGCCTGGGCGGTGCTGGCGGTGCTGGAGGCGCGCGCCTACGGAGCGATCCAGGCGCTCGAGCAGCGCCGGGCGGCGCTGCGCGAGACCTGGGGCGTGGAGGTCGAACGGCCGCCGAGTTGATCAGACGGCGGCGCCGGCGCGGCGCTCGGCGATCTGCGCCTTCATGCTCTTCTGCACCTTCTCGAAGGCGCGCACCTCGATCTGCCGCACCCGCTCGCGGCTGATGCCGTATTGCTGGGACAGATCCTCGAGCGTGGTCGGCTCGTCCTTCAGGCGGCGCTCGATGAAGATGTGCCGCTCGCGCTCGTTCAGCGTGCCGAGCGCCTTGGCGAGCAGCGCCTTGCGCTGGCCCATGTCCTCCGCCTCGGCGAGCGTCTCCTCCTGGCTCTCGGACTCGTCGACCAGCCAGTCCTGCCACTCGCCCTCGCTCTCGGCGCGCACCGGCGCGTTCAGGCTGTGGTCCGGGGCGGCGAGCCGCCGGTTCATCGAGATCACGTCCTGCTCGGGCACATCGAGCGCGCGCGCGATCTTGGCCACCTGCTCGGGCTTGAGGTCGCCGTCCTCGATCGCCTGCATCTGGCCCTTGAGCCGGCGCAGGTTGAAGAACAGCTTCTTCTGCGCCGCCGTGGTGCCCATCTTCACCAGCGACCAGGAGTGCAGGATGTATTCCTGGATGGCGGCGCGGATCCACCACATCGCGTAGGTGGCGAGGCGGAAGCCGCGGTCCGGATCGAACCGCTTCACCGCCTGCATCATGCCGACATTGCCTTCGGAGATCAGCTCACCCACCGGCAGCCCGTAGCCGCGATAGCCCATGGCGATCTTGGCGACGAGGCGCAGATGGCTGGTGACCAGCTTGTGCGCGGCCTCGAGGTCGCCCTCGTCGCGCCAACGGCGGGCGAGCGCGCTCTCCTCCTCGGGCGCCAGCATCGGGAATTTCCGGATCTCCTGCAGGTACCGCGTCAGGTTGCCTTCCGGCGCCACAGGGATCGCGTAGGACGCTGTCATGGACCTCTCTCTGCTCAGCCGGATGGGGTCCGGCGTGCCGATCGGGGAGTCGACGCAACGCACTCTGTCACGGCCGGTTTCCGGGGGTGGTCACGAACCGGCGACGCGACCGTCACGGGAGCGTGATGGCACTCTCTCCCTCAGAGTGCCAACGGCAGCATGCTGCCTCAAGTCCCCAGCGCTTCGCAAGCAAAACCGGACCGCGCTGGTCCTGATTTCCGTCATTCGTCGGGCCGATCGCGGAGCCGTGACAGCAGCGCCGCGAGATCGTCCGGCAGCGGCGATTCGAACCGCAAGGCGGCGCCGGAGACGGGGTGGGCGAAGCCGAGGCTGGCCGCGTGCAGGGCCTGGCGCGGGAAGCCGGTGAGCGCGGCGCGCAGGGCGGGGATGAGGCCGCGCGCGGCCGCCGGCAGCCGCCGCAGATAGGCCGGGTCACCAACCAGGGGATGGCCGAGATGGGCGAGATGGACGCGAATCTGGTGCGTCCGCCCGGTCTCGAGCCGGCATTCCAGCAGCGCGGCCGCGGTGCCGAAGGCGTGCAGCACGCGATAGCGCGTTGCCGCCGGCTTGCCGCGCGGCACCACCGCCATGCGCTTGCGATCGACGGGGTGGCGGCCGATCGGCGCCTCGATCCGTCCCTCGGCCTGCGCCGGCACACCCCAGACCAGGGCGAGATAGGACCGCTCCAGGTCACGCCGCGCGAAGGCCGCCGAGAGCGCCTGGTGCGCCCGCTCGGTCTTGGCCGCCACCATCACGCCCGAGGTGTCCTTGTCGAGCCGGTGGACGATGCCGGGCCGGGCCTCGCCGCCGATTCCCTGCAAGCTGTGGCCGCAATGCGCGATCAGCGCGTTCACCAGCGTGCCCTCCGGATTGCCGGGCGCGGGGTGCACGACCAGGCCGGCCGGCTTGTCGATCACGATCAGCTCGGCGTCCTCGTACAGCACGGTGAGCGGGATCGCCTGGCCAGCCGGCGCGGCCGGCGCCGGCGCCGGCACGCCGAGCCGGTAGGTGGCACCCGCGCGCACCGGCTCGGACGGGTCGCGCGTCACCGCGAGGTCGCGGCTCGCCTGCCCCGCCTCGATCAGCGCCTTGACGCGCGAGCGCGACAGCTCCGGGAACACGGAGGCCAGCCAGCGGTCGAGCCGCTGGCCGGCGGCTTCGCGATCCGCCACCATCGCGCGGACGGTGGCAGCTTGGTCGGGGATCATGGACGGGTCGGGCATGCGGGTGCTGAAGGCGGTGGTGATAATCATGGGCGTGCTGATCGTCGCCGGCACGGTGGTGCTTGCGATGACGATTGCCAACCGTCTTGGCAACCGGCCCGCCCCGCCGGCGGTCGCCGGGCTGGGCGAGCCCGCGGGCAGCCGCATCCTCGGCATCGCCGCGACCGGCGACCGGCTGGCCGTGCACGTCACGGGGGGCGGCGCCGAGGACCGGATCGTGATCATCGATCCGGCGACGCATCGCGTACTCGGCCGGCTGGTGCCGGGCGCGCCGTGATTGTCGCCGCGCCCGGCGATCTGCTGGCCGCCCTGCCCCGGCTCGCCGCCGCCGCGCTGCCGCGCGAGGCCTGCGGGCTGCTGGTCGGGCGCGAGAGCGTGGACGGTGTGGCGGTGACGGGCCTCGCACCGAGCCGCAACCTCGCCGCGGACGAGGACGCGTTCGAGATCGACGCCGCGCTGCAGCTCGCGCTGCAACGGCGGCTGCGCGGCACGGCCGAGGCCGTGGTCGGCGTCTGGCACAGCCACCCCGCGGGCGCGCCCACCCCCTCCGC
>CAZHMM010000099.1:3287-14194 GCA_964533585.1 uncultured Elioraea sp.
AGGCCGTGGTCGGCGTCTGGCACAGCCACCCCGCGGGCGCGCCCACCCCCTCCGCACGCGACGCCGAAGGGGCGTGGGAGACGGGGCTTGCCTGGCTGATCACATCGGGCGAGGAAACCACCGCGTGGCGCGCGCTCGGCGACGGGGCCGGGTTTGCCCCTGCCGCTCTGCGCCGATCCCGCACCGACGACCACGGGCAGCCGCAGAAGGAGCGATGATGGACGACTACGCCAAGCGGAGCTACGGCGCGATCCCGGTCGGGTTCGGCCGCAAGCCGGGCATCGTCGTGGTCGATTTCCAGACCGCCTTCACCGATCCGGCCTATCCGCTGGGCGGCGCGCCGCTCGTGCTGCGCGCGGTCGAGAACACCGCACGGCTGCTCGCGGTCGCGCGCCGCTACGGCGTGCCGGTGGCCAACTGCAACACCGCCTACATGAACGCGCGCGAGATGCCGTACTGGAAGATCACCGCGGTGCGCGAGACCTTCCTGCACGACCACCCGAGCGCGGCCTTCGATCCGCGCATCCATGACGCCGACTATGACCTGACCGTGTGCAAGAAGGCGCCGTCGATCTTCTTCAACACCGGCGTCGCCGACTACTTCACCAAGGAGCGCGTCGATACGGTGATCGTCACCGGCTGCAACACCTCGGGCTGCATCCGCGCCTCGGCGGTGGACAGCTTCAGCCACCGCTACCGCACCATCGTGCCGGAGGACTGCGTCGGCGACATCGAGGAGCAGCCGCACCACGACAACCTGCGCGACATCGGCCGGCGCTATGTCGATGTGAGCGATCTCGCGACCGTGCTGGCGTATCTCGAGGACTGGCACCGGCAGAACGCGCCCTAGGCGGGACGGTGCCGCCGAGCCTGGCGCAGATCCCGATCAGATGGACCCGCCTGATCGGGTGAAGATGCGCGCAACAGTGCCCTGGAGCCGTTTCCGACAGGTCGGAAACGGCTCTAGTGTGGCGTGGATGCCGCGCCCGGCGCGGCACAAGACGGGAGTGAGCGATGCTGTTCCGCAGCGACAACGTGACCGCCGTGTGTCCGGAGGTGATCGCGGCGATCCTCGCGGTGAACGAGGGCGACGCCGCCCCCTATGGTGCCGATGAGGTGACGGCGCGGCTCGACGCGGCGTTCGGCCGCTATTTCGAGGCCGCGGTGCATGTGCATCCCGTCGCCACCGGGATCGCCGCCAATGCGCTTTCCCTCGCCGCCGCCATGCCACCGCCCGGCGCGGCGCTCTGTCACGTCAATGCGCATGTCAACACGAGCGAGTCGGGCGCGCCCGAGTTCTTCTCCGGCGGCGGCAAGCTGATCACGCTCGACGGCGCGCATGGCCGGCTCGATCCGGCGGCGATCGAGCGGCTGCTCGCCGCCCTGCCGCCCGACCGGCTGCAATCGGCCCCGCCCACCGTCATCACGCTGACGCAAGGAACCGAGGCCGGCACGGTCTATTCGCTCGACGAGATCGCCGCGATCGCGACGATCTGCCACGCGCGCGGCCTCGTACTGCACATGGACGGCGCGCGCTTCGAGAACGCCCGCGCGCGGCTCGGCTGCACGCCGGCGGCGCTGTCCTGGCGCGCCGGCGTCGACATCCTGAGCTATGGCGCGACCAAGAACGGCGCGATGTGCGCCGATGCCGTGGTGATCTTCCGCGCCTCGCCGCACGCCGAGCGGCTGAACCGCTTCATGGGCCAGCGCCGGCTGCGCGCCGGGCAGGTGTTCAGCAAGATGCGCTATCTCTCGGCGCAACTGCTGGCGATGGTCGACGGCGACGTCGCGTCGAACAACGCCAGCCACGCGAATGCGACGGCGGCGCGGCTGTCGGCGGGGCTGGCGGCGCTGCCCGGCGTGCGGCTCGTGCACGCGACCGAGATCAACGAGGTGTTCGTGCACATGCCGGAGGCGATCCGCACCCGGCTCGCCGCGGCCGGCTTTCCGGTGCGGCCGCGGCCCGAGGACCCGAACCTGGTGCGCTTCGTCACCGCCTGGAACACCCGCATGGAGGACGTCGAGGCGTTCCTGCGCGCGGCCGAGGGCGCGACCGCGGCGGCCGCCTGAGCCTGTGCGGGCGGCGCACGGCACGGCTGCGTCGCGTCGAAGCGGCTTGATCGGGGACGGATGGGGCTGTATGTCCCCGGGCGGCGCCGTCCCGTTCGTCTAGAGGCCTAGGACACCGCCCTCTCACGGCGGCAACAGGGGTTCGAATCCCCTACGGGACGCCAGGCGCGCCAGAAGCTGGGCGCTTGGGGGATAGTTTAGCGGTAGAACTCCCGGCTCTGACCCGGGCAGCCTTGGTTCGAATCCAGGTCCCCCAGCCAGCCGCTGGCCAATCGATGCCCCGCCTGATGGTCCGCATCGCCGGGACGCGATACCGCGTGGTCCGGCGCGAGCCGCGCCGTCCCGGCCACCGCCGGCGGCCAGGACCGCACCGGCCGGGACGTCAGGGCGTGATCGCCACCTTCAGCACGCCGTCGCGCTGGTTCGCGAACAGGTCATAGGCCTGCTCGATCTGATCCAGCCGGAAGCGGTGCGTGACCATCGCGCCGAGATCGACCCGCCCGCTGGCGATCACCGCCATCAGCCGGCGCATCCGCTCCTTGCCGCCCGGGCAGAGCGAGGTGACGATCCGATGGTCGCCGAGCCCCGCGGCGAACGCCCCGAGCGGGATGGTGAGGTCGGACGAATAGACGCCGAGGCTCGAGAGCGTGCCGCCCGGGCGCAGCACTCTCAGGCAGGCTTCGAAGGTTGCCTGGGTGCCGAGCGCCTCGATCGCCACGTCGACGCCGCGACCATCCGTCAGGCGCAGGACCGCCTCGACCGGATCCTCCCGCGTGAAGTCCACCACATGGTCGGCGCCGAGCCGCTTGGCCATCGCCAGACGCTCCGGCACGCGGTCGACGACGATGATGCTGGTCGCCCCCATCAGCTTCGCACCGGCGGTCGCGCACAGGCCGATCGGCCCCTGCGCGAACACCGCGACCTGATCACCGATCCTGATCGCGCCGCTCTCCGCGCCGGCGAAGCCCGTGGACATGATGTCGGGGCACATCAGCACCTGCTCGTCGGAGAGGCCGTCGGGCACGGGGGCGAGATTGCCGGCGGCGTCCGGCACGAGCACGTATTCGGCCTGGCAACCGTCGATCGTGTTGCCGAAGCGCCAGCCGCCCATCGGCTTCCAGCCGTGCTTGGTGCCGGCGCCGTCCTGGGCGCAGCGGCCGCACTGGCAGGCGTTGGAGACGAATCCCGGCGTGATCGCGCCGGCGATCACGCGCTGCCCCTCGCGGTAGCCCACCACCGCCGAGCCGAGCTTCTCGATCACGCCCACCGGCTCGTGGCCGATCGTCAGCCCCTTCGCCACCGGGTACTCGCCCTTGAGAATGTGCACGTCGGTGCCGCAGATCGTCGTCGTCGTGATCCGCACCAGCGCATCGAGCGGCCCGACATCGGGCACCGGCTTCTCCCCGAGCACGATCCGCCCCGGCTCGACGAAGATCGCGGCTTTCATTTTCGGCATGGCGGTACCCTTCCTGCGTGTCGACCCTGGCGCGCCTATGCCATGCCGCACGCGGCGGCTGTTTGATCGAGCTCAACGCAGAGCGTTTGGTGAGCCCGCCGATCCGGCGTGTCGATGGACACTGCGAGCAGGACGCGCCCCGGCCGGATGCCCGAGCGGCGGCGCAGCGGCCGCCGTCACCGAGCCGGGTGCCCTGCCCCTGCCCGCGCGCGTATCTTCGCTGCCCGTGCTCCATGCCGAGGATCCGCCCGTGCACCTCACCCCCAACCCCCGCTACGCCTACTCCGCGATCGTCGACCGCCCAGCCTATGACTGGCCCGGTGGCGCCCGGCTCGCGGTCTATCTCGGGCTCAATGTCGAGCACTTCGCCTGGGGGCGCGGCGGCGGCCACATGACGCACAACTGGGGCAACCCGAACGACCAGCGCAACTTCGCCTGGCGCGACTACGGGCTGCGCGTCGGCTTCTGGAACATCCTCTCGGTGCTGGACGGGCTCGGCCTCGCCTGCTGCCACCTGCTCAACAGCACCGTCTGCGATCATGCGCCGCGCATCGTCGAGGCGATCGCCGCCCGTGGCGAGGAGGTGATCGGCCATGGCCGCACCAACTCCGAACGCCAGGCCGACTACCACGAGGACGACGAACGCCGGCTGATCCGCGAGACGACGGAGACGATCACGCAGCATCTCGGCCGCCGCCCCCATGGCTGGATGGGGCCCTGGATCTCCGAGAGCACGGTGTCGTCGGATCTGCTGAAGGAGGAGGGCTACCGCTTCACCATGCAGTGGCCCTGCGACGACCAGCCGGTCTGGCTCACCACGCGCGCCGGCCCGCTGCTGAGCGTGCCCTACCCGGCCGAGATCAACGACTCGCCGGCGATCCTGAACCGCGGCCACACGGCCGAGGAATTCGCGCAGTTCATGATCGACCAGTTCGACATGATGCTGCGGCTGAGCGAGCGCGCGCCGCTGGTGTGCGCCTTCGCCCTGCACACCTTCGTGCTGGGGCCGCCGTTCCGCCTGAGGCACCTCGAACGCGCGCTCAGCCATATCGCCGCGCACCGCGACGACCCGCGCGTCTGGTTCACCACGCCCGGCGCGATCGCCGAGCACGCGATGTCGTTGCCCGCCGGTCTCGTTCCCGGCTCGGCGCGGTAGGGCAGCTCACGCCACCGGAGACACCGAGCGCTCGTCCAGCCGCCAGCGCACCGCGCGCTCGGGGCGATAGATGCAGAACACCCCCGTGCGCAGGCTGTTGGCGAAGTGCCTGCCCAGTGCCGGATGCGCCGCCTCGATCCGCTTCACCGCATGGCGGATGCGCCAAGTGACGGTGGTGCGCGCGCGTTCGGCCGCATCGCCGAGCCGGCGGCCGCGCCCGCCGAGGCCGAGCGCCTTGGCCAGCGTCTCGACGAGCAGGTCGAGTTCAGCACGCGCACGCCCGGCGCGGCCGGGATCGTTCATGTCCTCCGCCTCGGCCAGCTCCTCCTGGAGGTCGCGGATGCGCGCCTTCAGCGCCCGGCGCGCGGCATCGTCCAGCACCGCCTCGCCGCGATAGGCATCGTCCGCGCGCTCGGCGAGGTCAAGGCAGTGCACCTCCTCGCCCGGGCGCTCCAGCAGACAGCGGATATCGGCGAGCCCCTTGAGGTCGGGCAGGATCGCGCGCCTCGCCTCGTACTCCACCATCCACCCCTCGCCCGCGCGCAGCAGCGCCGGGCCCTCCGGTTCGATCTCATCGCCGAGGCTCGGCAGCATCGGCACCTCCACCGTCTCGCCGAGAATGCGGAGCCCCTCACGCAGCAGCGCGACATCCCGCTCGCGCCGATACGGATTGATCGACAGCATCCACTGCATCGCCTCGCCCGGCGCCGGCTCGCGGCCGAAGGTGATGCGCTCGCGGAACGCCGCACGATAGGTCTCGAACGCGCGGCGGAACAGCTGCACCTTGCCGATCACCAGATGCAGCATCGCGTCGCGGTCGTCGAGCTCGAGCGCGCGGTGGGCATGCGCATAGGCGCGCTGCGCGTTCTCGTGGAACCGTTCCCAGAACACGCAGCTCCACTCGTTGAACCACGACAGCGCGACGCCGCCATGCGCACGCGCATAATGCGGGTCGAGCGCGATCGCACGCTCGAACAGGGCCCGCGCCTGCTCGTCAGCGGCAAGCGTTCCCTCGCGCAGCAGCGTCAGCCCGCGCAGCGTCAGCGCATACGCGGCGAGACTCTCGGTCGGCCGGCGGCGCGCCTCGGCGCGCGCGTTTCGGACCGAGACAACGGAAACGGAGTTGTAACATGAACACGCTGGATCGCCGTGGGCTTGCCGTCACGGGTGCCACCCAGGAGAGTCTGACGCATTTCGAGCAGGCGCTCGCCGAGCTTCAGTGCTACCGCGGCGACCCGGTTGCGACCGTGGACAAGGCGATCGCCCTCAGCCCCGGCTTCGCGATGGCGCATGCGCTGCGCGCCTGGCTGCACCTGCTCGGCACCGAGCCTGCCGGCATTCCGGTCGCCCGCGAGTCCCACGCCGCCGCCGCCGCGGCCGCCGGTACGCTGCGCGAGCGCGGCCATGTCGAGGCGATCGGGCACCTGATCGAGGGGCGCTGGCACCGGGCGAGCCGTGTGCTGGAAGATGTGACGATCGAGGCGCCGCGTGACGCGCTCGCGCTGCTCGCCGGTCACCAGATCGACTTCTTCACCGGGCATTCGCGCATGCTGCGCGACCGCATCGCCCGCGCCCTGCCGGCCTGGGACAGCGCCATGCCCGGTTGCCACTCAATCCTCGGCATGCATGCGTTCGGGCTCGAGGAGATGGGCGAGTACGCGCGCGCCGAGGCGGCCGGCCGCCGCGGTGTCGAGCTCGAGCCGCGCGACGGCTGGTCGCAGCACGCGGTCGCGCATGTGCTGGAGATGCAGAACCGCACCGCCGACGGCATCGCCTGGATGACCGCCAACCCCGACGCCTGGGCAGGGGACAGCTTCTTGAAGGTGCACAACTGGTGGCACCTCGCGCTCTATCACTTCGACCGGGGCGAGATCGACGCGGTGCTGCGCCTGTTCGACACCGAGATCTACGGCGCCAAGTCGGGCGTCGTGCTCGACATGATCGACGCCGCGTCGCTGCTGTGGCGGCTGCATCTGCGCGATGTCGATGTCGGCAGCCGCTGGGACGCGGTCGCCGACAACTGGTCGCCGATCGCGACCTCCGGCACCTACGCGTTCAACGATGCACATGCGGTGATGGCCTTCGTTGGCGCCGGCCGCCGCGATGCCGCGATCGCGGTGATCGCGGGGCAGAAGGACGCGATGGCGCGCCACGACGACAACGCGACCTTCACGCGCGATGTCGGCCATGATGTCTGCCGTGCGATCCTCGCCTTCGGCGATGGCGACTATGCGGCCACGGTCAGCTTGCTTCGCCCAATTCGCTCGATCGCGCATCGCTTCGGTGGCAGCCACGCGCAGCGCGACGTGCTCGACCTGACTCTGATCGAGGCGGCGTTCCGTTCCGGCAACGCCCCCCTCGCGGCGGCTCTGACAGCGGAGCGGCTCGACACGCGCCACGAGAGCCCGCTCGCGCAGCTGCTGGCGCGGCGCGCCGAGGCCGCAAAGCTCGCGGCTTGAGGCTTCAGTCGGCCGGGCCGGTGCGCGCAGCGCCGGCTCGGTC
This sequence comes from uncultured Elioraea sp., assembly GCA_964533585.1. Lineage (GTDB taxonomy): Bacteria > Pseudomonadota > Alphaproteobacteria > Acetobacterales > Acetobacteraceae > Elioraea. The sequence goes on from CAZHMM010000099.1 coordinate 10,472, forward strand.
GTCACTCCGGCACAGGAAGCACCGTCTCGGCCTTGATGTGCTCCATCGCGAAGCGGCTGGAGACGCTCTTCAACGGGATCGCCGCGATCAGGCGGCGGTAGAACGCGTCATAGGCCGCCATGTCGGGCACGACGACGCGCAGCAGGTAGTCGACGTCGCCCGCCATCCGCCAGGCATCCATCACCTCGGGCAGGCCGGCGAGCACGCGCGCGAAACGTTCGAGCCACGGTGCCGAGTGATCACCGGTCTCGACCGCAACGAAGGCGGTGAGCGGCAACCCGACGCTCGCCGGATCGACGAGGGCCACGCGCGCCTTGAGAATCCCCGCCTGCTCCATCCGGCGGATGCGTTTCCAGCACGGCGTCTGAGTGAGGCCGACCTCCTCGGCGATGGCGGCTAGCGAGAGCGAGGCGTCGCGCTGCAGCAGGCGCAGGATCGCCCGATCGATGTGATCGAGCTCCACGGCACGGGTCATGGGAGATGATCCTTCGCATAAACGGCACAATGCAAGCACAATAATCTTTCGTTTGACTTCCTCAAGCGACGATAGAGGAAATCCTTCCCTATGCAGGCCCTGGCGCCATCCGCCGACACGCCCGGCACCCCGCCCCGCGCGGTCCCCGCCTCCGGCTATCGCGCCTGGCTGGCGTGCGCCGCGGTCGGCGGTCTCGCGGCGAAGGCGCCGGGCGGAGAGCCGCCCGCCACGCCGGCCGTCCCGCCTGCCCCCACCACCGCCTGCTGAAGGAGCCCGCGATGCCCGACATCCACGTGATCCACGAGAACGAGGCCTGGATCATCCCACTCCGGGCAGCGTTCGCGCGGATCGGCGTGCCGTTCCGGGAGTGGTTCGTCGACCGCGGCGTGCTCGACCTGCGCGCCCCGCCGCCCGAGGGCGTGGTCTACAACCGGATGAGCGCGTCCTCGCACACGCGCGGGCACCGTTTCGCGGCCGAGCACACCGGCGCCATCCTCGCCTGGCTGCACCGGCACGGCCGCAGAGTGGTGAACGGCCCGCGCGCGCTCGCGCTCGAGATCAGCAAGGTCGCGCAGTACGAGGCGCTCGCGGCGTTCGGCATCGCGACGCCGGATACGCTCGCCGTGGTCGGGCGCGAGCACATCGCCGCGGCCGCGGAACGGCTGGGCTTCCCGCTGATCCTCAAGCACAACCGCGGCGGCAAGGGGCTCGGCGTGCGGCTGTTCCTCTCGTCCGCTGCCCTCGCTGAGCACCTTGCGTCCGAGGACTTCGAGGAACCGCTCGACGGCATCACCCTGGTGCAGCGCTACATCGCCGCCCCCGAGCCCTTCATCACCCGCGTGGAGTTTGTCGGCGGGCGCTTCCTCTATGCCGTGCGCGTCGATACCTCGGACGGGTTCGAGCTCTGCCCGGCCGACCAGTGCGCCGTGGGCGAGGTCTGCCCGGCCGAGGCGAAGGGCCCAAAGTTCCGGATCATCGAAGGCTTCACGCACCCGCTGATCACGCGCTGGGAGGCGTTCCTGGCCGCGAACGACATCGGTGTGGCCGGCATCGAGTTCATCACCGACCGTGACGGCCGCGCCTGGACCTACGACGTCAACACCAACACCAACTACAACCCCGAGGCCGAGGCGGCGGCAGGGGTCTCCGGCATGGAAGCGATCGCGCGCCACCTCGCCGCGCTTGCTGCGGGCGAACGCAAGCGCGCGGCGTAGCCGCGCTGCGGCGGCTCAGGCCGCGCGCAGCGAGGCGAGGAACTGCGTCAGTTCGCGCCGCAACGTCTCGCCGTTGCGGGCGAGCTCGGCGGCCGAGCCGCGCAGATCGCCGACCGCGCCAGTGGTCTCGGTCACCGCGGCGTTGACGTCGCCGATCGCGACGCTGACCTCGTTGGTGCCGACAGCGGCCTGCTGGACGTTGCGCGCGATCTCCCGTGTCGCCGAACCCTGCTGCTCGACGGCGGCGGCGATCGTGGCGGTGATCCGGTCGATCGACTCGATCACGCCGGCGATGCCCTGGATCGCGCCGACGGCGCGCTCGGTGTCACCCTGGATGGCGGCGATCTGCGCGCCGATCTCCTCGGTCGCCTTCGCGGTCTGATTCGCGAGGTTCTTCACCTCCGAGGCGACGACCGCGAAGCCCTTGCCCGCTTCGCCCGCCCGCGCTGCTTCGATGGTCGCGTTCAACGCCAGCAGATTCGTCTGCCCCGCGATGTCGTTGATCAGCCGGACCACGTCACCGATCTTCCGAGCGCTCTCGGCCAGGCCCTGCACCGTGGAGTCGGTCTCTCGCGCGCGGCCCATCGCGTCGTTGGCGATGCGCGCGCCCTCGTTCACCTGCCGCGTGATCTCGCCGACCGAGGCCGAGAGCTCCTCCGCGGCGGCCGCGACCGTCTGGACATTGGCGCTCGCCTGGGTGCTGGCGGCGGCGACCGCGCCGGCGCGCATGCCGGTGCGTCCGGCGATCTCGCCGAGCGTGTCGGCGCTCGCCTGAAGCTCGGTGCCGGCGGAGGCAACCGCGGCGACCACCTTGCCGACCACCGACTCGAACGAGTCGGCGACCTTGACCCGCTCTGCCGCAGCCAAGGCCTGTGCGGCCTCAAAATAGACGGACAAGGCCAGATCCATGTCGAGGAAGATCGCCTCGGTCACCGACGCGATCAGCTCGCCCGCACGGGTGCCGTTCCAGCGATGTTTCGCACCGATCAGCCGGCTGATCTCCGCCAGCGCGAGCGCATAGCCGCCGAGATACCAGCGGGGATCGAGCCCGATCCGGGCATGCGCCTCGCCCACGCGGCGCACGCCGGCGACGTAGCTCGCGTCGAACCGGCCGGCGAACATCGCCTCCCAGTGCCGCGTCTGCGCCTGCTTCAGCCAGTCGGTGCCGCGCTTCGCATGCGCGCGCAGCATCGCCGCCATCTCCGGCGTCCGCTCGAGATGGGCATAGAACTGATCGAGCACGCGCGGCAGCGACGGCGTGATGATCGTCCAGGCCTCGGCCAGATCGGCCCGGGCCTTGGCATCGATGCGCATGAAGGCGAGATGGGACTCGATTCGGTCAGCGGCAGTTGCGACAGCGTTCATTCGATCCTCGATGGATGTCGGCCCGGACGACGTCCGGTGGACGCGGAAGATGACCGCAGCTGGTCAACGAAGACTTACTTGCTGACGCCGCGCAGGTCCTGCGCGTCGGCGTTGCGGGGCGCCGGCCGGGATGCGGCGTACCCGGCCGGCTCCGCTGTCACGCCGCGCGCAGCGTCGCGAGGAAGCTCGCGACCTCCCGCCGGAGCGTCTCGCCGTTGCGCGCGAGTTCGCTCGCCGAGCCGCGCAGGTCGCCGACCGCACCGGAGGTCTCGGCGACGGCCGCGTTGACCGCGCCGATATTGGCGGTCACCTCGTTGGTGCCGATGGCGGCCTGCTGCACGTTGCGCGCGATCTCCTGTGTCGCCGCGCCCTGCTGCTCGACCGCGGCGGCGATCGCCGAGGCGATGCGGTTGATCTCCTCGATGACGCCGGCGATGCCCTGGGTCGCACCGACCGCGCGGCCGGTGTCGCCCTGGATCGCGGCGATCTGATTGCCGATCTCCTCCGTCGCCTCGGCGGTCTGGCTGGCGAGGTTCTTCACTTCGGAGGCGACGACCGCGAAGCCCTTGCCGGCCTCGCCGGCGCGCGCCGCCTCGATCGTCGCGTTCAGCGCGAGCAGGTTGGTCTGCCCGGCGATGTCGTTGATCAGCCGCACCACATCGCCGATCC
>CAZHMM010000100.1:0-14036 GCA_964533585.1 uncultured Elioraea sp.
CGCTGGCGCAGGAGGAGGCGCGCTTCCGCGAGCGGGCGAGCGCGATCGTCGAAGGGCAGACCCGCTCGGGCGCCAACGAGGCGGAGCTGCGGCGCCAGCGCGCCGCCGAGGACATCGCCGGGCTGCGCGAGACCTTCGATGCGCGGCTCCGCATCGAGCGCGAGTACCAGGAGCGGCTCGACCGCATCCGCCGCGCGGCGGAGACCGGCGCGGTCGATCCAGACGAACGGCAGCGGCTTGAGACGGACGCGCTGCGGGCGCGCGATGAGGCGCTTGCGCGGCTCACGCGCACCACCGGCACGGCCGTGGCGGCGGAGGAGCGGCGCATCGACACGCTGCGCCGGCAGGTCGAGCTTGCCGGGCTGGTGGACGAGCGCGAGCGCTTCGTCGCCGAGCGGGTGGCGGGGCTCACCGGCGCGCAGCGGGCGGAGGCGGAGCGGCTCGCCGAGACGCTGTTCGCGTTGCAGGAGGCGCGCCGGGCCGAGAGCGCCGCCTTGCAGGAGGCGGGGCGGCTCTACGAGGAGACCCGCACGCCGCTGGAACGCTACGTCGCCGCGCTGGAACGGCTGGGCGAGTTGCGCCCGGTGCTGGAAAGCCGCTTCGGCGCGAGCGAGGCGGACGAAATTATCGGCCGGCGGGCGCAGAGCCTGCTCGACGAGCTCAACCGCGCCGAGCAGCAGACCGCGCAGGTGGACGACGTCGCACGCCAGCTCGGGCTCACCTTCGAGAGCGCGTTCGAGGGCGCGATCGTGCGTGGGCGGAGCTTCGGCGACGTGCTCAAGGGCATCGAGCAGGACCTGCTCCGGCTGGGCACGCGCAAGCTGGTGACCGAGCCGCTGCTGGCGCTGTTCAACTCGGCCCTGGGCGGGATCACCGGCGGTGGCGGGATCGGCGGCCTCTTCTCCGGCATCGGCTCGTTCCTGGCCGGGCTGTTCCATGAGGGCGGCACGGTCGGCGCCTCCGCCGTGCCGCACCGTCGCGTGCCGGCGCTCGCCTTCGCCGGCGCGCCGCGGCTGCACAACGGCTGGTTCCGGCCGGACGAGTATCCGGCGATCCTTCAGCGCGGCGAGGTTGTGGTGCCGAAGCGGGATGCACGCGCGGCGCTCGGCGGCGCCACCGTCGTGATGAACATCAGCGCCGCCGACGCGGACAGCTTCCGCGCCTCGCAGCAGCAGATCACCGCGGCGATGGCGCGCGGGTTGCAGCGCGCGCAGCGGAACCTCTGACCGATGAGCTTCCACGACGTGCGCTTCCCCGAGAAGATCGCGCTCGGCGCGACCGGCGGGCCGCTCTGGTCGACGAACGTCGTCACCACCGCGGGCGGGCACGAGCGGCGCAACCAGAACTGGTCGGCCTCGCGCGGGCGCTGGAACGTCGGCAGCGGGCTGAAGACGCGCGACGACCTTGCGGCGCTGATCGCCTTCTTCCGCGCCCGGCGCGGCCGGGCCTTCGCCTTCCGCTTCAAGGATTGGTCGGACTTCCAGATGCCACGCCAGCAGATCGGCACGACCGACGGCAGCACCGCGACCTTCCAGATCGTGCGGACCTATGCCTCCGGGCCGGCGCCGCAGGCGCGCACGATCCAGCTTCCTGTCGCCGGCACGGTGCGCTGCTGGGTGGACGGCATCGAGCGCACGCAGGGCGCGGGCGCGAGCCAGTTCCAGGTGAACCTCGCCACCGGCGTGATCACGCTCGGCACGACGCTGCGCGCGGCCGTCGGCCACGCGGTCGAAGCGCAGTGCGAGTTCGATGTGCCCGTGCGCTTCGACAGCGACGATCTCGGGCTCACCCTGGAGAACTACTTCCAGGGCCAGTGGGCGGACATCCCTGTGATCGAGGTGCGGCTGTGAAGTCTGTCTCGTCGGCGCTCGCGACGCATCTCGGCGGGCGGCTGACGACGCTCGCGACCTGCTGGCGGGTCGCCCGGCGCGACGGTGTGCTGTTCGGCTTCACCGACCACGACCGCGACCTGGTGGTGGACGGGCTCACCTATCGCGCGCGCACCGGCTACCGCCGCGCCGCGATCGCCTCGCGCGGCGATCTCAGCGTCGATGACACCGACGTGGACGGCATCCTCGATGCGGCGGAGATCGACGCGGCCAGCTTGCGCGCCGGGCTGTGGGACGGCGCCGAGGTGCGCATCTTCCTGGTCAACTGGGCCGATCTGGCGCAGGGGGTGCTGCGGCTGCGCAAGGGTCGGCTCGGGGAGGTGATCGCGCGCGACGACGGCACCTTCCGCGCCGAGCTGCGCGGGCTCGCCCAGGCGCTCAACGTGACTGTGGGCGAGCTCTACACGCCGGAGTGCCGGGCCGATCTCGGCGACGCGCGCTGCCGCGTGCCGATCCGGGCGCCGCTGCGAGCCAACAGCACGGCCTATGCGCTGGGTGCGTTCGTCCGGGTCGCGACCGGTCCGCCGGCGACCGGCTCCTATCGGGAGCAGGAGCGCCATTACGAGTGCACCACTGCCGGCACCAGCGCGGCCGCGCCGCCGACCTTCGACACGGCGGTGAACGCGACCACCGCGGACGGCTCCGTCGTCTGGACCACGCGCCTGGCGTGGACCCTGCCGGCGACCGTCGAGGCCGCGCCCGACCTCAGCACCGTCGTGATCCAGAACATTGGCGCCGCGCCGGCGCGGCCGGACGGCTGGTTCGAGCATGGCGTGGCGATCTTCGAGACCGGGCTGAATGCCGGCGTGGCGCGCGACGTGCTCGCCTGGACGCAAGCGAGCCGCACGCTGGCGCTGTTCCTGCCGCTGCCCTTCCCGGCGATCGCCGGCGACGTGCTCCGCATCCAGCCCGGCTGCGACAAGCGCCTCGCCACCTGCCGGGAGAAGTTCGACAACCGGCTGAATTTCCGCGGCGAGCCGCACATCCCCGGCGACAAAGGCATCATCGAGGTCGGGGTGTGACGCTCGATCTGGCGGCGCGGCAGTATGTCGGCGTGCCATGGCGGCATCTGGGCCGCTCGCGCGAAGGCATCGACTGCATCGGGCTCGTGCTGCTCGCCGCACGCGACTGCGGCCTCGCCGCGGACGATCCCGCCCCCTACGCGCGCGAGCCGTCGTCGCAGCGTTTGCGCCAGGAGCTGGCGCGGCATCTTGACGAGGTGCCGATCGCGGCGGCGCGGCGGGGCGACGTGCTGGTCTTCAACCTCGGCGTCTACGCCGGGCATATCGGCGTCTTCGCGTTCCATCCCGCCTACTTCGTGCCGAGCGTGATCCACGCCTACGCGCCGCGCCGGCGCGTGGTCGAGGAACCGCTGGCCTCGATTGACGCCGGAACCCTGACCGGCGCGTTCCGCATCCGGAGTTCCTGATGGCCGTCCTCGCGCTTGCCGCCGGCGGCGCGGCGCTCGGCGGCGCGATCGGCGGCGCGCTCGGCGCGGCCAGCCTCGGCGTCTCGGTCGGCTGGGCGCTCGGCGGGCTCGCCGGGAACATGCTGTTCGGGCCGAAGCCGCCCGCCATCACCGGCCCGCGCCTCGGCGACCTCGCGGTCCAGACCAGCACCTACGGCGCCGCCATCCCGCTCGTCTTCGGCACCGCCCGCGTTGCCGGCAACATCATCTGGTCGCCGGGCCTGCGCGAGCAGTCGAACACCCAGAGCGTGCGTGCCGGCAAGGGCGGGCGGCGCCAGAGCGTGACCACCTACAGCTACTTCGCCTCCTGGGCCTCCGCGCTCTGCGCCGGGCCGATGGCGGCGGTGCTGCGCATCTGGATGGACGACAAGCTCGTCTACGATGCGAGCGGCGGATCGTTGCAATTGCAGGTGCCTGGGCTGCGCTGGCGCTTCTACCCCGGCGACGAGAGCCAGCTTCCGGACCCGCTGATCGAGGCGAACGTCGGCGCGGAGAACGCGGTCGCGCATCGCGGTCTCTGCTACCTCGTGTTCGAGGACGTGCCGCTCGACGTGTTCGGCAACCGCATCCCGTCCGTCAGCGCGGAGGTGGTCGCATCGGGCGGGCAGTCCACCATCGAGACCACCATCACGCTGCCCTCGGCCGCCGGCTGGTCCGGCGCGCTCTCCGCCGCCGACTTCGAGCGCGCGACCATCCTGCTGCTCGGCACCGAGGCCTCCGACACGACGCAGCGCTTCCTCGCCTCGGTGAACATGCTGACGATGGAGGCGCGCCGCGCCTTCGGGCCATCCTTGGCGCAGTTCGCGCACGCGATCGCGGCGCAGGACGGCAAGGTCTACGTCGTGCACGGCCCTACGGGCGACGTCTGGCTGCGCAAATACGATCTCGACACCGGCGCGCTGCTCGGCTCGTTCGAGTCCACCACCTCGGTCTTCACCACCACGCGCACCCGCTTCCGCGTGCCGCTGCGTGGCGACTGCCTGATCGCCCGCGTGCTCGGGCCGTTCGGCTGGCGGCGGTTCTTCCTCACTGTGCCGCAGTCGAGCCCCGCCGCGGTCTACTGTATCGACGCGGGCACGATGGCCTATGTGTTCGGCTCGTCGAATGCCGGCGACGAGCGCATCATGGAGGCGCCGGCGAGCGGCTGGTTGGCGGCCGGCGAAGAGCGCGAGGGTGCCTCCGACGTCTGGTATGCGGCACCGGTCTCTGGTGGCGGGATCGAGCTTTGGCGCATCGTGCTCACCTACGGCGCGACCGGCGGGGAGCAGATCGCCGGCGTGTGGGCGTCGCGGATCGCCACCTACACCAATGCCGCGCTCGGCCTGACCGGCACCGGCACGCTCACCGCCGTCGCGTTCGATTACGATCCAGACGACAACACCTTGATCCTCGCGGTCAACCCGAACGCGCCGTCCGAGACCGCGATCACCAAGCTGCGTGCGGACGGATCGATCGCGTGGCAGCGATACTTCGTGGCATTCCTCTCCGAGACACGTTCCGGCAACAGGCGCGTATTCGGCGGCACCTGGGCGATCTATAGGTCCGGCGTCAACCAGGTGATCGTGCTCGACACCCGCACCGGCGCGACATTGCAGACAGTCACCACCTCGACGATGCCGGCCTTCGCCGCGTTCGCCTGGGACTCCGACATCAGGGCTGCGTTCTATTCTGGTCCCGGCGGCGTCTACCGCCGGCTGCTTGTGCTGCGCCAGGGCAGCGACACCGTCCCGCTCGCCTCGATTGTCTCCGCGCTCTGCTCCCGCGCCGGGCTTCTCCCGGGCGAGATCAACACCGCGGCGCTCACCGATCAGGTGCGCGGCTTCGTGGTCGCCCGGCCGATGCCGGCGCGGCAGGCGATCGAGCCGCTCGCCACCGCCTTCGCCTTCGACGCGGTCGAGCGCGACGACGTGCTGGTGTTCCGTAGGCGCGGCGGCGCGGCTGTCGCCACCGTGCCGCACGCCGAGCTCGTGCGCCGGGGCGATGCGCCGGTGATCGACGAGCAGCGCACGCAGGACGCCGAGCTGCCGCGCGCGATCAGCGTCCGCCACATCGACCCCGAGCGCGCCTATGAGATCGGCACGCAGCGCTGGCAGCGCCCGCGCGCGCCCTCCGCCACCATGGCCTCCGAAGCCGAGGCGACGGTCGATCTGCCGATCGTGCTCACCGCGACCGAGACCAAGGCGATCGCGCGCCGGCTGATCCTCGCCGCCTGGCGCGAGCGCACCCGCTTCGCCTTCGCCGGCACCACCCAGCATCTCCGGCTGGAACCGACCGATCCCGCGACGCTGATCCGCGGCGACGGCGCGCAGAGCCGCGTGCGGCTGATCTCGGCGCAGCTCGGCGCCGACTGGACCGTGGCGCTGGAAGCGGTCGAGGAGGCGCCCGGCGACTATGCCGTGGCCGCGGTCGCCGACGGCGGCTTCGGCTTCACGCCCGACGCGCTGCCGGCGCCATATTTCGTGCGCGGCTTCGCGCTCAACATGCCCCTGCTCGCCGATGCCGACGATCTCGGCGGCTCGGCGCTCCGCTCCTATCTGCTCGCCGGCACGCTGCGCGGGCAGACCTGGCGGCGCGCGGAGGTGTTCCGCTCCGTCGACGGCACGGTCTGGGAGCCGGCCGGCGCGGTGCTCGACGTGGCTACCTGGGGCTCCGTGCTCGGCGCGGTGCCGGTGCCGGGGTCCTACTGGACCTGGGACGATGGGACTGTGCTGAAGGTGCAGATCCAGAGCGGCGCAGATCGGATCGACCCAGCGACCGAGCTCGAAGTGCTGAACGGCGCCAACCTCGCCGCACTGGTCGCCGAGGATGGCCGGATCGAGCTGATCCAGTTCGTGCATGCCGATCCGCTCGGCGACGGCCGCTTCACACTCCGCCGTCTGCTGCGCGGCCGGCGCGGCACCGAGGATGCCGGCGCGTTCGCCACCGGCGCGGCATTCCTGCTGCTCGATGCGCCGGTGCGCGGCCTCTCGCCGCTCGGCGCGCTCAACACCGTCGAGCGGTTCCGTTTCGTCAGCGTATTCCAGACGGTGCAGACCGCGACCGAGCAGCGCCGGCTGATGATCGGCCGCGCCGAGCAGCCCTACGCCCCGGTGCACATCGCCGGGACGCGGGACGGCTCGAACAACCTGACCGTCACCTGGGTCCGCCGCACCCGCATCGGCGGCGAGCTGGTCGATCTGACGGGCGCGGTGCCGCTCGGCGAGGCGGCCGAACTGTACGAGGTGGACATTCGCAACGCCTCCGACACCGCCACGCTGCGCACCTTCGCCGGGCTCACCAGCCCCACCGTCACCTACACCGCCGCGCAGCAGACCGCCGACGGGCTCACGCCCGGCGATCCCGTGCGCGTGCGCGTCTACCAGATCAGCGCCGTGGCCGGCCGCGGCCGCCGGGGAGCAGCGATCGTATGACCAGCCCGAACCTCGCCGTCCCGCACCTCGCCGCCGCCCAGGCGCAGAAGGAGGTCACCATCAATGCCGCGGTCGACCTGCTCGACCGCGCCGTGACCGACGTGCTGACCGTCGATCTCGGCGCCGGCGACGGCGCGCTCACCGCCGAGCAGTACCGCCGCCACCGGGTGTTCCGTGCCGCCAACGTCACCGCAGCGCGCACGCTCACCCTGCCGGCGATCCGGCGCGAGGTCGCGATCGACAACGCCGACGGCACCGCGACCCTCACCGTGGCGCGCGGCGCCGGCAGCGTGGCCGTGCCCGGCGGCGCCGCGCTCACCGTCTACACCGATGGCACGGCGAACGGCATCCGCCCGATCGGCGGCGTCGGCGGTGGCGGCGGATCGAGTTTCGTCGATCTGCCCGACACCCCGTCGTCCTATGCCGGCCAGTCGCTCCGGCCCGTGCGGGTGAACGTCGGCGAGACCGGGCTCGAGTTCTTCGCCCCGGGTCTCTCCGCCGGCAACTGGGCCGTGCCGTTCCGCGGCGCGCTCCTCCGCCGCAGTTCGGATGCGACGAGCCTCACGTTTCCCTGGCTCGCCGCCTGGCAGACTGCCGTCTACGACACGGACACGTTCTGGTCCGCCGGCAATCCGACCCGGCTCACCGTCCCGGCCGGTGTGACGCGCGTGCGCCTGCACGGCTCGGTGCGCCTGCCCGACGCGGCCGGCACGGGCGCCATCAACCTCCAGATCCTGCGCAACGGCGCCGCGCCGAGCGCCACCTATCCAGGCACCGCCGCCTGGTCGGTCCGCGTCGGCGGCACCGGCTTCAGCGACAATCCCGCCTTCTTCATCACGCCGGTGCTGGCCGTCTCGCCGGGTGACTTCTTCGAGCTGCGCGTCAACCGCACCGGGCTCGGCACGCCGACCACCGTGCTCGCCGATGCCGCGACGTTCCTCGCGATCGAGGTCATCGAGGTCTCGACCGCCGAGCAGGCGCCCTCGATCGCCGGCGCGCGCGGGCTGAACGCCTGGGGCGGCACCGCCGGCGGCACGGCGAACGCGCGCACGATCGCGCTCACGCCCGCGCTCACGGCCTATTTCGCCGGGCTCGCCGTGCGCTTCACCAACGCCGCCGCCGCCAACACCGGCGCCGCGACGCTGGACGTGGACGGGCTCGGCGCGGTGGCGATCCGCAAGGGCGACGGCACCGTCGAGCTCGACGCCGGCGACCTGCCGGCCTCCGCGCTCGTCACCGTTGTGCACGACGGGACCATCTTCCGCCTCGCCTGATCGCTGCTCGCCGCTTCGCCGCTCCGGCCCCGCCGGCCGTCCTCCGAGGACGCGCCGGCGGGGCCTTTCGTGCGTCACAAGCCGGTGGAGGATCGACCGCTGTCGGCCTCCTCGATCGGCGCCAGTAGCTCGGGATCGTCCCGCCGCACGTCGTTCACCGCAAGCGAGATGGGCCACGCGCGCAACACGTCGTCGGGTGCCGGCCGCATCAACTCGGCAGCCGCGCCAGCGTCGTCGCCCAGCCAGATCTCCACGCCGGTGGGATCAATGATCACCGGCATGCGGTGACGGATCGGTGCGACCGTCGCGTTGGCGTCCTTCAGGGCCCTGACCTCAATCGGACGCGCGCTCCCGCCCGGACTTCTTCGCGACGGCGGGCTCGAGGAGCGCGGTCACGCGTTCCAACCGCGCCTGCTGATCGGCATTGAGTGGCGGCCGGAGGGACAGGAGATGGCTCAGCCCGTCGAGCATGCGCCGCCGATCCGCCTCGCTGCCGGCGAGCTTCGGCAGGACATCGATCGATCGCTCCTCGTCCAGCTCAAGCGCCATGAACTGCTCCTGCACGATCACCTTGAAGCGGGCGAAGCCCGGGCGCTCCGCGTCCGGCAGCATCGCGCCGAGTTCCTGAAGCGCGGCGAGTCCGCGTTCATCCACGCGGCCGCCGGGCCGGGCAATGTACATCACCGCCCGCACGAAGGCCTCGATGGCTCCCCCGCGTTCGAGCGCCGCCTCGGCCTCCGCCCGCATGGCGTTCGCGGCGGCCTCGCGCGTGAGGTCGCGCCCGATGCTGCCGCGCGGCCCGGCGTTGTCCGCCGCAAGCCCCACGCAGGCCTGCAGCGCCGGCGATCCGAAGGTCGAGAGGAAGGCCTGCTCGCTGAGAACGTTGCGCGCGTCGCTCCAGGACTTCAGCCAGAACTCGATCCAGTCGGAGGCAACATGCTCCAGCGCCGTCAGCGGATTGGCAGGATCGGCCGGGCGGCGGTTCTGACGCACCAGGTCCGCTGCGAGCCCGACCGCCGCCATGAAGGGATTGTGGTCCGAGAACAGCGTGAAGCGCAGCCGGTCGGGATGCAGGGCGCGCATCATCTCCGCCGTGAACGGGGTCGTCATGGCCCGCACCGCCGGACGGACCAGGGTGGCATAGAGGCCCTGGTTCACCTCGGACAGCCGTGCCACGGCCTCGAACCGCAGGTCATCCTCCGGGCTGTTCCGGACGAGCGCGCGGATGTCGTCCAGCGATCGCTTGTCCATGGCGAAGAGATAGCGACCATCGATCAGCTCGGGGTTCTCCGTATCCTCGTCAACCTCGGTGATCACGGCCTCGTAGATGCCGGGCGGCATCAGGTCGATCAGATCCATGCACTTCACCAGTTCGCCATGCTCCTTGGTCGCCACCTTGCCGGACACGAAGATTCCGAGATGGCCGACGCTGGGGTGCAGCGTGTAGACGATGGTCTGGGTGTTGGAGACGATCTCGGAGTCGCGCTCGTAGAGGTCCAGGATCCAGCCCAGCGCCTGCGGCGGCGGTGTGATGTCGTCGCCCCAGGAACAGAAGACGATGATCGGCGAGCGGATGTTGCGCAGGTCGATGCGCAGGCCATCGGACGTGCGCAACTGGCCCGTGCCGAGCTTGTTGCCGACGAACAGGTTGTCGGTGATGTACTGCATCTCCTCGGCATTGAGCAGCACCGGGCTGCCCCACCATTTCTCGAACTCGAGGAAGCGCGGCGCTTCCGTATCGACCTTGGCGTAGACGTCGTAGAGCTTCTTCCAGAGATGGTTCTCGGGATGCGCCGACTCGAAGTTCGAGACCAGGCTCGCACCATCGAAGATGCCTGAGCCGAGATCGCCGGCGAGCGAGGTGAGCCAGGTTCCGCCGAGCAGTCCGCCGAGATAGCGCATCGGGCTCTGGCCGCGGAGGCCCGCCCAGTAGGAGAGCGGGGAGCCCACGAGGAGGATCGGCCCAGGCAGATCGGGGCGGATCGCGCTCATCATCATGATCTGCCAGCCGGCCTGGCAGTTGCCGATCAGCACAGGCTTGCCCTCGGCGTGCGGATGGCGCGCGCTGACCACCTCGACGAAGCGAGCCTCGGCGCGGCAGACATCCTCGACCGTCTGACCCGGCACCGGATCTGGCAGGAAGCCGACGAAGTAGCAGGGATGCCCGGCCTCAAGCGCCTTGCCGATCTCGCTGTCGTGCTTCATGCCGCCGATGCCCGGACCGTGGCCCGCCCGGGGGTCGAACACCACGAAGGGACGCTTGTTGTCGTCGAGGATGGTGCCGGTGGGCGGAATGATCCGGACCAGACCATAGTTCACCGGACGCTCCAGGCCGCGGCCGTCGAGGATCAGTTCAGCCTCGAAGGAGAGCACGTGGGGAGCGGCGCGTGCGTTGTACTCCAGCGCATTGTTGCCGCGCTGGCGCAGCACGTCGAGCATCAGCACTCCGCGCTGCCAGGCATCGAGCCAATAGGCCGTGACGGAGTCCGCCGGCCATGCCATCGCGCCGGGATCCGCCGGGCGGGGCTGCAGCGTCGACATGCCGGCAGACGTCTTCCTGGTGGGGCGGGTCTGATCCATCGTCTCTTGCTCCTCCCCAGCGGAATGTCCTGCTGGCGTTCACGGTGATCCCGGGCGGATCTCGGCGGCGCCGCATCTGCAGAGCCATCGTCCGGCTGACCCGCTGGTGGCCATCCGCCAAGCGATGCCGGAGCGGAGGGTCATGTCGGGATCCGGCCTGCGCGACAGCGCATCGCGGGCCAACGCGCTGGCCGAGATGCCCCGGCGTTGCGCGATCGATTGCATGGGCCCGTGCAGCTTCACGCCGTTGCGGTTGCCGCAGCGGTCTCCACGCCCATCTCCCGACGGTCGCGGTGCTGATCGTGTGCGGCCTCGGCGCCGTCCTGCGGCGTGATCCGGAACCAGGCCACGTAGAGCGCCGGGAGGAAGATGAGGGTCAGGACCGTCGCCCCCGCCAGTCCGCCCATGATCGCGTAGGCCATGGGGCCCCAGAAGATGGTCGGCGCGATCGGGATCATGCCGAGGATCGCGGCCGAGGCGGTCAGCAGGATCGGGCGGAAGCGGTGCATCGTTGCCTCGACGACGGCGTTCCACGGGTCGAGCCCGTGTGCCTCCTCGGTCTGGATCTGGTCCACGAGAATGACCGAGTTGCGCGCAATCATGCCGGTCAGCGCGAGGATGCCGAGCATCGCGACGAACCCGAGCGGCTTGCCGGAGAGCAGCAGCGCCGCGACCACCCCGATGACGCCAAGCGGCGCCACGCTGAGCACGAGGAACAGCCGATTGAAGCTCCTGAGCTGCAGCATCAGGATGGTGAGGGTCAGCCCGAGCATCAGCGGCACCGCAGCGAACACCGAGGATTGCGCCTTCTCGCTCTCCTCGACCGTGCCGCCGATCTCGATGTGGTACCCGGCCGGCAGACTGGCGTTCAGCTCCGCAATTCGTCGCGCCACGTTCTGCACGACGGTGGCCGGCAGCGTGCCTTGCGCGACGTCGGCCTGCACGGTCAGCGTCGGCCTGCGGTTGCGCCGCCAGACAAGCGGGTATTCCTGGCCGTACTCGACCGAGGCGATCTGGCCGAGGGCGACCGTGCGGCCGCTTGGCAGCGGAATCTGCAGGGTGCGGATCGTCTCCAGCGAGACACGTTGCTCGGGCGAGGCGCGGACCACAACGTCCACGAGATGGATGCCGCTCCGCATCTCCGTGACGGCCGCGCCCGAGATGACGGTGTTCAGCGCAACCGCCAGGTGCTGCGAACTCAGGCCCAGGAGCCGTGCCTGATCCTGGTCAACCCTGATCCGCAGCGTGCGCGCCGGCTCCATCCAGTTGTAGTTGATGTTGCGCACCGTGGGGTCGGAGCCGAGGACATCGGCGACCCTGAAGGCGATGGTGCGCACCTCGCCCGCATCCGGTCCGATCACGCGGTACTGCAGCGGCCAGCCGACCGGCGGGCCGAGCTCGAGCGGATAGACACGGCCGGTGAGCTGCGGGAAGTCGGTCTGGAGCGCAGCCTCAAGCCGCGCCTTCACCCGCTCGCGCTCCTCCAGCCCCTTGGTGACAACCACAGCCTGGGCGAAGAAGTCGTTCGGCAGCTGGAGGTTGAGCGGCAGGTAGAACCGGACCGTGCCCTGGCCGACATAGGTGCTCCAGTGATCCACGTCCGGATCGTCCGCGAGCAGCCTGTCGAAACGGGTGGCAGTGTCGCGCGTCGCATAGATGGAGGAGCCTTCCGGCAACTGCAGGTCCACCGTGAGCTCGGAACGGTCCGAGGGCGGGAAGACCTGCTCGGGCACCAGGCGCATGGCAAAGAGCGATATCCCGAAGACCGCGAGCGTGAGCGCGATCGTGATCCAGCGCGCGTGCATGGCGAGCACGAGGACGCGGCGGAACGCGCGCATCACCGGGCCGCCATGCGCCTCGTGCACCGCCTTCGGCTTCGGGAGCATCCAGACGCCAAGGAGCGGCGCGAACACGGCCGCGGCGAGCCAGGAGGAGATCAGGGCGATGGCAACGACGGCAAAGATCGTGAAGGTGTACTCTCCTGCCGCACTGGCGGCGAAGCCGATCGGGACGAAGCCGCAGATGGTGACCAGCTCGCCGGTCAGGCGCGGATAGGCGGTGGAGCTGTAGGCGAAGGCGCCGGCCTGCTCCTTGGTGTCGCCGCGCGCGAGGCGGGTGACCATGCTCTCGATCACGATGATCGCGTCGTCCACCAGCAGCGCGAGCGCAATGATGAGGGCGCCAAGCGAGATGCGCTGCAGGTCGATGCCGAAGACGGCCATGGTCGCGAAGACCATGGCGAGCACCATCGGGATCGATACCGCGACCACGGCGCCCGCGCGAAGACCAAGGCTGATGAGGCTCACGGCGAGGACGATCGCGATCGCCTCCCACAGCGCCTCCATGAACTCGTCGACCGCGTACTCGACGGTGACCGGCTGGTCGGCCACGAGGTGAGCCTCGATCCCGACCGGCAGCTCCGCGATGATCTCGTTCATCGCGTGCTCCACCTCGTGTCCCAGGGCGAGCACGTCGCCGCCGGTGCGCATGGCGATGGCGAGCCCGATCGCGTCCACCCCGTTCACGCGGAACATGGGCTGCGGCGGGTCGGCGGGGCCTCGGGTCACGCGCGCGATGTCGCTCAGCGGCACCATGCGGCCGTTGACGGCGAAGTTGACGTTGCGGACGTCCTGTTCGCTCTCGAAGGCGCCCGAGACGCGGATGAGGATTCGCTCCTGGTCGGTCTGCACCGTGCCGGTGGGGCTGACGGCATTCTGGGCGTTGAGGGCGGCGATCAGCGCGGCGCGGTCGAGCCCGAGCCCGGCCATCCGCTCCGTCGAGAACTCGACGTAGATGCGCTCGTCCTGGGCGCCGATCACGTCGATCTTCGAGATGTCGCGCAGCTGCAGCAGCTGCCTCCGGACATCGTCGACGTAGTCACGCAGCTCCCTCCGCGTGAAGCCATCCGCGGTGAAGCCGTAGACGATGCCGTAGGTGTCGCCGAACTCGTCGTTGAAGAACGGACCGAGGACGCCCTGCGGCAGGGTGTAGCGGATGTCGCCCACCTTCTTCCGCACCTGGTAGTCGCCCGTGAAGAACGCGATTTCAGTGCGCGGCGAGCTGCGCTGAGGGCACCGGAACAGTGGGTTCGGTGATGGCGATGAGGCTGATGAGGAACGCAAGAAGCCGGATCAGCCAGGCGCGGAGGAGGCGGAGGTTGTGGCCGGCGGCGGCGAGGGTGAGGTTGATGGCGTCGCCCGCAGCGCCGGCGAGGAAGTTGCGGCCGAGATGGCCGTCGGACTTCATGTGGCCGATCACCGGCTCGATGCCGGCACGCCGCCTGATCTCGCGGCGGATGGTCGGTGTGACGCCGCGCTTCTGGCCGGAGACGAAGACGCGCGCCTTGTGGGGTTCGTCCGACCTGAGAGCCCATCCGGGAAGTTCTGATTCACGCGGAGGGTGTTGCGGCGAGGCG
>CAZHMM010000101.1:0-14025 GCA_964533585.1 uncultured Elioraea sp.
GCGCGCAGCGCGAGAAGCTGGTAGCAGCGCCCGACCGCGATCCAGCCCGCGATGTCGTCGCGCACGGAGACGATCGCGGCGAGCATCGGCGTCGTCGCGAGGTGTTCCCGATCGCGCGCGACCTGTCCCGAGGCCGTCACCGCCACCGGCAGCAGCAGGCGCACGAGCCAGCGCGGCAGTGCCGGCCGGCCGGCCGCGAAGGCGGACAAGCCGTCGCCCGTCGCGATCGCCTCGCGCGCGGTGCAGCGCACCCAGCGGAACAGCTCGGCGCGGAAGGCGGGATCGGTCAGCTGCGCGCGGTTGCCCTCGGCGACCAGGTCACCGATCGCTGCGCGCGTGGCGGCGTCCTCGACCAGCACGACGCGCGCGCCGTCGTCTGCCGCTGCCAGCGCGTCGCGCTGCGCCGGCGCGATCGGCCGCCCGTCGAATCCGCGCCGCGTGCATTGCCGTTCCGGGATCGCCGCCGCGAGCGATCCGTCGACTCCCTCAGCCGGGCGGAACCGCAGCGTGATGGTGCCGCCGGGCTCGACCGTGACCTCGCTGGCGTGGCCTGCGGCGGCGGCGGCCTGCACGATCGTCTCCGTGGCACAGCCGAGCGACTTGAACAGATGTGCGTCGTCCGGATCGACCACCGGGCAGCGCCGGGTGAGATCGGGCGCGATCTCGATCGCTGCGTCGTGGATGCGGAAAAGCCAGGGCTGGGTGTTGTGGCTCGACGGCGCGAGCGTGCCGAGCCGCACGAGCGTGCGCAGATCGAGCCTGCCGTCAGCCGGCGGCCAGGGAATGGCGCGCTGGCGCGCCGCCTCGGCGTCGTAGGCCGCGCTCACGCCTCGGGCATCGGCGGCAGCGCGGTCTGCGGATCGACCGGCGTGCCGCGCCAGCCGATCTCGAAATGCAGATGCGGACCGGTGACGCGCCCGGTCGCGCCGACCGCGCCGATGATGTCGCCCTTCGCCACCCGCTGCCCGACCGCAACGTCGATGCGCGAGAGATGCATATAGGTCGAGCTCACCGCATGGCCGTGATCGAGCACGATGGTCGAGCCGGGGAAGTACATCTCCGGCTGGGCGAGGCGGACGATGCCCGAGCACGGCGCCGCCACCGGCGTGCCGGTCGGGCGCGCGACATCGACGCCGAAATGCGGCTGGCGGGGCTGGCCGTTGAGGATGCGGCGCGAGCCGAACACGCCGCTGATCCGCCCCGTCACCGGCCAGTCGAAGCCTTCGGTGAACAACGGCTCGGGCGTGTCGTGGCCGCCGCGCGCCTCGCGCAGCATCTCGCGCTCGCGCGCGATCCGCTCCAGCGTCTCGGCCGGCGGCGTGACCATGGCGGGCGGCAGGCCGGTGATCGGCTGTTCGAGCCAGCGTCGGCGTGCCACCGCCAGCGTGATCGTCTCGCGCGCGCCGCCCGGCCGGATGAGCGCGAGCGTGACCTTGTCCGCCGCATCGCGGCCGAGGCCGAAGGCGAAGGCGCCCGAAGCGGCGACGCGCACGGGCCGGCCGTCGAGCACGAGCCGCGCGCCCGGCGCGGTCGTGCCGGTGATGAAGGCGCCCTGCGCGACCCCGCGATCGAGCGTCACCGCGCGCGACGGCGCGGCGAGCAGGCAGAGCGGCGCGGCGAGGACGAGGCGTCGTGGGATCACAGGAGCGTCTCCTGTTCGGGTTTGGCAGCGCCGCGGCGCGGCGGGGCGCCTTCGCCGATCACGCGCGCATCGCCATCGGCGAAGCGCAGCGCCAGCCGCTTGCCGGGTGCGACCGCGCGCGCCGACGTCACGGCGTGGCCGGCCGGATCGGTGACGAGGGCGAAGCCGCGCGCGAGCACGGACTGGTACGAAACGGCATCGAGCCGCGGGCTGAGCGCGCCGAGCCGCGCCTCGGCAGCGGCGAGCGCGCGCGCGACACGGTCGTGCAGCCGATGCGAGACGAGTTCGAGGGCCGCGCGCTTGCCCGCGATCGTCTCGCGCGGATGCGGCAGGCGCGCGGCGACGCGGTCGAGCGCATGGCGCCGGGCCGCGAGCAGCGCGCCGATCGCGGCGTCCAGCCGTGCCGAGCGGTCATCCAGCCGCTGCTGTCCGGCGCCGATCAGCGCCGGCAGGTCGGGGATGAAGCGCTCGGCGCGCTCCAGCCTGAGCCGCTGCTCGTTGACGATGCGCGCGATCGCCGAGGAGGCGCGCGCGCGCAGCTGATCGAGATGGCGCACCAGATCGATGCGCACCGGCACGGCGAGTTCGGCCGCGGCGGTCGGCGTCGGCGCGCGCAGATCGGCCGCGAAGTCGATCAGCGTGGTGTCGGTCTCGTGGCCGACCGCGCTGATCAGCGGGATCGCGCTCGACGCCGCTGCGCGCACCACCGCCTCGTCGTTGAACGCCATCAGGTCCTCGAGGCTGCCGCCGCCGCGCGCGACGATCAGCAGATCGGGGCGCGGGATCGGCCCACCCTCGCGCAGCGCGTTGAAGCCGCCGATCGCGGCGGCGATCTGCTCGGCCGCGCCGTTGCCCTGCACGGCGACCGGCCAAACCAGCACCTCGCGCGGGAAGCGGTCGGCGAGGCGGTGCAGGATGTCGCGGATCACCGCCCCGCGCGGCGAGGTGACGATGCCGATCACGCGCGGGATGCGCGGCAGGGGCCGCTTGCGCGCGGCGTCGAACAGGCCCTCGGCGGCGAGTGTCTTGCGCAGCGCCTCGATGCGCGCGAGCAGCGCCCCCTCGCCGGCATACTCAAGCCGCTCGATCTGCAGCTGGTAGGTCGAGCGATCGGCGTAGGTGGTGAGCTTGCCGGTGGCGATCACCTCGACACCGTTCTCGGGCGCCAGGCCCAGCCGCGGCACGGCCGACTTCCAGATCACCGCGGCCAGCTTGGCGGACTCGTCCTTGAGCGAGAGATAGACATGGCCCGAGGGATAGCGCTTGAGCTCGGTGATCTCGCCGCGCACGCGGATGCGGCCGAACTCGCCCTCCAGCGTGCGGCGGATGGCGGTCGCGAGCTCGGAGACCGCGAACTCGGGCAGGTTGTGGCCGGGCGGGGCGTCTTGCATCGGCGGCCACCATAGGCGAGACGGGCCGCGTCGGCGAAGCGGGCGAAGGGGTGCTCACGTGAAGGTTCTGCTGGTCGGGTCAGGGGGCCGCGAGCACGCGCTCGCCTGGGCGATCGCCGCCTCGCCGCTGGTGGAGCGGCTCTGGTGCGCGCCTGGCAACCCCGGTATCGGCAAGGTCGCGACCTGCGTGCCGATCGGCGTGACCGACATCCCCGCGCTCGTCGCCTTCGCGCGTGAGAACGCGGTCGATCTGGTGGTGCCGGGGCCCGAGGCGCCGCTGGTCGCCGGGATCGCCGATGCCTGCACCGAGGCCGGGATCGCCTGCTTCGGTCCGAGTGCGGCGGCGGCACGGCTCGAGGGCTCGAAGGCGTTCATGAAGGAGGTCTGCGCCGCGGCCGGCGTGCCGACCGCCGCCTCGGCCACCTTCACCGACGCCGCGGCCGCGAAGGAGCATCTGCGCAGAGCCGGCGCGCCGATCGTGGTGAAGGCTGACGGTCTTGCCGCCGGCAAGGGCGTGGTGGTCGCGGCGACGGTGGCGGAGGCCGAGGCCGCGATCGACGCCTTCATGCGCGACCGCGTGCACGGCGAGGCCGGGGCGACGGTGGTGATCGAGGCGTGCCTGGTCGGCGAGGAGGTGTCGTTCTTCGCGCTCTGCGACGGCACCCACGCGGTGCCATTCGGTGCCGCGCAGGACCACAAGCGCGTGGGCGAGGGCGATACCGGGCCGAACACCGGCGGCATGGGCGCCTATTCGCCGCCGCCCGCCTTCACGCCGGGGCTGGAGCGGCAGGTGATGGAGACGGTCGTGCGCCCGACGCTCGCCGAGATGGCGCGTCGCGGCGCGCCGTTCCGGGGCGTGCTGTTCTGCGGCCTGATGCTGACCGAGGCGGGGCCGCGCCTGCTGGAGTTCAACGTGCGCTTCGGCGATCCGGAGTGCCAGGTGCTGATGCTGCGGCTGATGAGTGACCTCGTGCCGGCGATGCAGGCCGCGTGCGACGGCGTGCTCGATCGCTTTGCGGTTCGCTTCGTGCCCGATGCGGCGATCGCGGTGGTGATGGCGGCGCGGGGCTATCCCGGCACGCCGGAGACGGGATCGGAGATCCGTGGCCTTGATCGCGCCGCCGCGGTGCCCGACGTGCAGGTGTTCCATGCCGGCACGCGGGTGGAGGATGGGCGGATCCTCGCCGCCGGCGGGCGGGTGCTGAACATCTGCGCGACCGGGAAGACGCTCGCCGCGGCGCGCGACGCGGCCTATGCCGCGGTGGACGCGATCGACTGGCCGGGCGGGTTCTGCCGCCGGGACATCGGCTGGCGCGCGCTCCAGCGCGCCAGCGGATGAACGCGGCGCGATCCATCGCGCACCGCGCCCGCTGCGGTTGGGCGCGCGTCCCCGGCGCGTCCGCATGATCTGGATCAACACCGACACGACTTCACAGCGCTAGACTGCGTTCTGTCGATCGCGGCGAGCGCGCCCATGGGCGTGGTGGCCATGTGATCGGCGATGGCCGCGCTCGGGCTTCCGGCGCTTGCGGTGGGGCGGCGCGGTTCAACAGTACCGTCGAAGGGAAACGTTCATGCGAAACACGTTGCGCGAGCCAGTCGCCGTCGCTGGCGTCGGCTGTTCGCGATTCGGCGATCTGCTCAGCACGCCCGGCCTGCAAGGGCTGAGCCTGCAGGAACTCACCGCCGCGGCGGTGAAGGAGGCGCTCGACGACGCCGGGCTCACCGGCCAGGACGTCGATGCCGTGTTCGCCGGCAATGCCATGGTGCACAGTTCGCAGGTGCCGGGCACCTACACGCAGCTCGCGAAATGGACCGGCACGCAGTTCAAGGCGGGCGTGCATTTCGAGGCGCAGTGTTCGACCACCAGCGTCGGCGCGGCGATGGCGGCGATGGCGGTGGCGGCCGGCGTCTATGACGTCTGTCTGGTCTATGGCCTGGAGACGACGCGCACCAAGGTGAAGGAGTTCAGCCCCTACGAGCGCGAGCCGATCAGCCACCAGCAGACCTGGCTCTGGACCGACATGGCGGTGAACCAGGCCTACGGCGTCCCGCAGGGCTATGACATCTTCTCCACCTATAACGGGCTGGTGGCCCTCGGCTATTGCCGCAGATACGGCATCTCGATCGAGGATTACGACCGCGGCATGTTCGAGCTCTGCCGCACGCGCCGCCTGCACGGTTCCATGAACCCGAAAGCGAACGTGCAGGAGACGCTCGAAGCCAAGGCCGCGCGCGAGGGCTTTGCCGATCCGTACGAGCTCTGGCGCTCAGATCAGCATAACCCCTTCGTCGCCTGGCCGTCGCGGCTGATGAGCCTGGTCACCACCGCCGACGGCGCTTCGGCGCTCGTGATCGCGCGGCCCGAGGCGATGCGCGGCACCAAGTCGGCGCCGATCGGGTTCCGGGGCTTCGGCATCTGCTACAGCGACCTGCCCTGGTACGGCGAGGATCCGACGCACTGGGAGTTCGACCGCCGCGCCTGCCAGGCGGCGATGGACATGGCGGGCATCGGCGCAGCCGACATCGACTATCTGCATACGCACGACTGCTCGCACATCTCGGGGCTCTGCACCGCCGAGACGATCGGCTACCTGAAGCCCGGCGAGGGGCTGGCGGCAGCGCGCGACGGGCGGCTGCGTTTCGACGGCGACCGGCCGATGTCGACGCATGGCGGGCGACATGCCTTCGGCCATGCCTGGGGCGCGAGCGCGGGCTCAGACATCTACGAGGCGGTGCTGCAGATGCGTGGCCAGGCCGCAAAGCGCCAGATGCCGAAGCGGCCCGAGGTCGCCGTCATCCACACCCATGGCTACGCCATGATCGGCACTGCTGTCGTCCTGGGAGCGATGTGAGATGCGCAACGAAGAGGCACAGCCCAGCGCGATCCGCTGGTACTACGAGGGATTGAAGGAAGGCTCGTTCCGGGCCATGCGGTGCAGCGCCTGCGGCCAGTTGACGTTCCCGCCCACAGGATGCTGCGAGCACTGCGGCAGCTGGTCGGTCGAGGGCACCGAGATCAGCGGCGAGGGCACGCTGCTGTTCGCAACCCACAACATCGCCCCGGCCTGTCATCCGCGCTTCGAGGCGATCGCGCCCTATGTGTACGGCCATATCAGGCTGAAGGAGGGCAACATCGTTCAGGCGATCGTGCTCGGCGTCGAGGCGACGCCGGATCAGTTGCATGCGCTGTTCAAGCGCGGCCCGGTGCCGGTGAAGGCGGAGACGCTGGCGATGCAGGACCTGCCGGTGCTGGCCTTCCGCGTCGCGGGCTGAGCGCTTCGCGCGTCCGGTCGAGGCGGCACGAACGGCTTCCGTCCTGCCGCAGCGGCTGGCACACTCCGCTTGTCAGGCGCGCCGAGACGCGCCCCATGGGAGGACAGAGATGACCAGCAGGATCACCCGCCGCTCCACACTTGCCCTTGGCGCGGCCGCCCTCGCCACGCCCGCGATCGGCCAAGGTGCGTTCCCGAACCGCCCGGTGCGGCTGATCTGCCCCTGGCCGGCCGGCGGCTCGACCGACGGGCAGATGCGCGCTTTCGCCGAAGCCGCCGCCAAGCATCTCGGCCAGCCCGTGGTGATCGAGAACCGCCCGGGCGCCTCCGGCACGCTCGGCGCGATCGCGATGAAGCAGGCCCGCCCGGACGGCTACACGCTGACGCAGTTCCCGATCACCGTGTTCCGCTTGCCCTTCATGCAGGACAACCCGGCCTGGGACCCGCTGACCGACTTCACCTATGTCACGCATCTGACCGGCTATCTGTTCGGCGTCACCGTGCGCGCCGACAGCGAGTTCAAGACGTTCCAGGACCTGATCGCCTGGGCGAAGGCGAACCCGGGCCGGCTCAGCTACGGCACGCCCGGCGTCGGCACGACGCTGCACATCACCATGGAGCGGATCGCCCAGGCCGCCGGCGTGGAGCTGCTGCACGTGCCGTTCCGCGGCTTCGCCGACAACTCCGCGAGCCTGCTCGGCGGCAACACCATGGCGCTGGCCGACAGTTCGGCCTGGGCGCCGCTGGTCGAGGCCGGGCGGATGCGCGCGCTCTGTGTCTGGACCGCCGAGCGCGTGGCCCGCTTCCCCGATGTGCCGACGCTCGCCGAGCTCGGCTACGACATCGTCTCGACCTCGCCCTATGGCGTGGGCGGGCCGGCGGGGATTCCCCCCGAGGTGGTCCGCACGCTGGATGCCGCGTTCCTGAAGGCGCTCGACGATCCCCAGCATCTCGAGGTGCTGAAGCGCTTCGACATGGTGAAGGAGCCGCTCGATCACGCCGCCTACACCGAGGCGGTGAAGCGCCTGGTGGAGGTCGAGAGCGCGATCGTGCGGCGGCTCGGGCTGAAGGTCTGAGCGGACTCGCGGAGCGGCCGCAAGCGCCCAGGGGCCGTTTCCGATCGAGCGGAGACGGCCCCGGGCGAGCGGCGCGCCTACCCGGCCCTCGCCTCGTTGCCGTCGAGCCAGGCGATCAGGCGGCGGAGCCCTTCCTCCATCTCCACCTCGGGCGACCAGCCGAGCACGCGGTGCGCCGCCTCGTGGGCGATGCGGAAGGCGCCGCCGGAGGTGAGCCGCACCCGTCCCGGCGTGTCGCCCACGAATTCCGGCTCGAGGTCGGAGCCGGCCAGACGCGTCACCAGGCGCACCAGCTCCAGCGTGGTCACGGGGCGCGGCCCGGAGGCGTTCACCGCGACATCGGTGGCATCCGCCTCGAACGCCAGGCGGTTCGCGCGCGCGAGGTCGCCGACATAGACGAAGTGCTTGGTCTCCGACCCGTCACCATGCACCTGTGGGCGCTCGCCTTTGCGCACCCGCTCCAGCGTCTCGACGATGTAGAGCGCGTTGGCGGCGCGGGCGTGCTGGCGCTCGCCATAGACGGTGGAATAGCGCAGCACGACGTAGTCGAGGCCGAAGCGCCGCCTGTAGTCGCGGCAGAGCTGCTCGCCGATGATCTTGGTCGCGCCGTACAGCACCGCGGCGGGCGGGGCGCCGAGCGAATGAAACGGGGTCGATTCGACGAGCTCGCCCCTCACGTTCGGGCCGTAGCCGTACACCGCGTTGGACGAGGCGAACACCACCTTCTTCAGCCGGTTGGCGCGCGCCGCCTCCAGCGCGTGCTGCACGCCGCGGATATTGACGTCGAGCCCGCCCCAGGGGTCGCGGTCCATGTTCAGCGTCATGGAGGCGGCGAGCAGCAGCGCGCCGTCGCAGCCCTCCATCGCGCGCAGCAGATCGGGCAGCCGCAGCACGTCGCCGCGCACGAGCCTGAGCCGCGGATGGTCGGCCAGATGCGCGATCGCGGCCTCCGAGCCCATGGAGAAGTTGTCGAACAGCACCACCTCGGCCGCACCGGCATCGAGCAGCTCGGCGGCGGTCGCCGAGCCGACCAGGCTCGCGCCGCCAACGATGATGAAGCGGTTTTCGGCGATCGGCAGGGCTGCGGTCATCGTGGTTCGGTCCTCCAGAAGCGGGCTACCGCCGCTCGGCGAAGAAGTCGCGCAGCAGCGCGGCGGCGTCGCTTTCGGCCACGCCACCCACGACCTCCGGCCGGTGATGCGTGGTCGGCCGGTCGAAGATGCGCGGCCCGTGCTCGACGCCGCCGCCCTTCGGGTCGTAGGCGCCGAACACCACGCGGCGGATGCGGAACAGCGCGATCGCGGCGGCGCACATCGCGCAGGGTTCGAGTGTGACGAACAGGTCGCAGTCGGGCAGGCGCGGCTCCCCCCGCCCGGCCGCGGCAGCACGCAGCGCCAGCAGCTCGGCATGCGCGGTGGGGTCGGCGCGCTCCTCCACCCGGTTGCCGGCGCGCGCGAGCACGGCACCCTCCGCATCGGTCACCACCGCGCCGACCGGCACCTCGCCGCGCGCGCCCGCCGCGCGCGCCTCGTCGAGTGCCGCCGCCATGGGGGAGAAACGTCGCTCCATCCGCGCTACATCACCCGGATGACGCGAAGGGACAACCGATGAAGCGCGCGGGCACCGGCGAGGGCGAGCGCATCGCCAAGTGGCTTGCGCATGCCGGGATCGCCAGCCGGCGCGATGCCGAGAAGATGGTCGCCGAGGGCCGCGTGGCGGTGAACGGCCGCCGCCTCGCCGATCCGGCCGTGCTGGTCGAGCCGGGCGACAGCGTGACGGTGGACAAGGTGCCGGTCGAGCCGCCCGGCCGGGCGCGGCTGTTCCGCTACCACAAGCCGCGCGGCCTGCTGGTGACCGCGCGCGACCCGCAGGGCAGGCCGACGGTGTTCGAGCGCCTGCCGCCCGAGTTGCCGCGCGTGGTGTCGGTCGGGCGGCTCGATCTCAACAGCGAGGGGCTCTTGCTGCTCACCACCGACGGCGAGCTCGCGCGCAGGCTGGAACTGCCCGAGAGCGGCTGGCTCCGCCGCTACCGCGTGCGCGTGCACGGCCATCCCGACCCGAAGGCGCTGGCGGCGCTCGCCAAGGGCTCGACGATCGACGGCGTGCGCTACGGGCCGATCGAGGCCGGGCTCGATGCGATCAAGGGCGACAATGCCTGGCTCACGGTGTCGCTGCGCGAGGGCAAGAACCGCGAGATCCGCCGTGTGATGGAGCATCTCGGCCTGCCGGTGCTGCGGCTGCTGCGCGTCGCGTTCGGCCCGTTCGTGCTGGGCCGGCTGCCGCGCGGCGCGGTCGAGGAAGTGCCAGCCAAGGTGCTGCGCGAGCAGCTCGGGCTCGCCGCGCCGAAACGGCCGCGCGGATGAGGGTGATCGCCGGCGCCTGGCGGGGCAAGCGGCTCGTTGCCCCGACCGGCACCGCCACCCGCCCGACCGCCGACCGCGCGCGACAGACCGTGTTCGACGTGCTCTGGCATGCGCGCTGGGCTGGCCGGGGGGCTATCGAGGGAGCGCGGGTGCTCGACGCCTTCGCGGGCTCCGGCGCGATGGGGATCGAGGCGCTGTCGCGTGGCGCGGCCGAGGCGACCTTTCTCGAGACCGATCCCGCCGCGCTCGCCGCGATCCGGGCCAATCTGCGCGCCTGCCGCGCCGAAGCGCGCGGCCGGGCGCTGCGTGCCGACGCGACGGCCCCGCCCCCGGCGCCCACGCCCTACCGCCTCGTCTTCCTCGATCCGCCCTACGGCAAGGGCCTGGTGACGGCTTCGCTCGCCGCGCTGGAACGCGCGGGCTGGATCGATCGCGCGGCGGTGGTCGTCGCCGAGCTCGGCACCGGGGAGGAGTTCGCCTGCCCTGAGGGCTACACGATCGAAGACGAGCGCGTGATCGGTGCCGCGCGCGTGGTGATGCTGCGGCGCAGTCGGTAAAGGGTACGGTAACCGCTTGCCGGTAAGCCCGACCCATGGGCGATGCGCTTGCCTTCGAAGTGATGATCTGGGCGCCGATCGCCACCCGGCATGGTGGCAAGGGGCGGTGGTTCCTGGTCGGCATGCATGACACCGTGATCGACGGGGCACTGCAGTTCAGCGACCTGGTTGAGGAGTTCCCCAGCCACGCTGTGGTCGTCACGCTCGTCGAGTCCGTGCTCAACCGCGAGACCGGCCGCTACCACGACCGGATCATCCGCGCGCGCGGACGGATGCCGGGGATCGATCGGCGCAACATGCGCCAGCTCGACGCCGAGACGCGGCGGATGCTCGCCAAGGCGTTCGCGGTCGCGAAGGAACACCAATGCGAGATCGCGTTGCCGGCGCGCGACGAGGCCGAGGCCGGTCGGCGCCGGGTCAGCCGTGCCCTGCTGCTGGTCTCCTGCCTCGCCGCTGCCCTGGCGGTGGTCGCCGTGATGCCGCATCTCTGATCAGGCGCGCCAATTCATCCAATCGTAACGGCCAGCGACGATCTTCGGGCCATGGCGGACCGGACCTTCGAGATCCTGCTGCATGCGGAGACGTCCACGCGTTTCGGTGGGCGCGGGCGGTGGTATCTCGCCGGCGCCAACACCGATCAGCGCGTGGCTGAACGCGTCTTCACCGAGCTCTGCGAGCGCTATCCGCAGCAGGGCATCACCATCGCGCTCGTGCTGTCGGAACTGAGCCGCGAGACGGGGCTGTATCATGATCGCGTGGTGCAGAGCCGCGGTCGCGCGCCGCTGATCAAGCGGGCCGAGATCAAGCCGCTCACCGAGGAGGCCGGGCGCGAAATCGCCCGCACCCATCCTGCCGCGCCGCCGGCGCGGGAGATTGACCTCGGCCGCGGTCAGGCCGCCGCCGTGCCGTCAGCCGGCTCGCCCTGGCCGTGGATTGCCGCTGCCTGCTTCGGCATGGCGATCTTCGCGGCGCTGCGCGGCGGGCTCTGAGGCCGCGCGCAGACCTGCGCCGTCAGCCGAGAAGCCGCGGCAGAGCGCATCCGCCATCGTCTCGATCAGCGCCGCGCGCGGGCTCCACGGGAAGTCGCGCTTGGTGATCAGCAGCGCGACGAGCCCGTGGCCGGCGGCCCAGATCGCCTCCGCCACCACCTGCGGCTCGGCCTCGCGGAACACGCCGAGCGCGATCAGCCGCGCCACCTCCGCCCGCAACGCCTGGAAGGTCGCCTGTCCGCTCGGCGCCGCCGGCACCCCCGGCTCGCCCGGCCGGTGGCCGGCCACGCCCCTGATCGGCGTCATGAAGATCACGCGGTACTCGTCGGGGTGGGAGAGGCCCCAGTCGAGATAGGCGGTCATCACCGCACGCAGCCGCGCGCGCGGATCGGGATCGGCCTCGGCGCGGGCGAGCGCGGCGCGGAACGCGCCGAGCAGGCCGTGGAACAGCGCCTCGGCGACTGCGGCCATGAGGTGCAGCCGGTCGGGATAGTAGAGGTAGAGCGCGGCCGCCGAGACGCCGGCGAGCCGCGCCACCCGGCGCATGGTCAGCGCCTCGAACCCCTCGCGCAGCACGATCTGTCGCGCGGCAGCGACCACCTGCTGGCGGCGGTCCTCGGCACTCCTGCGGCGGGGTTTGGCGACCCTGCGTTCTCCGGCCTCCCCCGCCATCGCGACTCCGTGACCTGAACACTGTTCACTTAGAGCCTTGCGGCCGCGCGCGCAACCAACATGTCGGGAGCACCTACGCGTACACCATTCAGGAGAGGCCGCGATGATCCGCATCGCATTGCGCATGCTGACGGGCGACACGGCGAAGTATGTCGGCCTTGTCTGCGGCGTGGCCTTCGCCGTCATGCTGATGGCGCAGCAGGCCTCGATCTTCGTGGGCCTGATGCTGCGCACCGCCGCGCAGGTGATCGACGTGGTGGATGCCGATCTCTGGGTGATGGATCCCCGCGTGATCTACGTCGAGGAGATCGAGCCGCTGCCGGAGAGCGCGCTCTGGCGCGTGCGCGGCGTCGCGGGCGTCGACTGGGCGACGCCGTTCTTCAAGGGACTGACCGTCGCGCGTGCGCCCGACGGGCGGTTGCAGCAGGTGTTCGTGCTCGGCGTCGATGATGCCTCGCTCGCCGGCGCGCCACCGGTGATGCTCCAGGGCTCGGTCGAGGACCTGCGCCGGCCCGGCGCGATCGTGCTCGACCGGGTCGGCGCGCTGTTCATCTGGCCGGGCGAGGAGCCCGCCCCGGGCAAGGTGCTGGAGATGGCGGACCGGCGCGCGACCGTGGTCGGCATCGCCGAGGCCTCCGCCCCGTTCACCACATTCCCCGTGGTGTACACGCGCTACTCCGAGGCGTTGCGCTTCGCCCCGCCGCCGAGGAAGCCGCTTTCCTACATCCTCGTGCGCGCGCAGGAGGGCGAGGAACTGGCGGCGCTCGCCGAGCGCATCGAGGCGGAGACGGGGTTGCTCGCGCTGCGCTGGCAGGACTTCGCCTGGCGCACCATCCGCTACTACCTCACGCGCACCGGCATCCCGGTGAATTTCGGCATTACGGTCGCGCTCGGGTTCATCGTCGGCGCCGCCGTGGTCGGCCAGACCTTCATGATCTTCGTGCTCGAGAACCTGCGCCAGTTCGGCGCGCTCAAGGCGATGGGCGTGTCGAACGCCACGCTGCTGCGCATGGTGCTCGCCCAGGCCGGCGCGGTCGCGGCGATCGGCTACGGGCTCGGCATCGGGCTCGCGGCAGTGTTCTTCGAGGTGACGGGACGGTTCAATGTCGATCTGCGCGGCTTCTTCCTGCCATGGTGGGTCGCCGCGCTCGTCGCCTTCGCGGTGGTGCTGATCATCCTCGTCGCCTCGGTCTTCTCGATCCGCAAGGCGCTCACCCTCGACCCGGCGGTGGTGTTCAAGTGAGCGCGGTCGTCACGGCCCGCGGCGTCGCCAAGGATTTTCCGTCCGGCGACGGCACGATCCGCGTGCTGCACGGCATCGACCTCTCCGTGCGTTCGGGCGAGATGCTGCTGCTGGTCGGGCCGTCGGGCTGCGGCAAGACCACGCTGATCTCGATCCTCGCCGGCATCCTCTCGGCGAGCGAGGGCTCGATCGATGTGCTCGGCCAGGACGTGCGGCACCTGAAACCATCGGCCGCCGCGAAGTTCCGCCGCGAGACCGTCGGCTTCATCTTCCAGCAGTACAACCTGCTGCCGAGCCTGACCGCGGCCGAGAACGCGGCGATCCCGCTGGTGGTGCGCGGCGAGCGGCTGGATCGCGCCACGCGCACGGCGAAGGTGGTGTTGGAGGGGCTCGGCATGGGCGCGCATGCCGACAAGCTGCCGAGGCACCTCTCGGGCGGGCAGATGCAGCGCGTGGCGATCGCGCGCGCGCTGGTGCACGAGCCGCCCTTCATCGTCTGCGACGAGCCGACCGCGGCGCTGGATGCCGCCTCCGGCCACGAGGCGATGCGACAGCTGCGCGAGAGCGCGGTGCGGCCCGGCCGCGCCGTCGTGGTGGTGACGCACGATCCGCGCGTCTACGGCTTCGCCGACCGCATCGCGCGGATGGAGGACGGCCGGATCGTCGAACTCGCCGAGGACGCGGCCGCGATCCGCCGCATGATGGAGCACTGAGATGGCGCAGCGCAGCCCGTTCCGCTTCACCCTCCCCCTGCTCGCCCTCGCCGGCGGCGTGTTCGCCGCCTGGTCGATCGCCTCGCAGCCCGGCACGCCGCCGC
>CAZHMM010000102.1:0-13934 GCA_964533585.1 uncultured Elioraea sp.
ACGTCAAGGGCGGGATCGTCACCTGGGAGACCCAGCAGACCGACTATCCGCGCACGCGCCCCGACCTGCCGAACCACGAGCCGCGCGGCTGTTCGCGCGGCGCCTCCTACTCCTGGTACCTCTACAGCGCCAACCGGCTGAAATACCCGATGGCGCGCAAGCGGCTGGTGCAGCTCTGGCGCGCGGCCAAGGCGAAGCACGCCGATCCGGTGCTGGCCTGGAAGTCGATCCAGGACGACCCGGCGCAGCGGCGCGAGTACCAGTCCGCGCGCGGCCTCGGCGGCTTCGTGCGCATCTCCTGGGAGGAGGCGGAGGAGATCGTTGCCGCTGCCAATGTGCACACGGTCAAGACCTGGGGCCCCGACCGCGTGATCGGCTTCTCGCCGATCCCGGCGATGAGCATGGTGAGCTACGCCGCCGGTAGCCGCTATCTCTCGCTGATCGGCGGCGTGTGCATGTCGTTCTACGACTGGTACTGCGACCTGCCGCCCTCCAGCCCGCAGACCTGGGGCGAGCAGACCGACGTGCCCGAGAGTGCCGACTGGTACAACGCCGGCTTCATCATGATGTGGGGTTCGAACGTGCCGCAGACGCGCACGCCCGATGCGCACTTCATGGCCGAGGCGCGCTACCGCGGCACCAAGGTCGTCACGGTCACGCCCGACTACTCCGAGGCGTCGAAGTTCGCCGATCTCTGGCTGCATCCCAAGCAGGGCACGGATGCGGCGCTCGCAATGGCGATGGGCCACGTGATCCTGACCGAGTGGCACGCCAAGGGTCGCGGCGACTACTTCCTCGACTACTGCCGCCGCTACTCCGACATGCCCATGCTGGTGCTGCTGAGCGAGCGCGACGGCCGGCTCGTCGCGGACCGCCAGCTCCGTGCCTCGGATCTGCCGGAGAACGCAGGCCAGACCAGCAATCCCGACTGGAAGACCGTCGCGATCGACGACGCCACGGGGGCTCCCTACATCCCCACCGGCTCGATCGGCTTCCGCTGGGGCGAGCAGGGCAAGTGGAACCTCGAGGGGCGCGATGCGCGCACGCTCGAGGCGGTCACACCGCGGCTCTCGCTGATCGATGGCGGGGCCACAGCTGAGGTCGTGTTCCCTTATTTCGGCGACCACGCGCAGCCCTTCTTCAATCCGACCGCGCTCGGCGAGACGGTGACGCGCACCGTGCCGGTCACCACCGTCCGCCTCGCCGACGGGCGCGAGGCGCAGGTCGCGACCGTCTACGACCTGTTCCTCGCCAATTACGGCGTCGAGCGCGGCTTCGGCGACGGGGCGGCGAGCTACGAGGCGAACGCGCCCTACACGCCGGCCTGGGCCGCGGCGGTCTGCGGCATGCCCGCGCACCAGATCATCACGGTGGCGCGCGAGTTCGCCGACAACGCCGAGAAGACCAAGGGCAAGTCCATGGTCATCCTCGGCGCGGCGCTGAACCACTGGTACCACTCCGACATGAACTACCGGGGCATCATCAACCTGCTGGTGATGTGCGGCTGCGTCGGCCAGTCGGGCGGCGGCTGGGCGCACTATGTCGGCCAGGAGAAGCTCCGGCCGCAATCGGGCTGGATTCCGCTCGCCTTCGCGACCGACTGGGCGCGGCCGCCGCGCCAGCAGAACTCCACCTCGTTCTGGTACGCGCACACCGACCAGTGGCGCTACGAGACGGTGACGGTGAACGAGATCCTCTCGCCCACAGCGCCGCAGAAGCTCACCGGCGCGATGATCGACTTCAACGTGCGCGCCGAACGCATGGGCTGGCTGCCCTCGGCACCCCAGCTTGCGGTCAATCCGCTCAGCCTCGCCGCGTCGGCGGCTGCCGAGGGCAAGGAGGCGCCCGCCTACCTGATCGAGCGGCTGAAGGATGGCCGCATCACCATGTCCTGCGAGGATCCGGACCATCCGCAGAACTGGCCGCGCAACCTGTTCGTCTGGCGCTCCAACCTGCTCGGCTCCTCAGGCAAGGGCCACGAGTACTTCCTCAAGCACCTGCTCGGCGCGCAGCACGGCGTGCAAGGCAAGGATCTCGGCGAGGAGGGGCGCGCCAAGCCCGAGGAGGTCGCTTGGCACCAGGAGGCGCCGCGCGGCAAGCTCGACCTGCTGGTCACGCTCGACTTCCGCATGAGCACGACCTGCATGTACTCCGACGTCGTGCTGCCGACTGCCACCTGGTACGAGAAGCACGACCTCAACACCTCCGACATGCATCCCTTCATCCACCCGCTCACCGCCGCGGTGGACCCGGCCTGGGAGAGCCGCAGCGACTGGGCGATCTTCAAGGGGATCTGCAGGCGGTTCTCCGAGCTCGCCAAGGGCCATCTCGGCAAGGAAAGGGACGTCGTGCTCACGCCGCTGATGCACGACAGCCCGGCCGAGCTCGGCCAGACGCATGCCGTGAAGGAGTGGCGCAAGGGCGAGGTCGAGCCGATCCCCGGCAAGACCATGCCCGGCATCACCGTGATCGAGCGCGACTATCCGAACACCTTCGCGCGCTACACAGCACTCGGCCCGCTGATGGAGAAGGTCGGCAACAACGGCAAGGGCATGGCCTGGAAGACCGACCAGGAGGTCGCGTTCCTGCGCAGCCTGAACGGCACGACGGAGGTGCCGGGCGTCGACCAGCCGCTCGCGCGGATCGAGACCGACATCGACGCCTGCGAGGTGATCATGCATCTCGCGCCGGAGACCAACGGCCATGTCGCCGTGAAGGCGTGGGATGCCCTCGGCAAGGCGACCGGGCGCGATCACACCCATCTCGCCAAGCCGAAGGAGCATGAGGCGATCCGCTTCCGGGACGTGGTCGCGCAGCCGCGCAAGATCATCTCCTCACCGGTCTGGTCCGGGCTGGAGAGCGAGGAGGTCTGCTACAACGCCGGCTACACGAACGTACACGAACTGATTCCGTGGCGGACGCTGTCAGGACGCCAGCAGCTCTACCAGGACCATCCCTGGATGCTGGCGTTCGGCGAGGCGCTCTGCCTCTACCGCCCGCCGGTCGATCTGAAGGCGCACCAGTCCATGACGGGGCGCGCGCCGAACGGCAACAAGGAGATCGCGCTCAACTTCATCACGCCGCACCAGAAATGGGGCATCCATTCGGTCTATACCGACAACCTGATCATGCTGACGCTCTCGCGCGGCGGACCGATCGTCTGGATCTCGGAGGTGGACGCGAAGGAGGCCGGGATCGAGGACAATGACTGGGTGGAGGCGTTCAACCTCAACGGCGCGCTCTGCGCCCGCGCGGTGGTCAGTCAGCGCGTGCCCAAGGGCATGATCATGATGTACCACGCGCAGGAGAAGATCGTGAACGTGCCGGGCAGCGAGATCACGCGCGCCCGCGGCGGGATCCACAACTCCGTCACCCGCGCGGTGACCAAGCCGACCCACATGATCGGCGGCTACGCTCAGCAATCCTACGGCTTCAACTACTACGGCACGATCGGCACCAACCGCGACGAGTTCGTGGTGGTGCGCAAGATGGCGAATGTCGCCTGGCTGGACGGGCCGCGCGTGACGCACCAGGCGGCCGACCTGAAGGCGGCAGAGTAGAGCGAGCGGGAGGGAGATCAGGTCATGAAGGTCCGCGCTCAGATCGCGATGGTGCTGAACCTCGACAAGTGCATCGGCTGCCACACCTGCTCGGTCACCTGCAAGCAGGTCTGGACCAGCCGCGAGGGCGTCGAATATGCCTGGTTCAACAATGTCGAGACGAAGCCCGGCATCGGCTACCCGAAGGACTGGGAGAACCAGAAGCGCTGGAAGGGCGGCTGGAAGCGCAAGGCGAACGGCAAGATCATTCCGCGCCAGGGCGGGAAGTGGCGCATCCTCGCCAACATCTTCGCCAACCCCTCGATGCCGGAGATCGACGACTACTACGAGCCCTTCACCTTCGACTATACGCACCTCCAGACCGCACCGGAGAGCGAGGCGATGCCGGTCGCACGCCCCGTCTCGCTCATCACCGGCGAGCGGATGGAGATCCAGTGGGGCCCGAACTGGGAGGAGATCCTGGGGACGGAGTTCCGCAAGCGCTCGAAGGACGCCAACTTCGAGGGCATCCAGAAGGAGATCTACGGGCAGTTCGAGAACACCTTCATGTTCTACCTGCCGCGCCTCTGCGAGCACTGCCTCAACCCGTCCTGCGTCGCCTCCTGCCCGTCGGGCTCGATCTACAAGCGCGAGGAGGACGGCATCGTCCTGATCGACCAGGACAAGTGCCGCGGCTGGCGCATGTGCGTCTCGGGCTGCCCGTACAAGAAGATCTACTACAACTGGCAGTCGGGGAAGGCCGAGAAGTGCATCTTCTGCTACCCGCGCATCGAGGCGGGCGAGCCGACCGTCTGCTCCGAGACCTGCGTGGGGCGCATCCGCTATCTCGGCGTGCTGCTCTACGACGCCGACCGGATCGAGGAGGCCGCAAGCGTCGAAAACGAGCAGCACCTCTACCGCGCCCAGCTCGACATCTTCCTTGATCCGAACGATCCGGCGGTGATCGCGCAGGCGCGCGAAGACGGCGTTCCCGACGCGTGGATGGAGGCGGCGCGCAGGAGCCCCGCCTACAAGATGTGCATCGCCTGGAAGATCGCCTTCCCGCTGCACCCTGAGTACCGCACGCTGCCGATGGTCTGGTACGTGCCGCCCCTCAGCCCGGTGCAGTCGGCGATCGAGGCCGGGCATGTCGGCTGGAAGGACGGGCTGCCCGACATCGCCAGTTTGCGCATTCCCGTGCGGTATCTGGCGAATCTGCTGACCGCCGGTGCCGAGGCGCCGGTCGTGCACGCGCTCCAGCGGATGTTCGCGATGCGCATCCACATGCGCGACCGCACCGTCGAGGGCAGGCGCAACGCGGAGGTGCTGGATGCGGTCGGGCTGTCCCAGGCGGAGGTGGACGACATGTACCGCACGCTCGCGATCGCGAACTACGAGGATCGCTACGTCATCCCGTCCACGCACCGCGAATACGCCGAGAACGCATTCGACCTGAAATCCTCCTGCGGGTTCAGTTTCGGTCAGGGCTGCTATGACGGGCGCAGCGTCGGCAACCTGTTCTCGGCCCTTGGACCATCGGCCGGGCGGATGGCGCCGCCGCGTGTCGAGGAGGCGGTCGAACCGCAGGAGAAGCGGCGATGAACCGACGCTTCCGCATCCTCTCTGCCCTGCTGCACTACCCGGACGAGGCGCTGCGCGGCGCCTTGCCGGAGGTCGCGGCCGCCTTGGCGACGGAGGGCTTCCGTCAGCCGCATGCGTCCGCCCTCGCGCGGCTCTGCCGGCGGCTCGCCATGGGGGATCTGCTCGACCGCCAGGAGTCCTATTCGGCGCTGTTCGACCGCGGCCGGTCCTGCTCGCTGCACCTGTTCGAGCATGTGCACGGCGATACGCGCAACCGTGGCCCGGCGATGGTGGCGCTGATCGAGGCCTACCAGTCGGCCGGCTATGCGCCGCCGCCGAACGAGTTGCCCGACTACCTGCCACTGTTCCTCGAGTTCCTCGCGGTCGCGCCGCCCGCGCTCGCGCGGGACCTGCTCAGCCAGGCGGTGCCGATCCTCGATCAGCTGCACGCCCGTCTTGCCGGCCGCGGTACGGCGGATGCGCGCGCCTATGCTGCGGTGGTCGCGGCCGCACTCGCCGAAGCCGGCGCACAACCGCAAGCCAAGGCGGACCCAGAGGAGGAAGATCCGGAGGCGATCGACCGCGAGTGGGAGGACGCGCCGGTGACCTTCGGGCCCGAGAACGACCCGAACCGCGAGGGCGCGCGCGCGAAGGTCGCGGCGATGATCAAGCGGCTGCGTGCGCAACGCGCCACGGCGAAGAGCTGATATGGAGGAGTGCGCCATGGGCGCCTGGAACGTCTTCACCGACTACCTGCACGACTTCCTGTTCGGCATCTACCCGTATCTCTGCGCGGGCGTGTTCTTCGTGGGCAGCCTGATCCGCTTCGACCGCGACCAGTACACGTGGCGGACGGGTTCGAGCCAGATGCTGCGCGCGCGCCAGCTGCGCTGGGGCTCGAATCTGTTCCATGTCGGCATCCTCGCGATCTTCTTCGGCCATCTGTTCGGCCTCCTGACGCCGCACTGGATCTACGAGGCGTTCATCACCGTGCGGCAGAAACAGATGATCGCGATCGTGCTGGGCGGCGTGTTCGGCGCGATCTGCTTCGTCGGGCTGACGCTGCTGCTGCATCGCCGGCTCTATGATCCACGTATCCGCCGCACGAGCGCGGGC
Organism: uncultured Elioraea sp.; assembly: GCA_964533585.1. GTDB lineage: Bacteria > Pseudomonadota > Alphaproteobacteria > Acetobacterales > Acetobacteraceae > Elioraea. The sequence continues at coordinate 6,237 of CAZHMM010000102.1, forward strand.
GTGGACATCGCCATCCTGATCCTGCTCTGGGTGCAGCTCACACTCGGGCTGATCACGCTGCCGTTCTCGCTCGGCCACCGCGACGGCTCGATGATGGTGCAGCTCTCGATGTGGGCACAGCACATCGTCACCTTCCAGGCGGGCGCGGCCGACTTCGTGCGCGGCGCCGACTGGCCGTTCCAGCTGCATATCGTGATGGGCATGACGCTGTTCCTGCTCACCCCCTTCTCGCGCCTGGTGCATATCTTCTCCGCGCCGATCTGGTACCTGTTCCGCTCCTGGCAGATCGTCCGGCGGCGAGGCGGCGCGACCCGGCGGCCAGGCCCCGTCGCTGCGCCGCGCCCGACCGCTGCCGAGTGAGCGCGATGACCGTCCGCGTCAACGGCACCATGATCAGCGAGCGCGAGATCGCCGCCGAGATGCAGCATCATCCCGCGCCCTCGGCCGAGGCGGCCTGGCTCGAGGCTGCGCGCGCGCTGGTCGTGCGGCGCCTGCTGCTGGACGAGGCGGCCTCGCGCGGGATCGAGGCCGATGCAGGCGGCGATCTTTTGCCCGAGGAGGAGACGATCGAGGCCCTGCTCGAGCACGCGATCACTGTACCTGAGGCCGATGAGGCGACGCTCCGGCGGTGGTATGACGCGAACCGGAGCCGCTTCCGTACCAAGGAGCTGTGGGACGCGAGCCACATCCTGATCGCGGCCGATCCGGAGGACCCGGACGCACGTGCAGCGGCCGAGGGGCAAGCGAAGGAGCTGCTCGCGCAGGTGCTGGCCGACCGCGAGAGCTTCGAGGCGCTGGCACGCGCGCATTCCGTCTGTCCGTCCGGCAAGGACGGCGGCCGCCTCGGCCAGGTGACGCGCGGCAGCCTGGTGCCGGAGGTCGAGACCTTCCTGTCCGCGCTCGAGCCGGGGCAGATCTGCCCGGTCGTAGTGGAGAGCCGCTACGGCATGCACATCCTCTGGCTGCATCAGCGCGCCGAGCCGCGCGAGCTGCCCTTCGAGGCCGTGCGCGGGACGGTGGAGCGCTATCTGCGCGACGCGTCCTGGCGTCGCGCGGTGCACCAGTTCATCGCCGTGCTCGCTGCCCGCGCGCGCATCGAGGGCATCGACATGGAAGGGGCCACGACGCCGCTCGTGCAGTGACCACGCCCGATGCCGCACTCGCCCGGCTGGTGCAGGGCTTCGAGCGGTTCCGCGCCGCATATTTCGAGACCGACCATTCCCTGTTCGACCAGCTTGTCTGGGAAGGGCAACGGCCGAAGGTGATGGTGGTCGGCTGCTGCGACAGCCGCGCCGACCCGCAGATGATCACCGACTCAGGACCGGGCGATCTCTTCGTGATTCGTAACGTCGGCGCCCTTGTTCCGCCCTACATGCCGGACGGGCGGCTTGCCGGCGTCTCTTCCGCCCTCGAATTTGGCGTCAAGGGACTCGAAGTCGGACACATCGTCGTGCTTGGTCATGCCATGTGTGGCGGCGTGCGCAGCCTTATGGAGTTCGGCGATGCTGACCCACGCTTCGAGTTCATGGGACGCTGGGTCGGGCTGCTCGCCGAGGCGCGTGACGAGGTCCGCAGCCTGGTGACCGAGGCCGAGCCCGCGCTGCTTGCGCGCTACGCTGAGCGGGCTTCGGTGCTCGTCTCCTTGCGCAACCTGATCACCTATCCCTGGATCGCCGAGCGCGTTGCGGCGGGCCGGCTCGCGCTGCACGGCTGGTACTTCGACTTCACCTGGGGCGTGCTCATGGCAGCCGAAACACCCGTCGGGCCGTTCCGACAGATCGACTCGGCACTGCCGCTCTCGCCAGCCGTCGGAGCGGGCGGGTGATCGCGGCGGCAGTGCCAAGTCGGCCAGCCCCACCACGGTTCGCCCTATTCAGTCACGGTTTCCGGCCCTTCTTCCTGCTTGCCGGCATCTGGGCCGTGCTGGCGATGCTGATCTGGATCGCGGCGCTGCATGGCGCGTGGCTGCCTGACGGGCCCCTGCCGATCGCGCGCTGGCATGCCCACGAGATGATCGCGGGCTTCATCGGCGCCGCGATCGCGGGGTTCCTGCTGACCGCAGTGCCGAACTGGACAGGACGGCGCGGCTATGCCGGCGCGCCGCTGGTGCTGCTGATCGGGCTCTACCTCGCCGCGCGACTCGCCTTGCTGCCGGGCTCGCCGCTGCCGCCGCCGGTGGCCGCCGTGATTGGACTACTGCCGCTCCCCGCGCTGCTGCTGACGATCCTGCCGGCGCTGGTCAAGGCGCGCTCGCCTCGGCTTTACGGTCCGCCGGCGCTGGTGCTCGCGTTCTGGGCGGGTGATGTGCTGATGCTCGCTGAGACCGCGGGTTGGACCGCGGAGACCTTCGCTGCCGGGCAGCGTCTCGCCCTGAACGTCGCCCTCGCGCTCGTCGGGCTGATTGGCGGACGGATCGTTCCCTCCTTCACCCTCAACGCGCTGCGCAAGGCGGAGCGGATGCCCGGATCGCCGCCCTGGCCATGGATCGATCGTGCGGGCATGCTGGCCCTCGGCGCCGTGGTGGTGGCCGATCTCGTCGCCCCCGACTCGACCACGTCCGGGGCGATCGCCGCGGTGGCGGCGCTGCTGGCACTCGCACGGCTTGCGCGCTGGCACGGACATGCGACGCTCGGCCAGCCGATCCTCTGGGTGCTGCATCTGGCCTATCTGCTGATCCCGGCGGCGCTTGGGACGAAAGCAGCGTTCCTGCTGGCCGAGTCGGCCTGGGCATCCGCCTGGCTGCATCTGCAAGCGAGCGGCGCGATCTCGCTCATGATCCTGGCCGTGATGACGCGCGCCACGCTCGGTCACACCGGGCGCGGGCTCGTCGCGCCGCACCTCGCCGTCGTCGCCTATGTGCTCGTGCTGGTTGCCGCCACTCTTCGGAGTTTCGGTGGTGAGGTCATGCCGTACGTCACGGCGCTCGCGCTCGCCGCTGCGGCCTGGATCGCCGCTTTCGGGCTGTTCGTGCTGGTCTTCGCGCCGATGCTCGTCGCGCCGGCGTGGGTGCGGGACGGGCGCTGACCGGTCCGCGCGCGGCCCGTCGAGACTATGCCGGCGGGGCCACCGACAGACCGCGCACGCCGTGGCGCGCGATCAGCGCCGCGACGAGGCCCGACGCCTTGGCCTCCTCGACGAAGTCGCGCAGGAAGGCTGCTGCGGCGCCATTTTCGCGCGCCGTACCGATCGCCTGCTGCACCGCCATGAACTGTCCGTCGAGGATGCGCGCTCCGGGCAGCGCCTCGACATCCTTCAGCAGGCGCGGGCGCAGCCCGGCCAGAACCTCGAGCCCGTCGTCCACGACGCGGCGGAAGGCGTCGTCGATGCTGTCGGTGCGGATCACGCTGGCGTGGCGGATGTTCCGCTCCAGCCAGAGGTCGTAGGCCGCCCGGGCCGTGGACGCGATCCGGACGTGTGGGCGGTCGACCTCCGCCAGCGAGGCGATCGGCGAGCCTGGCGGCACCATGTAGGTGGCTTCGATTTCGGCATAGGCCGCCGTGAAGGCGATCTTTTCGGCGCGCTGGGGTTCGGCACCGATCAGCCCGATATCCCAGGCTCCGGTGCCGACGGCGTCGGCGAGCACACCAGGCTTGGGGAAGGGCACGAGCTGGACCGGAACCCCCAGTCGATCGGCGACGGCACGGGCCATGTCGGGAGAGACGCCTTCAGGCTCGCCTGCGGCACCGCGACTCGAGACGAGCAGGAAGTTGCTCAGATTGATGCCGGCACGCAGCACTCCGGTGGGTGCGAGCTGAGCGATGACGTCCTGCATGGTCCCTCACATCCGACGCGGCCCGGCGGAGGGTGCAGGCAAGTCGGCCGTCGGGCAACACCCGACGGTCCTTGTCCCCGGGGTGCGTCATCGGTGTTGGTGATTCGGTCTGGTCGGAGTCGCGTCCGGGCGCAGCGGAGAAGCAGCGGCGCCCGGACGCCCCGCCGGCCAGATCAGGTGAGGTCGAAGCGGTCGAGGTTCATCACCTTCGTCCAGGCCGCGACGAAGTCCTGCACGAACTTCCCCTTTGCGTCGTCCTGCGCATAGACCTCGGAAAGGGCGCGCAGCTCGGAATTCGAGCCGAACACCAGGTCCACGCGCGTCGCGGTCCATGTGACCGTTCCGGTGGCGCGGTCGCGGCCCTCGAATTCTTCCTCCGTCTCGTCGGTCGGGGACCAGGCGGTGCGCATGTCGAGCAGGTTGACGAAGAAGTCGTTCGTCAGCCTGCCCGGCCGCTTCGTCAGCACGCCATGCGGCGAGCCGCCGAAATTGGCGCCGAGCACGCGCATCCCGCCGACCAGCACGGTCATCTCGGGCGCGGTCAGGGTCAGCAGCTGCGCCTTGTCCACCAGCTGCTCCTCGGCCGAGACGGTGTAGCGGGCCTTGCGGTAGTTGCGGAACCCGTCCGCCTCGGGCTCGAGCACCGCGAAGGAGGCGGCGTCGGTCTGCTCGGCGCTGGCGTCGGTGAGGCCCGGCCGGAAGGGCACCGTCACGTCATGGCCGGCATCCTTCGCCGCCTTCTCGATGGCCGCGCAGCCGCCGAGGACGATCAGGTCCGCGAGCGAGACCTGCTTGCCGTCCTTCGCCGCCGCGTTGAAGGCCTTCTGCACGCCTTCGAGCCTGCCCAGCACCTCGGTGAGGTGGGCGGGCTGGTTCACTTCCCAATCCCTCTGCGGCGCGAGGCGGATGCGCGCGCCATTGGCCCCACCGCGGCGGTCCGAGCCGCGGAAGGTCGAGGCCGAGGACCAGGCGGTGTAGACAAGCTGCTGCACCGTCAGCCCGGTGGCGAGGATCTGCGCCTTCAGCGCCGCGATGTCGGCCTCGTCCACCAGCTTGTGCGTCACCGGCGGGACCGGGTCCTGCCAGATCAGGTCCTCCTTCGGCACCAGCGGCCCGCGGTAGCGCGACTTCGGCCCCATGTCGCGATGCGTCAGCTTGAACCAGGCGCGGGCGAAGGCGTCCTGGAAGGCGGCCGGGTCCTTGTGGAAGCGCTCCGAGATCTTGCGATACTCGGGGTCCATCTTCATCGCCATGTCTGCCGTGGTCATCATCGGCGGGTGGCGCTTCGAGGGGTCATGCGCATCCTCGACCAGCGTCCAGGCGGCGCGGTCCTTCGGATGCCATTGCCAGGCCCCGGCGGGCGACTTGTGCGGCTCCCAGTCGTAGTTGAGGAGCATGTCGAAATAGCCCATGTCCCACTTCGTGGGGTTAGGCTTCCACGCGCCCTCGATGCCGGAGGTGATGGCATCCCCCGCCTTGCCGGACTTCCAGGTGCTGATCCAGCCGAGGCCCATATGGTGCAGCGGCGCGCCCTCGGGCTCGGGGCCGACATGGCTGGCCGGGCCCGCGCCATGCGCCTTGCCGAAGGTGTGGCCGCCGGCGGTCAGCGCCACCGTCTCCTCGTCGTTCATCGCCATGCGCGCGAAGGTCTCGCGGATGTCGCGGCCCGAGGCGACCGGGTCGGGCACGCCGTTCGGCCCTTCCGGATTGACGTAGATGAGGCCCATCTGCACCGCGGCGAGCGGATTCTCGAGCACGCGGTCGCCCGAGTAGCGCTTGTCGCCGAGCCAGGTGTCCTCGGCGCCCCAGTAGATGTCCTGCTCCGGCTCCCAGATGTCGGCGCGGCCGAAGGCGAAGCCGAAGGTCTTGAGGCCCATCGACTCCATCGCGACGGTGCCCGCATAGACGAGCAGGTCGGCCCAGGAGAGCTTGTTGCCGTATTTCTGCTTGATCGGCCACAGCAGGCGCCGCGCCTTGTCGAGGTTGGCGTTGTCCGGCCAGGAGTTCTCGGGCGCGAAGCGCTGCGCGCCGGTCGAGGCGCCGCCGCGGCCGTCAGCCGTGCGGTAGGTGCCCGCCGCATGCCAGGACATGCGGACGAACAGCGGGCCGTAATGCCCGTAGTCGGCCGGCCACCAGTCCTGGCTCACCGTCATCAGCGCGATGAGGTCGCGGCGCAGCGCCTGGACGTCGAGCTTCTTGACCTCCTCGGCATAGTTGAACCCGGGGCCCATCGGGTTTGACTTCGCGGATTGCTGGCTGAGGATGCGCAGGTTCAACGCATTCGGCCACCAGTCACGGTTCGACCGGGTCGAGAAACGCGCAGCCGTCGGCTTGCCGTGCATCATCGGGCATTTGCTGGCACTGGGGCCAATATTACCGTCCATCTTCCTCTCCGTTGTTGGCTGCGTTGCGTGGCGTGGTCTGCGAGCGAGTTCCGTACCGAACCATCGAGCGATCCGGGTGCCGCATCGCGGGGGACCGAGGCGAAGCGAGCGGCAACACCGCACCCGGTGCGCCGGCGGTCAGGCAGCGGTTCTGCCGGCGCTTCCTCGCACCCTAACCTGGCAACAGGGTAGCGGGAGGGGGAGGATAAAAGGAAGCCTCGTGTCTCAATCACTATGATAGGTGTTGTCTATCGATCAGCGAGAGCGCCCCGGATGAACCTTCGCGATCTCCGCTACCTTCTGGCCGCAGCCGAACACCAGCATTTCGGCCGCGCTGCCGAGGCCTGCGGCATCAGCCAGCCGACGCTCTCCGTGCAGTTGCGCAAGCTCGAGACCCTGCTCGGCGTCGCCCTGTTCGAGCGGACCAGCCGGGCCGTGGTGCCGACCGCCGCGTGCGAACGGCTGATCGGCCATGTGCGCGCCGCGGTCGCCGAGGCGGACGCGATCCTGGCCGAGGCGCGGACCCTGCGCGACCCGCTCGCCGGGCGTCTGCGGCTCGGCATCATTCCCACGCTCGCGCCCTATCTCCTGCCGCTGATCTTCGCGCCACTACGCGAGGCGCTGCCGGCGCTTGAGGTCGAGCCGTGGGAGGACCAGACCACGGCGCTGCTCGAGCGGCTGCGCGGGCACGAGTTGGATGCCGCGCTACTGGCGACCGAGGTGGACGGATCCGACCTCACGAGCCGACCCCTGTTCGCCGAGCCCTTCCTGGCCGCATTGCCGGCCGACCACCCGCTTGCCGAACGGGAGACGGTGGCGGAAGCCGAGCTGGCGCGGGACATCCTGGTGCTTGCGGACGGGCATTGTCTGCGTGACCAGGCGCTCGCCGTCTGCGGCCGCGGCGACGCGGCAGGGGGAACGCTGCGCGCGGCGAGCCTCTCCACCCTCCTAAATATGGTTGCGGCCGGCTATGGGACGACCCTGATTCCCGGGCTGGCGGCCGGGGTCGCGCACGATTCCGGGATCGCGCTGCGGCCCCTGGCGGCCCCGGTGGGGCGGACGGTGCGGATCGCCTGGCGCGCACGCTTCCCGCGCCGCGCGGCCTTGGAGGCCGTCGGCGAGGTGATCGCGAAGCGCCTGCGGGGCTTCGCCGGGGCGGCAACGACGGCGGCTTAGCTGTTTGGTCCCAGGCTTTGATGGTGCAGTGTTCTCCCCGGCATGGAGGGATGCGCTATGGGCCAGGTTCTTCACGGCTGCGCCCGCACGACTGAGGCGGTCCGTCGCGCGATCCAGCATAGTCAAGCGAGCCTGAGGGACCTGGCACGACGCGACGGGGTAAACCCCAAGACCATCGCCAAATGGCGCGCGCGAGGAGATGTCGCCGACCGGCGCACCGGGCCGGCCGCGCCGCGCTCCACCACCCTCTCAGCCGAGCAGGAGGCGATCGTCGTCGCCTTCCGCCGCCACACCCTGCTGCCTGGAGTTGGAGTTGGAGTTGGAGTTGGAGTTGACCCGGTTCTGTGGACACCGACACGCTTTCGA
>CAZHMM010000103.1:0-13932 GCA_964533585.1 uncultured Elioraea sp.
GAGGCCAGAAAGTCGAGGAGTTCCGCGGCCTCCAGCGTTCTTCACGGGCGACTACGTAGCCCGCGGGTTGCGATCTCACACGCCCGCCTGCTGACCATCGTCGCGCCCGGCAACTCCGACTGAGACGGCGACGAAATGCTCGACGACGGGATTCCGCGGCCAAGTATGCCATACAAGCAGCGTGCTGATGTCACCATGGTCTGGAGTGGGCCCCTGGGGGCGGACGATGGGGCCGGCTGGAATTGACCGGGTAGCCGGGCTTTCGAAGGATGGAAGCCCATGACGAAGCACCGCACCCACAGCGTCGCGTTCAAGCGTCAGGTCGCGCAGGAGTTCCTGGCGGGCGAGACGCTGCACGGTCTGGCGAAGCGGCATGACCTGTCGCGGAACCTGATCCGGGTCTGGGTCGAGAAGTACGAGGCCGGCGCCTTGGACGAAGACACGCAGGCGGCCGACCTGGTGGAGGAGTACGAGGCGCGGATCACCTTGCGTTCGGTCTGGGTCATGGGGCTCTCCCATCAACTCGGCCGGGGCGCTGCGCTTCGCCGATCGCTCCGCGCCCCGACCTCTCTCCCCGCCGATCTTACAAACCGTCAGATCAAGCCGAAACCTCTACACATTCATCCGGGTGGTCGAGCCGCAGCCGCGCGGCGATCTGCTGCGGGCTCCACGCCATGCCCCAACGCCGCCTCTGCCGTCGCCCATGCCGCCGCCCCTTCCACGGCACCGCCGGGCCGGGCTGCGCACGCGCGGGCAATCCAGCTTCGTCGGTCCGCCGATTTCAAACTGCGACACTACCCTCGCACGCCAACGCCCCCCGCCCGCCACAGCGCGATCTCCTCCCGCTCGGCAAACGACAGATATCGCCCGGAGAGCGGCTTCGACGACCGCGACAGATGCGACGGGGCCATCCCGCCCGCCTCCCGGAACCAGCGGAACCCGACCGGCTGCGAGACTCCAACCACCATCGCCGCGTCATCGCTCGAAAGCCCCTCGGCGACCAGCGCCCAAAACCGTCGCCGATCCTCCTGCCGCGCCACAGGAGGCCGCCCAGGTGACCCCAACTTCGGCCGCAGAGCCCGTTCCGATCGCCGTCGACCCGCCATCGCACCACCCTCCGCCACGGTGTTGCGACGACCACCTGAATCTACCCAGTACGCCGAGCAGAGATATCGAGACCGGCTCGCCGAGGTGCACCTTGTGGGCTCGATGGGGCGGCGCGGCAATCCCTACGACAACGCCATGATGGAGAGCCTGATGAAGACGTTGAAGGTCGAAGGCGTCTATCCACTCGCCTTCGAGACCGAGGACGATGTCACCGAGCATCTTCCTCGCTTCTTCAGCGCCTACAACGAGAGGCGCCTACACTCGTCCCTCGGCTACCTCAGCCCGCAGCAGTTCGAGACCCCGAACACCCGGACGCCCGTCAAAACCGCAGCCTGATCCCGTCCGCCCCCAGGGGCCCACTCCAATCCGGGGTCCCGTTTCCAAGCCGATTGACAGCCTGGATCGGATCCTCACGGAGGTCGGCCGGTTCGACGGCGACCTCGAGATGGTCCAGGCTTGGCGCGATGGCGTTGCCCCGAGCCGGCGTTGCGCGGGTCGGAATGGGCCGACCTGCACCGCGTGCTCGGTTCGCCGGACTCTGTCGAACCCGGCCCCTACCGGACGTCGCGCACGCCCTACCTGCGCGAGGCGATGGACGCACTACGGCACGTCACGCTTGACGTCTTCGGGGTCCGATGTAAGGGTAAGGCCGCCAGACGATCAGACCGCCAGGCCATATGACCGCAACCACCCTCCCCACGGCGCGACCGGAGTTCCGCACGCTGAGGCCGCAGCGGCTCTATGAGCAGATCGCCGAGCAGATCGAGGACTACATCCGCGCGCACAGCCTCGCCCCGGGCGACCGGCTGCCGGCGGAGCGCGAGTTGGCCGAACGCTTCGGGGTCAGCCGCCCGTCCGTGCGCGAGGCCATGATCGCGCTCGAGACGGCTGGCCTGATCGAGGTCCGCACCGGCGACGGCACCTTCGTCCGCCGCGTCGTCCTGCGCGGGATGCCGCTGCTGTCCTGGAGCCAGTCGGACCCCGGACCGGGCGCGCTCGAGCAGTTCCAGGCCCGCAAGATCGTCGAGCCGGAACTGGCCGCCCTCGCTGCCACGCGCATCACGCCGGGCGAGACCGCGGTCCTGCGCGAGGCGGTCGAGGAGGGGGCCCGGCGGTTCGCGCAGGGCGGGACCGCCGACGAGGCCGACCATACGTTCCACGTCCGGCTCGCGGAGTACTCGGGCAACCTGGTTCTCGCCGGGGTGGTCCGCCACCTGTGGGACCTGCGCAATCACGAGATGTGGCGCGTGCTCCGCGCTCGCGTCGTCCAGCCCGAACACCGCGTCCTGGTCGTCGAGGATCGCCGCCAGATCATCGCCGCCTGTGAACGCCGCGACGCCGAGGACGCGCGTGCCTGCATGCGCCGCCTGCTCGAGCGCGCGGAGCAACGCTACTTCGCCTGAAATTCGAATCGACTCGGGCGGCATCGACGCCCGGTCGGACAGCAACGACGAACCATGGGGAGGAACCACGATGCTGACGCGCCGCGCCGCCCTGACCGGCACCACCGGACTACTCGCCGCCGCAAGCATGCCTGCCGGCGCGCAGGCACCGGTCACCGTCACGATGTGGACCTTCCTCGATCCGTCGCGCAACACCGGCCGCGAGGTCGCGCTGCGCCAGATGATCGAGAGCTTCGAGCGGGCGAACCCGAGCGTGCGGGTGCGCGTCGAGCCGCAGGTGTTCTCGGAACTGATGGCGAAGTTCCTCGCCAGCCACGGCACCGGCAGCGCCCCCGACATCATCTGGGTCAACACCGAGAACATGGGTGCGCTCGTGCGCAGCGGCGCCGCGGCCGATCTGGAGGCCGCCTTCATCAACCGCTGGAGCGAAACTCAGCGCAACGACTTCTTCGTCCGCGCGGGCTGGGATGCCGGCCTCTCCGGCAACCGGCGCTTCGCGGTGCCGCTGTTCCACGCCACCACCAGCATCGCCTATCGCCGCGACCTGTTCGAGGCGCACGGCATCGACGCCGAGGCGATCCGCACCTGGGATCAGCTGGCCGAGGTCGCCACGAAGCTCACCATCCGGCGCGACGGCCGGGTCGAAACCTGGGGTTTCGGCACGCCGCTCTCGACCGAGCGCACCGGCGGCACCACCGCCTTCACCGCGATGATGGCCGCAGGCGGGGCGATCTGGGAGAACTGTCGTCCGCGCTACGCGGGCGCCAACGGGCAGCGCGCGGTGCAGTGGCACGTCGACATGATCGCGCGCCACGAAGCAATGCCGCGCGAGGTGATCGCGAGCCACACCGACGACATCACCGACCAGTTCATCGCCGGCCGCTTCGCGATCGCCGTCGTACCGTTCGCCCGCTACGAGCAGATCACCCGCAACGCCCGCTGGGGCGGCAGGAATCTCGGAATCCTGCCCTGGCCGAACTGGACGCCCGACCGAGCGGGGCCGCAGCAGGTGCAGGGGTGGTGGGCTGCCGTCTGGGCCCGTTCGCGCCGCCAGGCCGAGGCGGCCGCGTTCCTGGAGCACATGATCTCGCCCGAGTCCGTGCGGCTCTGGACGCGGCTCGGCGGCCAGGTGCCGACGCGCGCCTCGATCTGGAACGAGCCCGAGTTCCAGGGCCCCGACTTCGCCTATATGCGCCCGGTCGTGGAAGGCTGGCGCGCCTGGAGCTTCATCACGCCGCCCGAGTGCAACACCGCCCGGTTCGATGCTGACTGGAACCAGGCGACGCAGCGGGTGCTGGTCGGCAACGTGCCGGTCGAGCGCGCGATGCAGGAGGCCGAGCGGGCCTTCCTGGACCGTCAATAGCCGCGGCGTCGTTCCGGGAGGCGAGACATGCCGGGCGGAGGTGCCAGCGCCTATCGCTACATCGCACCGCTGCTCGTGCTCGAACTCGTGTTCGTGTTCGTCCCCCTCTGCATCGGCTTCTACTACAGCCTGCATCGGGCGGACTACTTCCAGATCACGAGCTTCCGCGGCTTCGCGAACTACGCCCAGGTGCTCTCCTCGCCGGTCGTGATCGAGAGCCTCGTCGCCACCGCGGTGTTCTCGCTCGGCGCGCTGGTCCTCACCTTCGTCGTCGGCCTCGCGCTCGCCGTCCGGCTGGAGGCCGATACGCGACTGAACGTGTTTCTGCGCGCGGTCGTGCTGGTGCCCTACATCATCGCGATGCTGGTCGGCTCGTTGCTGCTGAAATGGATCTTCTCCACCGACGGCGGCATTTCGCAGCTCCTGCTCGGCCCCTTCGGCATGGCCGACACCAGCATTCTTGCCGACGCGCGCGGCGCGATGGGCGCGCTGATCTTCAACGCGCTCTGGCGCGACTGCGGCTTCGCGATGATCCTGCTGATGGCCGGGCTGAAGGGCATCCCGCTCGAGCTCTACGCGGCGGCGCGCGTGGATGGGGCAGGCGGCTGGTACACGTTCCGCCGCATCACCCTGCCGCTGATGCGGATTCCGATCTTCATCACCCTCGTCCGGCTGCTGATCCACTTCGTCAACGTTCTGACCTTCGCGCTCGTTCTCACCGGTGGCGGACCGAACAACGCCACGCTCACCATGGGACTGACGATGTACCGTATGGGATTCGTCGACTACCGCATCGGCCAGGCGAACGCGCTCGCGCTGCTGGTGTTCGTATTCAACCTGATGCTGATCTTCGTCCTGCTGCGCCTGTTCGCCGAGCGGCGCGGCGGGGTGGCGTGATGGAGCCCTGGAAGCGCCGCTCGCTGGCGCGTCGGGCGGCGGACGCGGCCGCGATGGCCATCGTCGTGCTGGTCGCCCTGTTCCCGATCGCCTGGGGCCTCTCGACCTCGCTGAAGCCGACGGCGGATATCCTGCGTTTGCCGCCTGTGCTGCTGCCGGCGCCGCTCAGCCTCGAGCACTACCGAACGCTGATCGACACCGGGATCGGCCGCTACGTGCTGAACAGCGCGATCGTCTCGTTCTTCACCGTGGCGCTCAGCCTCACGCTCGGCGCGCTCGGCGGCTACGCGCTGGCGCGGTTCTCGTTCCGCGGCAAGGCGGCGGTGATGTTCCTGATCGTCGCGGTGATGAGCATCCCGCTCCCTTCGCTGATCGTCCCCACCTTCACCTTCCTGGCACTGCTCGGGCTGACCAACACGCTGCTCGGCCTCGTGCTGCTCTACACCGCCTACCAGCTGCCGATCACAGTGTGGATCCTGTACGGCTACTTCCACACCATCCCGAGCCAGCTCGAACACGCGGCGATGATCGACGGCTACACGCGGCTCCAGGCACTGCGCAAGGTCGTGCTGCCGCTCTCGGGGCCTGGCCTCGTCGCCGCCGGGCTGTTCGTCGTCACCTTCGCCTGGAACGACTTCGTCGTCGCGGTGGCGATGAACTCCTCGGACGAGGTCCGCACGCTGCCCGTGGCGATCTACAACTATCTCGGCTTCTTCGGCCGGGAATGGGGGCCACTCACCGCCTCTGCCATGGTCTCGATCGTGCCGGTGATCGTCGTCTTCGTGATCTTCCAGCGGTACTTCCTGTCCGGCATGACCGGCGGAAGCGTGAAGGGTTGAGGGTACGGCGGTGTCGTCCGTGACCTTCGAGGGCGTGACCAAGCGGTTCGGCAAGGTGGTCGCGTTGTCCGCGCTCGACCTCGCGATCGAGGAGGGCGAGTTCGTCTCGCTGCTCGGCCCATCCGGGTCCGGCAAGACCACAACGCTGAACCTGCTCGCCGGTTTGCTTCCCCTGGACGAGGGCACGATCCGGATCGGCGACCGGGTGGTCTCGCACCTGCCGCCGGACAAGCGCGATATCGCGATGGTGTTCCAGAACTACGCGCTCTATCCGCACATGACGGTATTCGAGAATCTCGCCTTTCCGCTCAGGGCGAAGGCGCCGAAACCCTCGTCCGCCGAGATCGATGAGCGCGTGCAGCGTGTCGCGCGCACGCTCGGCGTAGGCGAGCTGCTGGCGCGCTATCCGCGCGAGCTCTCGGGCGGCCAGCAGCAGCGCGTCGCCCTCGGCCGGGCGATGATCCGCAACCCGCGCGTGTTCCTGCTCGACGAGCCGCTCTCCAACCTCGACGCGCGGCTGCGCATCCGCATGCGCCACGACATCAAGGCGCTGCACGCGACGATCCGCGGCACGATCGTCTATGTCACCCACGACCAGGCGGAGGCGATGACCCTCTCCTCGCGCATCGCCGTGTTCAACAAAGGCGCGCTCCAGCAATATGCGCCGCCGGAGGAGATCTACGACCACCCGGCCAACATGTTTGTTGCGAACTTCGTTGGCGAGCGTGAGATCAACTTCCTGACCGGTCGGGTCGGCACCGGTCCGGATGGGCCGCGTCTCGAAGCGGAGGGGATCGCGTTGCCACTCTCCGGCGCCCCGGCGTTGGCGCGTGTGCAGCCCGGCCGCTCGGTCGTGCTCGGCGTGCGCGCCGAGGGCATCGTGCCTGGCCAACCCGATGGTGGCTTGCCGGCGACCGTCTCGCAGACTGAGCTCTCCGGCCCGGATCTGATCGCCTATGTGCGCCCGATCGGAAACCCGGAGCTCGAGTGGTGCTGCCGCGCGGAGCCGGGTGCGCGGTTGAAGGTGGGCGACCAAGTCGGGCTCGCACTTCAGCCTGCGCGCGTACACTTGTTCGATCCTCAAACCGAACGCAATCTCGCGAAGGGCTAGGCCACGATGGCGCAACGCATCCGGCAGGAGGACTACGACGTCGTCGTGATCGGCGGCGGGGCGGCGGGCGTGGCCGCCGCCGTCGCGGCAGCGCGCAATGGCGCGCGCACTGTCATGGTCGATGCCGGGCCGATGATCGGCGGCGAGATGACCAGCGGCATCCCGATCGACGGCTGCCTGTCCACCTGCGGCGAGTGGGTGGTGGGCGGCGTGATCCGTGACCTGTTCACCGAGTGTGACCGGCTCGGCGGCTATATCGGCCCGATCAACGACCACCGCTCGCTCAATGTCGTCGCGGTCGATCCGGAGATCATGAAGATCGCGGTGGTGAACCTGGTGCGCGCCGCCGGCGTCAAGCTGCTGCTCTACACCTTCGCCGAGGACGTCGTGGTGGAGAACGGCCGCGTCGAGGGCGTGATCGTGCTGAACAAGAGCCAGCGGACCCTGCTGCGTGCGCGCACGATCATCGACTGTTCGGGCGATGGCGACATCGCGGTCGCAGCCGGTGCACCGTTCGAGAAGGGCGACGAGGCCGCCGGCGAGCTGCAGCCCGTCACGATGGTGTTCCGGATGATGGGCGTGGACACGCAGCGCCTGCTCGACTTCGTGTGCGAGGCACCGGATAACTTCGGCCTCGCCGAATACGCCGACAAGCGCATGACGGTGCAGGAAGCGGCGGAGGGGCTGCGCCGCCAGGGCCTCGCGAAGGTCTTCCTCGTGGCGCATGGTCCGCTGATGCGCGCGGCGATCGCGCGCGGCGACCTCCACCCGACCTCGATGATCGGCGTAACGCCAGTCTCGCTTGCCCGGCGCGAGGTGAGCCTCAACACCACGCGGATCGGCCATCTTGATGCGACACGCACGGACCGGCTCAGCGGCGCCCTGCCCGATCTGCTCGAACAGGTCTGGGTCTGCGCCGAGTTCATGCGCAGGAACGTGCCGGGCTTCGAGCAGGCCGTGTTCTCCGGCATCGCGCCGCGCATCGGCATCCGCGAGACGCGGCGGATCATGGGTGATGTCGTGCTCACCGGCGAGGACATCATGCAGGCCCGCAAGCGCGAGGACGGGATCGGCAAGGGCGCGCACGAGCTCGACATCCATCTCGCCGGCACGGGGCATGTGCGTTCGACCATCAAGGACGGCGGGTCCTACGACGTTCCCTGGGGCTGCCTGCTGCCGCGCGGACTCGCCAATGTCATGGTGGCCGGCCGCTGCTTCTCGGCGACGCGTGAGGCGCACAGCTCGGCGCGCGTGATGGGAACCTGCATGGCGATGGGTCAGGCGACCGGCACGGCCGCCGCCCTCTGCGCCTCGGCCAATGCCTGGAGCGGTGACGTGCGCGAGATTCCGGTCGGCCGGCTGCGCGACGTGTTGCGCGCCCAGGGCGCCGTGCTGGACGGCACGCTCTAGGACCGCGCGATGCCGCTCGCCCGCCGCAGCATGGACGTCCTAGTGGTCGGCGCCGGCAGCGCGGGCGTGGCGGCGGCGATCGCCGCGTCGCGCAACGGTGCCCGCACCCTGCTGGTCGATGCCGGGCCGATGGCGGGCGGCGAACTGGTCAGCGGGCTGCCGCTCAACGCCTGCCTGAACGCGCGCGGCGAGTGGGTGGTCGGCGGGGTGGTGCGCGAGTTGCTCGACGAGTGCGACCGGATGGGTGGGCTCGTGCCGCCCTATTTCGACTGGCGCTCGCTCTGGCTGGTCTGCGTCGATCCGGAGGTGATGAAGCTCGCGGTCGCGCGCGCGCTGAAGCGGGCCGGCGTCGAGCTGCTGCTCTACAGCTTCGCCGAGGACGTGCTGGTCGAGGACGGGCGCGTCGGCGGCGTCATGGTGCTGAACAAGCAGCGCCGCACGCTGATCGAGGCCGAGGTGGTGATCGACTGCTCGGGTGACGGCGACATCGCCGCGGCGGCGGGTGCGCCCTGGGAGCAGGGCGGCGAGGGCGGCCGCTACCAGCCGGTGACGCTGATCTTCCGCATGGTCGGCGTCGAGACCCAGGCGCTGCTCGACTTCGTCCGCCGCCATCCGGAGCACGTGGCACTCGGCGAGTGTCTGCTCGAGCCGCGCTCCGAGGCCGAGTGCGCCGAGGCCTTGTACCGCCAGGGCGTGCCGTCGGTGTTCTTCGACGCCAAGCGCCCGCTGGTGGCCGATGCGATCGCGCGCGGCGAGCTGTTTCCCTGCGGCATCCTCGCTGTCTGTCCCGTCTCGACCGCGCGGCGCGAGGTGAGCCTCAACACCACGCGCATCGCCGATCTCGACGCGACGCGCACCGAGACGCTCAGCGAGGCGCTGCCCGATCTGATCGCGCAGGTGTGGAGCGCGTCGTCGTTCCTGCGCGCGCGCGTGCCGGGCTTCCAGAGCGCGGTCTTCTCAGGCCTCGCGCCGCGCATCGGCATCCGCGAGACGCGCCGGATCATGGGTGACTACGTGCTGACGCGCGAGGACGTGCTGAGCGGGCGCAAGCGGGCCGACGGCATCGCCAAGGGCGCGCACGAGCTCGATGTGCATGGCGGCGGGCGCGAGCATCGGCGCGAGATGATCGCCGAGGGCGGCTCCTACGACGTGCCCTATGCCTGCCTGCTGCCGCGCGGGCTCTCGAACGTGATGGTGGCCGGACGCTGCCTGTCGGCGACGCGCGAGGCGCACGGTTCGGCCCGCGTCATGGGCACCTGCATGGGGATGGGGCAGGCCGCCGGCACCGCGGCGGCGATGAGCGTGGCCGAGGGCGCCTCGCTGCGCCAGCTCTCGGTGCCGGCGCTGCGCGATCGGTTGATGCACCAAGGTGCCGTGCTCGAAGGCACTCACTGACGGAGAGAACGATGGGACACCTGAGACCGCTTGCCCTCGCCTTGGGCTTCGTGGCGGCAACCATGGCCGGTGCCGCGGCGCAGACCACGGTGGTGATGTGGAGCTTCCTCGACCCGGCGCGCAGCTCGCCGCGCGAGGTCGCGCTGCGGCAGATGATCGAGACCTTCGAGCGCGCCAATCCGGATCTCCGCATCCGCGTGGAGCCGCAGGATTTCGCGCAGATGCCGCCGCGCTTCTTCCTCGGCCACCGCACCGGCAACAACCCCGATCTCGTGTTCATCGACGCGAAGAACCTCGGCGGCCTGTCGCAGTCCGGCGCGGCCGCGGACCTTGCCCCACTCGTCACGTCCCGCTGGTCGCCGGCCGACCGTGACGACATTTTCGTGCGTGCCGGGCTCGATGCCGCGCGCCAGGGCGAGCGCGTGCTCGGCCTGCCGCTGTTCCACGGCGCGAGCGTCATCTACTACCGCCGCGACCTGTTCCGCGCCGCCGGCATCGACCCGGGGAGCATCACCACCTGGGACGCGCTGCTCGATGCCGCGACGCGTCTGACGCGCACGCGCGACGGCCGCATCGAGACCTGGGGCTTCGGCCTGCCGCTCTCGCGCGAGAAGACCGAGAGCACGCCGCTGCTGATCCGCCTGGTCGAGGGCCAGAAGCCGCTGTTCGACGGCTGCCGCCCGCACTGGGCCAATCCGGTCGGCGTCGCTGCCCTCCGCTTCACCGCCGAGCTGATCACCGAGCACCGTGTGGCACCACGCGAGGCCTTGACGCTGAACGTGGACGACATCACCGATCAGTTCGCCGCCGGCCGCTACGCCATGGCGATCAGCTCCAGCCTGCGCATGAGCGGCCTGCAGCGCGCGGCGACCTTCGACAAGGACGAGATCGGCATCCTGCCCTGGCCCTCGATCTCGCAGGGCGGCGTAGCGCCGATGCCGGTCTCCGGCTGGTGGATCGCCGCCTGGGCGCGCTCGCCGCGGCTGAACGAGGCCGCGCGGTTCGTCCAGTACATGCAGAGCCGCGAGGGGGCGCGCTTCTGGGCGGTGGTCGGCGGACAGGTGCCGACGCGCCGCTCGCTGCTCGACGACGCGCATTTCCGTGCCCCCGACCAGGCCTGGGTCGCGACGATGGTCGCTGCCTGGGGACGTGCGAGCTGGATGGAGCCCACCGAGTGCAACACGCGCACGATGCAATCCATCCTGAATGAGGCGGTGCACCGCGTGGTGGTGCAGAACGCCGATCCGATGGCCGCACTCACAGAGGCCGAAAAGCGCTTCGCCGAGGCGCAGTGACGGTGTCCGGGCGCCGAGCAGCGTCGCGGCGCCATCTTTCTGCAAGGCATGTCCATGCGTATCGAGTCGATCGAGTGTTTTCCCGTCACCCTGCCGATCGAGGCGCCGATCCTGACCTGCTACGGCTCGCTCGCGAGCTACAGCCGCACGGTGGTCAGGATCACGGCCGACAACGGCCTGGTCGGCTGGGGCGAGACCTCTGGCCGCTACCGCGCACCGATCTTCGAGCGTTTCGCGCGCGCGCTGAAGGGCGCGAGCCCATGGGACACGACCTCCGTCACGGGCCGGGTGAAGCACTGGAACTACTATCCCTATGAGAAGCCCGAACCTGTGATGGCCGCGATCGAGATGGCGTGCCTCGATCTTGCCGGCAAGGCGGCCGGCGAGCCTGTGTGGCGCCTGCTCGGGGGGCGTGCGCATGCGCGCGTGCCGGTCGCGGGATACCTGTTCTATCGCCACGCCAATGCCTCAGGCGAGGGCGAGATCCACGACGTGGAGGGGGTGGTCGCCCACGCCCGCGCGCAGGTGGAACGGTACGGCTTCGGCGCGCTGAAGCTGAAGGGCGGCTACTACGCTCCGGAAACCGACCGCGACGCGCTGGAGGCGCTGCGCGAGACCTTCGGGCGCGACATGAAGCTCCGCCTCGACCCGCAGGGCAGCTGGACGCCGGCGACCGCGATCCGCATCGGCCAGGACATCGACCGGCTCGGCCTCGAATACTACGAGGACCCGTGCTGGAACGCGGCCGCCATGGCGGCGGTGCGCCAGCGCGTGCGCACGCCGATGGCGACCAATATGTGCGTCACGCAGTTCGAGGAGCTCTACCCCGCGGTGCGTCTCGGCGCGGTCGACGTGGTGCTTGCCGATCCCTGGTACTGGGGCGGGATGCGCGCCTCGATCGCCGCGGATCGCGCCTGCCAGGCGATGGGCGTGGATCTCGGCATGCACTCAGGCGCCGAGCTCGGCATCGGCTGGGCGGCGATGCTGCATCTCGCCGCGGCGATGCCGAACCTGAAGCTCGCGATCGACTGCATGAACATCCACCTCACCGACGACATCCTGGTCGGCGGCAAGATCGCGCCGCGCGACGGCGTGGCCGCGCCACCGGACGGTCCCGGCCTCGGCATCGCGGTGGACGAGGCGAAGCTCTCTCGTTACGGAAGCATCGCGACGTCCGGGCAAGCGGTAGACCGCTTCCTCGACCCCAACCTGGCCGACAGCGCGCGGCCCGGCTGGCACCCCAGCATGCCCGCGTGGTGACACGGAGCCCGACCATGACCGAGATCGACTGGCCGGAGATCGCACGTCGCTTCAGGCGCCTCTACACGCCGGCCGTGTGCGACGTGCTCGACGCCCATGATCTGCGCCACCAGTTCGTCGATGCCGGGATCCGGCCGCTCGATCCCGCAATGGTCATCGCCGGCCCGGCCTTCACGATCGTCGGCATGTCGAACGCGACGCGCGATCTCTCCAAGCGGATCGGTCCGCGCGTGATCGACAGTTTCGTGCCGCATGTCGTTGCCGTGTACGACACCATGGGCGAGACCCAGACCGGCGTCTGGGGTGAGCTCTGGAGCGCCGGCGCCAGGGCCCGCGGCTGCGTCGGCGCGGTGGTGGACGGCCCGATCCGCGACACCGGTTTCATCCGCCGCACGGGCTTCCCGATCTTCCGCCGCAGCCACGCTCCGGCCGATGCGGTGGGGCGGTTCAACATCGTCGACTACCAGTGCGGCGTGAACGCCGGCGGTGTGCGGGTCAACCCCGGCGACTACGTGTTCGGCGACGAGGACGGCGTCGTGTTCATCCCGAAGGAGCTCACGATCGCGGTGCTCGATCAGGCCGAGGCGATCGCCGCGAAGGAGGATCGCATCCGCGTGGAGATCACCGCGGAGACGTCGCTGATCGATCTCTATCAGCGCTTCGGACGCTTCTGAAGGCAGGCTGTTCGCAGTTTAGTGAGGCCTTTGGCCGGGCAGCCGGATGCGACACTCGGAGAACTGCGGGGCCGGCTGACGGCTGAGCGCGGCGTGGCGGTCTCGCCGGTGACGGTCTGGCGGGCACCGGCCCGGCTTGGGCTGACGGTGAGAAGAAGTCGGTCAGAGCGGCGGAGCAGGACCGCGCGGACGTAGCAGCTGCGCGCGCCGCCTGGCGCGAAATGCAGTAGGGCCTCGATCCCGAGCGCCTGGTTTCGTGGACGGTCGGACGCTGAGTGCCATCGGTTCGAGCGAGGCGTCCGACGGGGCCCAGCACGAACATGGCCCGCTGCATCGGGCGCGGGCCGCGCGGCGCACGCGTAGGTGCCGCTGTTCCGCATGGCCACTGGAAGACCTCGACCTTCGTGGCCGGCCCCAGGGCCGATGGCATCGTCGCGCCCTTCGTGCTCGACGGCGCGATCAACGGCATGAGCTTTCGCGCCTATGTCGAGCAGTTCCTCGTGCCCAGCCTGCGACCCGGTGACACGGTGGTGATGGACAGGCGCGTCGGGTCGGACTGAAGATCGGCGATGATCTGCGCGGCGACGTAATCCGTCGCCTCGCGCAGCGTCCAGAGCACACGATCGAGCTTGTGGATCAGCATGGCCACTCCGTTCTTGAGGGGGCGGAAAGCTAGAGCCGATTTCTGACGGCTGGAATCGGTTTGGGGCTTCCGGCGCGGCGGTGATCTGTGATTGGTAGGTTTCCGGCGATGAGCTGGAGGCGGGGATGGGTTGGCGTCGTGGTCAGGCCTATGGTCCGGAGTTGCGCGGTCGGGTTCTTGCGGCCTGCGACAGTGGGGCGAGCGTGCGCGAGGTGGCGGAACGGCTGATGGTCAGCCCGTCCTACGTCGTGAAGGTGCGGCAGCGACGGAACGAGACGGGCGAGACGCAGGCGCGGCGGGGGACGGGTCGGCCGCCGTCGAAGCTGACGACACATCTCGAGCCGCTGCGCGAGCGGGTGTCGGCGCAGCCGGATGCGACGCTGGGCGAACTGCGGGGCTGGCTGCTGGCCGAGCGCGGCGTGGCGGTCTCGCCGGTGACGGTCTGGCGGGCGCTGGCCGGGCTTGGGCTGACGCTGAAAAAAAGTGTAGAAGTCTGCACTTGATCTGACGGCTGTCCGGCTTGGCGTGGCGGGTG
>CAZHMM010000104.1:0-13703 GCA_964533585.1 uncultured Elioraea sp.
GGCGAGACCCGCCTCACATGCGCGACGATGTCGCGCTCCGCGTAGATCTTGAGCGCCTCGACGCCAACCGCGCAGGCGACGGGATGCCCGCCATAGGTGAAGCCGTGGCCGAAGCTGCCGTTCTTCCTGCTGCCCTCGATCAGCGTCTCGTGGATCTCGGCGTTGATCAGCGTCGCGCTGAGCGGCTGGTAGGAGGCGGTGAGCTGCTTGGCGCAGGTCAGGATGTCGGGCGCGATGCCGTAGGTGTCGCAGCCCCACATGTTGCCGGTGCGGCCGAACCCGCAGATCACCTCGTCGGCGACGAACAGGATGTCGTGCTGCTTCAGGATCGGCTGGATCAGGTCGAAATAGCCCTTGGGCGGCGTGATCGCGCCGCCGCCGCCCTGCACCGGCTCGGCGAAGAACGCGGCGATGGTCTCCGCGCCCTCCTTCTGGATCAGCGCCTCCAGATTGGCCGCCATCCGCGCGCTGAACTGCTCCTCGCTCTCGCCGTCGGTGTGGAAGCGGTAGTAGTTCGGGTTGTCGATGTGCAGGAAGCGGTCGCCGAAGGGCAGGTCGAAATCCGCGTGCATGTGCGGCTGGCCCGACAGCGAGGCGGCCGCGACCGTGTTGCCGTGATAGCCGCGGATGCGGCCGATCAGCTTCTTCTTCCTGGGCCGGCCGCGCAGGTTGTTGTAGTACCAGATCATCTTGATCGCGGCGTCGTTCGCCTCCGATCCCGAGCACTGGAACGCCGCGCGCGCGAGCCGCTTGCCGTCCCTCGATTTCGGCGCCAGCGCGAGCAGGCGCTCGGCGAGCTCGATCGCCGGCTCATGTCCCTTCTGGAAGAAGGTGTGGTAGTAGGGCAGCGTCAGCAGCTGCTTGTAGGCGGCATCCGCCAGCCGCTTCTCGCTGAAGCCGAGCGAGGCGCACCACAGCCCGGCCATCGCCTCGATGTACTCGCGGCCCTCGACGTCCCAGACGCGGCAGCCCTCGCCGCGCGCGACGATCATGCCGCCCTCGCGGCTGAACGCGTCGAGGTCGCTCTGCTGATGCACCAGCGAGGCGATGTCGCGGGCGTGCAGGGAGTTGGGGATCATGACGTCCTCCTCTCGGCTCTCGCCCGCAGTCTCGCGCCGGCGCAGGCCGGTGACAACCGGGGCCGGTTCAGAGCAGTTCGCGGTACACGTCGAGCGTCGCCGCGCACATCCGTTCGGTGGTGTAGCGGGCGAGCACCGCCTCGCGCGCCTGTCCGCCAAGCGCCGCGCGGGCCTCGTCGTCGAGCGACAGCGCGTGATCCAGCGCGGCGGCCAGCGCGGCGGCATCCCCGGGCGGCACCAGCCAGCCGGTCTCGTCCGGCGAAACGGTCTCCACCGCCCCGCCATGCGCGGTCGCCACCACGGGCCGTCCCATCGCCTGCGCCTCCACCACGACGCGGCCGAACGCCTCCGGTTCGATCGAGGCGCTGACCGCGACATCGGCCAGCATCAGTGCGGCCGGCATGTCGGGGCAGTCGCCGACGATGCGCACACGCCGCCCGAGCCCCAGCCGCTCCGCCAGCGCCTCAAGCCCGGCCCGGTAGCCGTGCCGTCCCTGGTCGTCGCCCGCCAGAACCGCGACCGCGTCGCGGCGCTGCATCCGCGCGAGCGCCTCGATGAGCACCTCCTGGCCCTTCCATCGCGTGAGCCGCCCCGGCAACAGCACGACGGGCGCGTCGTCGGGGATCCGCCAGGCGCGCGCGAGCTTCACGATCCGCTCGCCGGAGACGATTGCGGGATCGAAGCGACGCGGATCCACACCACGCGGAATGATCCGCACGCGCGCGGGGTCGGTGCCGTGGCGCGCCATCAGGTGCTCGGCGATGAAGGCGCTGATCGCGATCACCCGCTCGCCCGACGCCATCACCGCGTTGTAGCGGCGCTTCAGCGCAAAGCCCTCGTTGTAGGTGCCGTGATAGGTCGTCACCCAGCGCGCGCCGGTGCGGCGGACCGCGAGCCGCGCGCTCCAGGCCGGCGCGCGCGAGCGGGCATGCACGATGTCGATGCGGTGGTCGCGGATCAGCGCGGCGAGCTTCGCGGCGTTGCGCCACATCACCCAGAGGTCCTTGGAGGCGAGAGGCAGGGCGATATGCTCGGCGCCGAGATGGGTCAGCTCCGGCACCAGCCGCCCGCCGGCCGAGGCGACGAACGCCCGGAACCCAGCCCGCACCAGCGCCTCGGCGACCTCGATCGTGCCGCGCTCCACGCCGCCCGTCTCCAGCATCGGCAGGACCTGGAGCACCGCGGGTGGGAGCGAATCGGCGGACATTCCATGGCGTGATAGCACGCAGGCTGGACGCGGACAGGGAGTCTCGGATGGACGGATACGCGATGCTGGACGGGCCGCACGGCCGGATCGCCCATGTGGCGAGTCCCGGCCGCGCGCCGACGGTGCTGTTCCTCGGCGGGCTGCGCAGCGACATGACCGGCACCAAGGCGGCCTTCCTGGAGGCGTGGTGCCGCGCGCGCGGCCAGGCGTTCCTGCGCTTCGACTACACCGGCCACGGCGCCTCGGCGGGCCGCTTCGAGGACGGCACGATCGGCGCCTGGTCGGCCGACGCGCTCGCCGTGCTGGACCGGCTGACCGAAGGCCCCGTCATCCTGGTCGGCTCCTCGATGGGTGGCTGGGCGATGCTCAACGTGGCCCTCGCCCGCCCGGACCGAGTGGCCGCCCTGGTCGGGATCGCTGCCGCGCCCGACTTCACCGAGGACCTGCTGTGGGACCGCTGGGACGCGGAGCGGCGCGCCACGCTGCTGTTCGACGGGGTGGTGCGCGAGCCCAACCCCTACGATCCGGCGGGCTACGCCTATACGCGCGCGCTGATCGAGGACGGGCGGCGGCATCTCCGCCTGCGCGCGCCGATCCCGCTCGCCTGTCCGGTCCGGCTGCTGCACGGCCAGCGGGACGATGCGGTGCCGTGGCAGACCAGCCTGCGTCTCGCCGAGTGCCTCGCCGCCGGGGACGTGCAGGTGACGCTGATCAAGGACGGCGACCACCGGCTGTCGCGCGAGGCCGACCTGTCACTGCTGGGCCGCACCCTCGCCGCGCTCCTCGGCGAGGATGGCGGCTAGACCCTCCCGATAGCTCGGGTAGCGCGGCGTCCAGCCGGTCGCCGCCTTGGTGATCGCGTTCGCCACCTTGCGGTTCTCGGCCCAGAACGACAGCGCCATGGGCGACATCGTGCGCGCCGCGTCCTCGAACGGCACCTCCGGCGGAGGCGGCACGCCGAGCAGCCGCGCCGCGTCCGCGATCACCTCGGCCGAGGGCGCGGGCAGGTCGTCGGCGCCGTGCAGCACGCGCACACCCTCGCCCGGTCGCGCCATCGCCGCGAGCACGAGTTCGGCGATGTCGGCCACATGGATGCGGCTGAAGGCGTGGCCTGGCTTGACGATGCGCCGCGCCCGCCCGCCGCGGACGTCATCCAGCGCCGACCGTCCCGGCCCGTAGATGCCGGCGAGCCGGATCAGGTCGAGGGCGGCGCCGCACCGGCGCGCCACGGTCTCCCAGGCCTGCTCGGCGGCCCGGCGCCGTCGGCTGCGGTCCTGGCCCGGGGCCGGCGCCGTCGCCTCGTCCACCCAGGCGCCGCCGCGGTCGCCATACACGCCGGTGGTCGAGAGATAGCCGACCCAACGCAGCGCGGGCGCGGCGGCGATCGCGTCTCCATGCACGGACAGCACCGGATCGCCCGCTGCCTCCGGAGCGGCGGTCGCGAGCAGATGCGTCCCCGTGGCCAGGGCCGCCGCCGCATCAGCGAACGCCGCCAGGCCGATTCCGTCCTCCGTCAGTGCCCGCGCCTCGGCCCGCACAGGATCGCGCGTGACGACCGTGACCTGCCAGCCGGCAGCGCGCGCGGCACGCGCCACCGCGCCGCCGCTGAAGCCGAGGCCGAACACGAGCAGGTGTCCTTTCTCCATGCCGCCTGCGCTACCATGGCGCGAGACATCCGACGAGGAGCAACCTGCTGGCCACCCGTCTTGCCGTGCTGACCCTGCTCGTCGTGCTCGCCGGCGGCGCGTGGTGGTTCGCCACCCCTGAGCCAGCCCCCGTGGCGAGCGCGCCGCCACCCGCACCAGCCGTGGCGCCGGAGCCGCCCGCGGCGCCGGCGGCAGAGGCCGCCGCCGCGGACGAGCCGGCCGGCTCGGATTAAGAACGCGGCATGGGGCTCGCCGTGATCGACCCCGCGCGTGCCCATGCCGAGGCCGAGCGCTGGGCGCGTGAGGGCGGAGGCGACGCGGCCCGGCCCTGCGCCGCGACCGCGCGGCGCCAGCTCGGCGAGACCGAGCGTGCGACGGAGATCCTCGAAGCGCTCGGCCGCGACGCGCTCGCGCCCGCTGATGCCAGGGCCGCGCTGCTTGCCCAGGCGAGCGAGCTCTGGCTCGCGCTGGGCCGGCCTGACCGCGCCTATGCTGCGGCGACGCTCGGCCTTGCCGCCCGCGCGGATGATCCCGACCTGCTGACCGACCGCGCGATCGCGGCGGCGAGCCAGGGCCGGTTCGACGAGGCGGTGGACGATCTGTCGCGGGTGGTCGATCTGCGCCCCGACCGCGCCGAGCCCCTGGTGCTGCGCGCCTCGGCCTGGCGCCAACTGGGCCAGAAGCCGTTGGCCGAGGACGATCTGGCGCGCGCGCTGGCGATCCATCCGTCGAACCCGGACGCCCTGCTGGAACGCGGCCTGTTGCGGCGCGACCAGCGCGACCTCGCCGCGGCGCGCGCGGACTGGGAAACGGCGATCCGCCTGTCGCCGGAGAGTGCCGCAGCCGAGCTCGCGCGCGACCATCTCGCGGCACTCGACGAGCGCTGACCGGCAGGCCGGCGGTCAGTCGGCCGCAAGCACCCGCACGGTCACGACCAGCCTTCCTTCCGGAATCGTGTCGATAGTGAAGCGATCCTCGCCCTGGAAGCCGAGCCTGGGCGTGTAGCGGACGGTCGGGTTGTCGATCGTCACCTCGCCGTTGCCCGGCCGGTCGCTCAGCCAGATCTGGATTTAGCGCGACTGGAACTGGGGATCGCGATAGAGCGTCAGGCTGCAGAGCGCGCCGGTGTTGCGCATCTCGATCCATCCCGGCGCGCCGGCCGCGCGGTCCATGCCGGCATGCACCACGGTGACGCAGCGGGGATCGGCCGGGGCCTGACGAGGGGCGGCCGGCGGCGGCGCGGGCGGGCGGACGAGCGCGGTCTGGCGCTGCGGCTCGGGTGCCGGCGCCGGCGCGGTCTGGCGGGGCGGCGAGGGGGGAGGCTGCGGAGCCGCGGCCGGTGAGGCTGGCGGCGGCCGCGGCGGCGGGGCCGGTGGAGTGGGTGGCGCCGCAGACGTGGCCGGCGGGGAAGGCGGGTCGGCCCGGCTGATGCCGCGCGAGCCGGAGAGGCCGGCGATCCTGGTGCGCGCGAGATCGGTGAACACGCCGTTCGGGTAGCGGCGCAGGTAGGCCTCGAACTCCTCCGGGTTGCGGCTGTCGCGGATGCTCTCCCAGAACAGACGCTCGGTTGCGGGGTCGGCGGTGGGCGATGCCGTCGGGGCAGGTTGCGGCGCCTCGGCGGGCAGGGCGGCGACCGCCGGGGCGCGCGGCGCGGCGGGGCGGAAGTAGAACTCGCCCTCCAGGCTTGCGTTCTCCCACGGAATCTGCGCCCCGCCCGTCGCCTCGCGCACGGTCTGGCGCACCCGGCCCAGCATCGGCCGCACCTCCAGCCCCTCGGTCTCGATGTGGCGCAGCAGCGCGCCGGTGAACGGACTGTTCCGCCCGGTGCCGTCCTGCGCCACCGTGCCCGGCGCGGTCGAGAATGCCACCAGCGTGCCCACCGGACCCCGCACCGCCGCGAGGCCCGTGCCCGCGATGCCGCGTCCGCTCTGGGCCGCCAGCCGGATCCGGAACGGGTTGTCGCGGCAGGCATCGAGAAACAGCAGGATCACGCGCGCCCGCCCGTCGAGCTGCGTCATCACCGCATCGACATCGACGGTCTCGAACGGCAGGTCGCGGTCGGAGCGGATCGCGGCCGAGACCGGGATGAGGTGGTTGCGCCCTGCCACCTCGACCGCGTGGCCCGCGTAGAACAGCATCGCCGCCTCGGCCCCCACCGCGCGATCGCCGAACCGGCGGATCGCGCGTTCAAGGCCGATGCGATCGGCGTCCACCACCAGTTCGCTGTCGAAGCCGAGCCGGGTCAGCGCGGCGTGGATGTCGGTCGCGTCGTTCGCCGGGTTCTCGAGCGGCGGCGCCTCGACATAGGCGCCGTTGCCGATCACCAGCGCCACGCGCTGCGCAAGCGCCGCCGTGCCCCAGGCGAGCACCAACGCGAGCGCCAGGATCAAGGATCGTGCCATGCGCGTCGATTCCGCCGCCGTATCGGCCGGCGGGTCAACCCTGAACTGCGCCAGGGGTCAGAAATCGAGATCGGCGTAGTGGCCCGGCGGCGTCAGTCCCGGCACCCGGTCGGCGAGCAGGGCGCGGAACGAGGGCCGGCACTTGATGCGCGCGTACCAGTCCTTGGCCGCCGGCGAGACCGACCAGTCCACGTCGCCGAGGAAGTCGAGCGCGGAAAGATGCGCGGCCGCGGCGAGATCGGCCAGCGTCAGCACCTCGCCGGCGAGCCAGCGGCGGTGCTCGGCGAGCCAGCCGAGATAGGCCAGATGGCTGCGCAGGTTCTGGTAGCCGGCACGGATCGCGGCTCCCTCCGGCTCGCCGCGGCCGAGCAGGCGCTTCATCTGCTTCTGGAACAGCAGGTTCTCGCTCACTTCGCGGGCGAATTTGCCGTCGCACCAGGCGACCAGGCGGCGGCACTCGATGCGTTCGGCGGCCGTCGCGCCGAGCAACGGCGTGTCGGGATAGGTCTCCTCGAGATAGGCGCAGATCACCGCGCTGTCCGGAATCGCGAGGCCGCTCTCCTCGACCAGCACGGGGACCTGCGCCGCGGGATTGATCGCGAGGAATTCCGGCCGGCGCTCCCAGACCTTCTCCAGCCTGAGTTCGAAGGCCAGCCGCTTCTCGGCCAGCGCCAGCCTTACCTTGCGTGAGTAGGGCGAGAGCGGCAGGTGGTACAGAAGTCGCATCGGCTGCGCTTATCGCACGCGTGCGGCGCCGTCGGAAGCGCGCGCCGCCCAGCGCGCGCTCACGTCACCAACACGTCAGGGAAAGATGACTTCGTTGACCTCGCAGGTGTTGACGCGGCGCTTCTCGGCGGCGGTGTTGTTGTCGTAGACGACGCGGATGTCATAGACACAGGTGCCGTCGCGCGGCAGCGTCACGGCAAAGGCGCGTCCGTTCGGCAGCACGTTCTGTCCGAGACGGTCGGCGCCCCAGCTCTGCTCGGTGGCGGCGGAGACGAAGAGCTGCTGGATGGTCCGTCCCGAACGGTTCACCAGGCGGAAATCGGCGATTGCCTGACTGGGCGCGGCACGGCCGGCTGCGCCGGCGCCGGCGAAGGCCACCTCGTTGACGTTGCACACATTCACGCGCCTCCGCTCCTCGGAGGTGCCGTCGGCGAACACCACGCGGATGTCGAACACGCAGGTGCCGTCGCGACGGGGGCGGATCGCGAAGCGCTGGCCGGAGGCGAGCACGTGTTCGCGCAGCCAGTCCGAGCCCCAGTTGGTGTCGGTCGACGGCGAAACGTAGATCTCGTTGATCTGCTTGCCGCTGGTGTTGGAGACCCAGAAATCCGGGTTCGGCTGCGCCGACGTCTCCAGCGCCGGCGCCATGAGCAAGGCGGCGAGCGCGCCGATGACGAACCGTCGGACCATAGTACTGTTCCTCCATCGCAGGGGCTGGCCCCCGGATGGCCGGTCCCGATGCGGTTGCCGATGTGTTGCGATGGCGAGCCTAGCGTGAGGGTTGTGGGCCAACAAGCCTGCCCCGACCGACGCGCGGCGGCGAATGCGTGTCCGCCCGGGCGATCTGCCGACGCACGATCGATGGCGCCGCTGCCGATCGGCCCGCGACGGGTCTAGCGCGGGAACATGATCATGACGCTCCGGTCCTCGGGGTTCTCCGAGCGGTCCTGGCGCATCCCGAAGGCCGGCCCCTGGACCAGGCTGTCGATGATGCCGCGCTGCACGCCCTGGCCAGCGAGGGCGTCGGTCACGGCGCGGATGCGCGCGGTCGCCAGCCGCTGATTGGCCTCGCGCGACCCGGTCGGAGAGGTGCGGCCGATCAGGCAGACCTGATTCTTGAACTGCGCCTTGATCTGGTTCGCCGCCTGCGTGATCGCGGTGCGCGATTGGTTCGTCAGCGAGGACGATCCGACCGCAAACAGCACCGTGTACTGCTGGTAGTTCGGGTCGGCCGGAACCACCCCCGCGCAGGCTGCCTGCGCCAGCGCCGGCTGCGCGCCGGGCACTGCGAGAAGGAAAAGTGCGAGCAGAAGCCGGCGCATGGTACGGTCTCCGCGGGCCCGATTCCCCAGTCCAGCCGGACGCTGGGCCCAAGGCACGATCGCCTCCGCGTCCGGCCGTCCCCACGGCACTGCGCCGCGGATCGCGCAGCTTAGCCCAGCCCGTGGGCGCTGTCGCAGGTCCGAAACCGTGCCCCGGGGTCGCGGCAAGGCCGCGACCGACGGTTGAACCGTCCGGCCTGGCGCGGGAGACTGCACGCCGAGGACGAGGGAGGGCGCCATGGCACCCGAGGGTCTGGATCGCAGCTTGACGCCCGCGCGCCCCGAGCGCGCCGCCGTGCTGGCGGGCGCGGGGTCGCTGCTGTTGCGCCGCCTGCCCGGGCCGGCGGGCGAGGAGGCGCAACGGTTCCTCACCCTCTGGGCGAGCAGCGTGCCGGATGAGGATCTGGCCGCCCGCAGCCCCGAGGATGTGGCCGGCGCCGCCCTGAGCCTGCTCGATCACGCGCGCCACCGCGTGCCCGGCCAGGCCAGCGTGCGCGTGCTCAATCCCCGCCCCGAGGCGGAAGGATGGCGCAGCGCGCACTCGATCGCCGAGATCGTCACCGACGACATGCCGTTCCTGGTCGACTCGGCCCTCGCCGGTTTCGCGATCGCCGGCCGGGCGGTCCATCTGGTCGTGCATCCGATCGTGCCGGTGCGGCGCGATGGCGACGGCAGGCTCGTCGCCTTCGGCGAGGCCGCCGGCTCGGGCGCGCCGCGCGAAAGCATGATGCAGATCGAGTTCGCGCAAGGCGTGGACAGCACTGAGCTCGCCGCCGTCGCCGCGGCGCTGAAGCGGGCGATGGCCGATGTCCGCACCGCGGTGACCGACTGGCCGGAGATGCGCGCGCGGCTGGCCGAGGCGATCGGCACGCTCGACGGCACGGGCGGCGACGAGGCACGGATCGCGCGCGAATTCCTCGCCTGGCTCGCCGACGACAATCTGGTCCTGCTGGGCTACCGCCGCTACCGGCTGGACGGCGACGCCATTGCGGCCGAGGGCGAGAGCGCGCTCGGCCTGCTGCGCGACGCCGGATTGCCGGTGTTCGATGTGCTGCGCGATCCGGCGAATCTGCCCCCCGCCGTGCGCGCCTGGGCGACGGAGCCGACGCTGCTGACGGTGGCCAAGGCGAACATGCGCGCGACCGTGCACCGCCCGCAGCACTGCGACGCGATCGTGGTGAAGCGGCGCGACGCATCGGGGCGCGTGCTGGGCGCCGACCTTTTCCTCGGCCTGTTCGCCTCGAACGCCTATAACCGCAACCCGCGCTCGATCCCGTATCTGCGCGAGAAGGTCGCCGCGGTGCTGGCCAAGGCCGGTGTCGATCCCAACACGCATGACGGGCGGCGGCTCTCCAACATCCTCGAGACCTATCCGCGCGACGAGCTGTTCCAGGCCGATGTCGATGAGCTGCTCGCCACCGCGCGCGGCGTGCTGGCGCTGCAGGAGCGGCATCGCGTGGCGCTGTTCCTGCGGCGGGACCGGTTCGAGCGCTTCGTCTCGGCGATCGTCTATGTGCCGCGCGACGTGATGGACACGAAGCTGCGCGCGCGGATCGGCACCGCGATCGCCGAGGCGTTCCAGGGAAGGCTCTCCACCGCCTACATCCTGATCGGCGATTCGCCGCTCGCCCGCGTGCACTACATCGTCGCCACCGCGCCCGGCGCGGTGCCGGAGGTCGATAGCCGCCGGCTCGAACGCGCGCTCGGCGAGATCGCGCGCAGCTTCCGCGATCGCCTTGCCGAGGCGCTGATCGCCGAGAAGGGTGAGGCCGGCGCGCTGGCCGTGCTCGGACGCTGGGGCGAGGCGTTCCCGCCCGGCTATGCCGACCGGCGCACCGCGCGCGAAGCAGTGGCCGATATCGCGCTCGCCGAGGCGGCCCTTGCCTCGGGCGCCTTGCAGCTCTCGCTTGCCCGCCCGCAGGGCGCCGCACCTCATGCACTGGCACTCAGGGTCGCGCATCCGGACCGGCCGGTGCCGCTCTCCGGCATCCTGCCACTGATCGAGAGCCTCGGCCTGCGCGCACTCGAGGAGGTGCCGCACCATCTGCATCCGTCGGGCGCCGGCGCGCGGCCGGTGGTGCTGCACGAGTTCGGGCTCGAGACCGAGGACCACGCGGCGTTCGAGCCGGCGCGCGCGACCGCCGTCGCCGAGGCGCTGGCGGCGCTGTGGCACGGCCGCGCCGAGCCGGACGGGTTCAACCGGCTGGTGGTGCGCGCCGGCATCGCGTGGCGCGAGGCCTGGATGCTGCGCGCGCTCTATCGCTGGCTGAAGCAGGCGGGCTTCGCGTTCAGCCAGGGCGCGGTCGAGGCCGCGCTCGCCGCGCAGCCGGAGGCGACGCGCCTGCTGGTGGAGCTGTTCCGCGCGCGCTTCGATCCGGACGGCGCGCGCAGCACCGCCGCCGAGGCTGCGCTCGACGAGCGCTGGCGCGCCGTGCTCGACGCCGTCGAGAGCCCGGACGAGGACCGCATCCTGACGCGGCTGCGCGCCGCCCTCGACGGCGTCGTGCGCACCAGCTTCTTCCGCGACCCGGCCGCGCCCACGATCGCCTTCAAGATCGACAGCCGCGCGGTCGGCGACCTGCCGCCTCCCGTGCCGTACCGCGAGATCTTCGTGCACGGGCCGCGCATGGAGGGCGTGCATCTGCGCGGCGGCCCGGTGGCGCGCGGCGGGATCCGCTGGTCGGATCGGCGCGAGGATTTCCGCACCGAGATCCTCGGGCTGATGAAGGCGCAGACGCTGAAAAACACGGTGATCGTGCCGACCGGCGCGAAGGGCGGTTTCGTGCTCAAGCGCCCGCCCGCGTCCATCGGCGATGCGGCGCGCGACCGCGAGGCGCTGCTGGCCGAGGGTATCGCCTGCTACCGGCTGCTGATCGGCGCGATGCTCGACCTCACCGACAACCGGGTCGGCGGCAAGGTGGTGCCGCCCGAGCGGGTGGTGCGGCGCGACGGCGACGATCCCTACATCGTCGCCGCCGCCGACAAGGGCACCGCCACCTTCAGCGACATCGCCAACGGCATCGCGCTCGAGCGCGGCTTCTGGCTCGGTGACGCCTTCGCCTCGGGCGGCTCGAAGGGCTATGACCACAAGGGCCTCGGCATCACCGCGCGCGGCGCCTTCGTCTGCATCCGCCGCCACTTCCGCGAGCTCGGCGTCGACATCGACCGCGAGCCGATCGACGTCGTCGGCGTCGGCGACATGTCGGGCGATGTGTTCGGCAACGGGGTGCTGCTCTCGGCTGCGCTGCGGCTGCGCGCCGCCTTCGACCACCGCCACATCTTCCTCGACCCGGCCCCTGATCCGGCGGTGTCGTTCCAGGAGCGGACGCGCATGTTCGCGCTGCCCCGCTCCTCCTGGGCCGACTACGACAGGAGCAAGCTCAGCGCCGGCGGCGGCGTCTATCCGCGTAACGCGAAGTCCGTGCCGCTCTCGGCCGAGGCGCGCGCGATGCTCGGCATCGAGGCCGAGCGCGTACCCCCTGACGCGGTGATGCGCGCGATCCTGTCGATGCCGGCCGATCTGCTCTATTTCGGCGGCATCGGCACCTTCGTCAAAGCGCGCCACGAGAGCCACGCCGACGCAGGCGATCGCGCCAACGACGCGATCCGGATCGACGCCACGGCGATCCGGGCGAGGGTGATCGGCGAGGGGGCGAATCTCGCCCTCACCCAGGCCGCGCGTGTCGAGGCGGCGCGTGCGGGCGTGCGCGTCGACACGGACAGCCTGCACAACTCGGCGGGCGTGGACACCTCCGACCACGAGGTGAACCTGAAGATCCTGCTCGATCAGCTGGTGCAGGCGGGCGATCTGACCGCGAAACAGCGCGACACGCTGCTGGTCGCGATCACGGACGACGTGGCGGCGCATGTGCTGGCAACCAATGCGCGCCAGTCGCTCGGCGTCTCGCTCGAAGGAATGGACCCGGCGGCAGCCGGGCCGCACGCGGCGCTGATCGCCCGGCTGGAGGCGGAGGGACGGCTCGACCGCGCGGTCGCCGGGCTGCCGGATGCGGCTGCCCTCGCCGAGCGTGGCGCGGCGGGGCTGACGCGGCCTGAGCTGATCGTGCTGCTCTCGCACGCCAAGCTGTGGCTGACCGATGCGCTGATCGCCTCGGCCCTGCCGGACGATCCGGCCTTCGCGCCCGATCTCGCCGCCTATTTCCCGGCGGCGGTCCGCGACCGCTTCGGCACCGCGATCGCCGCGCACCCGCTCCGGCGCGACCTGGTGGCGATGCTGCTCACCAACGACCTGCTCGACCGGATGGGGCTCGCGGCGTTCGCGCGGCTTGCCGACGGCATCGCACCGGAAGCCGCTGCCACGGCGGCGCTGGTGGCGCGTGAGGCGCTGGGGCTCGCGTCGCTGCGCGCCGCGGCGGAGGCGGAGGATGTCGCCGGCGGCGACCCGAAGGGGCTCTACCCGCGCTTCCTCGCCTGGCGGCGCGCGCAGGAGGGCGCGGCGCGCGGCTTCGTGCGCGCGCTCGCGCCGGATCTGCGCGTCGCCGATGCCGCCGCGCCGTATCGCGACCACGTTGCCGCGCTGCTGCCCGCACTGCTGGAGCGTGAGCCGACGGGCGGGGCGGCGGCGATGGCGCCGGCGATCCTGCGCCTGTCGGCCGAGGCCGGCGTGGCGCCGGACGCCGGCATGGAGGCGTGGTTCGCCGCGGGCGCCGGGCTCGGTCCGGATGCCGTCCGGGCGGCCGCGCGCCACGTCGATGCGTCGGACGGCTGGACGGCGCGCGCGCTGGCCTCGGTCGCGGACGATCTGGCCGACGCGCAGGCGCGGCTCGCCGCGGCCGTGCTCGCGCAGGGGAGTGTCGAGGCGGTGCGCGCGGCCGCCGGGGCGCGCTGGGTCGCCGCCGAGCGCGTGCTCGCCGAGCTCGGCGCGCGGCCGGTGCTGCCCGCCGTCGTCGTCGCCACCCGGGCCGTCGCCGCGCTGGCGTGACGGTTCCGTTCGACGACAGCACGCGGCTGGCCGACCTGCCGCGCGAGCGGCGGCGTGCCGTCATCGCCTGGTCGCTCTACGACTGGGCCAACAGCGCCTTCCCGGCGGTGATCGGCACCTTCGTGTTCGCGACCTACTTCGTCCAGGCGGTCGCCGCGAGCGAGACCGTCGGGACGTCGCAATGGGGCCTCGCGATGGCGATCGCGGGGGTGCTGATCGCCGTTCTCTCGCCGCCGCTCGGCGCGATCGCCGACGGCGCGGGCGGGCGCAAGCCGTGGCTCGCCGGCTTCACGGTGATGGCGGTGATCACCTGCGGCGCGTTGTGGTGGGTGCGGCCCGACCCTGCCTCGGTGCCGTTCGCTCTGGTTGTGGTGGTGCT
>CAZHMM010000105.1:0-13664 GCA_964533585.1 uncultured Elioraea sp.
CGGGTGCGCAACATCGCCCGCGCCGAGGCCGAACGCCGGGTGGCCGAGGCGCTGGATCTGGTGCAGCTCGGTCCGCTGAAGGATCGCCGGCCGAGCCAGCTCTCGGGCGGGCAGCAGCAGCGCGTGGCGCTGGCGCGTGCGCTGGTGTTCCAGCCGGCGCTGCTGCTGCTCGACGAGCCGCTCTCGGCGCTCGACAAGAAGCTGCGCGCCGAATTGCAGGTCGAGCTGAAGGCGCTGCATCGCCGCGTCGGGCTCACCTTCATCTACGTCACGCACGACCAGGAGGAGGCGCTGTCGATGTCCGACAGCATCGCCATCCTGCGCGACGGCCGGCTGGTGCAGGAGGGTCCGCCCGGCACGCTCTACGAACGCCCGGCCACCCGCTTCGTCGCCGACTTCCTCGGCAAGTCGAACTTCCTCGCCGGGCGGATCGTCGAGCGGCGCGCGGACGGCTTCGCCTATGCGGTCGATGGCGCGCGCTTCGTGCAGGACGGGCCCGCGCCCGCGGGCGAGCACGTGCTGATCGCGCTTCGCCCCGAGAAGATCGGCATCGCCGCGGAGGGCGAGAGCGCACCGAACATGGTCGAGGGCACGATCACCGCCTGGTCGTATTTCGGCACGTCCTTCGCGCTTGCCGTCGAGACCGGGACGGCCGGCACGGTGCAGGTGACGGTGCCGGCCTGGCGCTGTCCGGTCGAGCCGGCGGAGGGGCGGCGCGTGCGCCTCGCCTGGCCGGCCGACGCGTCGGTGCCGGTCGTGCAGGACTGATGACGACGCTTGCCGCGACCCTGCCGCGAACGGCGCCGCAGGCGCGCGTGCTCGGCGC
The DNA here is from genome assembly GCA_964533585.1 of uncultured Elioraea sp. Lineage (GTDB taxonomy): Bacteria > Pseudomonadota > Alphaproteobacteria > Acetobacterales > Acetobacteraceae > Elioraea. Next base: position 827 of record CAZHMM010000105.1, read on the forward strand.
GTCGTTCTCGTGGTGGCTGCTGATCGCGCCGGCGCTGGTGCTGATGGTGGCGTTCTACGCCTTCCCGCTCGCCGAGGTGCTGTGGATCTCGTTCACCGAGCCCGAGCCGGGGCTCGGCAACTACGAGCGCCTGGTCACCAGCGCGGCCTTGCAGCGCGTCTGGATGACGACGCTGCGCATCTGCGTCATCACCACCGCGATCACGCTGGTGGCGGGCTACGTGGTCGCCTATGCGCTCGTCTCGGCGCCGCCGCGGATGCAGCGCTGGATGTTCGTCTGCGTGCTGCTGCCCTTGTGGATCAGCGTGCTGGTGCGCGCTTTCGCCTGGGTGACGCTGCTGCGCCGCCAGGGCGTGGTGAACGAGGCGCTGCTCGGCATCGGCCTGATCGACCAGCCCTTGCGGCTGATCTGGAACGAGTTCGGCATCGCCGTCGGCATGGTGCACTACATGATCCCCTACGCCGTGCTGCCGCTCTATGCCTCGATGCGCGACATCGACCCGCGCCTCGTGCCGGCCGCGCGCGGCCTCGGCGCCACGCCGCTCGAAGCGTTCCGCCGCGTCTTCCTGCCGCTGACCCTGCCCGGCATCGTCGCCGCGACGGTGCTGGTGTTCATCTTCTCGCTCGGCTTCTACGTCACGCCGGCGATCCTCGGCGGCGGGCGGACGCTGATGGTCGCCGAGTACATCAAGCTCCAGATCCTCGACCTGATCCGCTGGGGCGTGGGCACGATGATGGCGAGCACGCTGCTGGTCGCGGTCGTGCTGGTGCTGGCGATCTTTGCCCGCGTCGTCGATTTCCGGCGCCTGTTCGGCAGCAGGCACTGAGATGGACCGCTCCGCCCAGGCCGGCCCCGTCGCCAATGTGCTCGCCTGGTCGGTGCTGCTGTTCCTGCTGCTGCCGATCAGCATCGTCTTCCCGCTGAGCCTCACCGACCAGCGTTTCCTGTCGCTGCCCTACGAGGCGCCGAGCCTCCAGCACTACGTGACCTTCTTCACCTCGGAACGCTGGCTCACCAGCACCTGGCAGAGCCTGGTGATCGCGGTGTTCTCGACCGTGCTGGCGGTGGCGACCGGCACGCTCTGCGCGATCGGCTGCTGGAAGCTCTCGACGCGGCTGACCGATCTCGTGCGCGTGCTGATGCTGCTGCCGATCATCGTGCCCTCGATCGTCTATGCGCTCGGCATCTACCGGCTGTGGATCCGGCTCGATCTGCTCGACACCTATCTCGGCATCATCCTGGTGCACGGCGTGACCGGCATCCCGTACGTGATGATCACGGTCTCGGCGACGCTGGCGAATTTCGACCCGCGGCTGGAACAGGCGGCGCGCAGCATGGGCGCCAACCTGTCGCAGACGCTGCGCTGGGTGATCATGCCGCGCGTCATGCCGGGCATCGCCTCGGGCGCGATCTTCGCCTTCATCCATTCCTGGGACGAGGCGGTGCTGATCCTGTTCATCGCGTCACGCGCGCTGTTCACCCTGCCGCGGCGGATGTGGGACGGCATCAACGAGAATCTCGACCCGGTGATGGCGGTGGCGGCCTGCGTGATGATCCTGCTGTCGATGCTGATGCTCGCCGGCGATCTTTGGCTGCGGAGGAGGCGGGAACGATGACGGGACTGAGCGCGGCGCAGCGCGACGCGGCGGCCTGGGTGGCGGCGCAGGCGGCGTCGCTGTCGGCGGATCACCTGCATCTCTGGCGCCTCGCCGAGCCCTCCTGGCGCGAGTACCGCTCCGCCGCCTGGTTCGTCGAGCGGCTTCGGCGCGAGGGGTTCACGGTCGAGGAGGGCACCGCCGGGATGCCGACGGCGTTCCGCGCCACCTGGACCGCGCCCGGCACGCAGGCGGGCGCGCCGGTGCTCGCCACCATCGCCGAGTACGACGCCGTGCCCGGCACCAGCCAGGAGCCGGTGGCGCGGCGCGAGCCGCGGGCGGGGACGCATCTGCACACCGCGGGCCACACCGATCCGCACTCGGCGCTCGGCATCGGCGCGCTCGCCGGCACGCTGGCCGCCAAGCACGCGATGGAGAAGCACGGACTGAAGGGCACGCTGGTGCTGATGGGCGAGCCTGCCGAGAAGATGTGCGGCTCCAAGCCCGTCCACGCCGCGCACGGCTTCTATGACCGGTTCACCGCGGCGATCTCCTGGCACCCGACCTCGTTCCTGAGCCTCGCGAACTCCTGCCTGTGGGACACGCACTGCGCCACCTACTGGTCGCGCATCTACACCTTCGAGTGCCTGGAGCCCGAGACCTGGTCATCCTCGATCGCGCGGACGGGCGTGCACTCCTCGCACTCGGTGAGCCGCGCGCCGGGCGCGCTCGACGCGGTGTGCCTGATGTACACCGCGGCGAAGTACCTCAAGGAGAACATGCTGCCGCATCAGGGCGCGTGGTCGCTGAACGAGGCGATCCTCCAGGCCGGACAGGCGACGGCCGACAACCTGCCGCCCGGACTCGCGGTGATCCAGTACGCGCTGCGCGCGCCGACCATCGAGATGCAGGAGCGGGTCTGGACGGTGCTGGACCGCAACGCCGACCACGTCGCGGCGATGACCCACTGCACGGTGCGCAAGGACTGGGTGACCAAGACGCGGCCCGGCCTCGCCAATCACGCGATCGCCCAGGCGACCTTCGATGTGTTCGCTGGCCTCGGCCCGCCCAGCTATTCGGCGGAGGCCGTCGCCTTCGCCAACGAGCTGCGCGTGGCCTGCGGCGCCGAGCCCGTGCCCGATCCGTTCCCCGCCGAGATCCAGCGCCTCTGCACGCCGCAGGCCGCGGAAGCCGCGCTGCGCGCGCATCTGCCGCCCTGGCAGAAGAACTACACCTCGGACGACTACACCGACTGGACCTGGCACTGCCCGACCGCGCGGCTCTATGTCGGGCGGTCGCAGCTGCGCGTCGATGCGCCGGGCCGCAACTGGCCCGACTGGACGCGCTACGCGATGGGCGGGCATCCGGCCTGCATCGACCCGATGTGGCTGAAGGCCGCCGAGGTGACGGGCGCGACCTTCGTCGGGCTGCTGGAGCAGCCCGCGTTGCTGGAGAAGGCGCGCGCGGAGTTCGACGAGCGGACGGGCGGCGGCGTCGGCGGATCGCGCTGGCTGGCGCCCCTGCTGCCGAAGGACTTCGCCGCGCCGATCCACCACCGCTGGCCGGAATACGTCGAGACCGCACGCGGCCCCGAATACACGATCCCCGCGCCACGCTGACGCCGCAACAACACGAAGGAGGAACGGTCGTGTCGATCATGACCGAGGGCGAGTTCCGCTACAACATGCTGATCAAGACCTTCGCCTCGCGCCCCTCGCCGGGCTTCGAGGACGCGAGCGAGCAGCAGGCGGTGTGGGGCCGGCGCTGGGGTTGCAGCAACGATGTCGGACGCTTGCGCGTGGTGCTGATGCACCGGCCGGGCGACGAGCTCAGCATCGTCGATCCGGCGAAGCGGATCGAGCATCTCGGCGCCTATGGCGACACCGAGACGGGATGGTACTGGCGCGGCCGCGAGATCCCCGATCTCGCCACCCAGCAGGCCCAGCATGACGGGCTGGTCGCGGCGCTGCGCGAGGAAGGGGTGGAGGTCGTGTTCCTCGACCGTTGCGCGGCCGGCAAGATGAAGTCGGTCTACACGCGCGACCAGGTGATCGCGGTGGACGGGGGCGCGATCGTCTGCCGGATGGGTGCGCCGATCCGCCGCGGCGAGGAGGCGCCGGCGACCGGGACGCTGGCGCGCCTCGGCATGCCGATCCTGCGCACGGTGCACGGCACCGGCATCATGGAGGGCGGCTCCTTCGCCTTCATCACGCCCAAGGTCGCGGTGGTCGGCCTCTCGTCACGCGTGAACGAGGCGGGGGCGGATCAGGTCGAGGACGTGCTGCGCGTGCAGGGCGTGCAGCTCCTGCGGGTGCACCTCACCGGCTATCGGCTGCACATCGACGGCGCCTTCGTCATGATCGACGTGGACACCGCCATCATCAATCCGGTGCAGCTGCCGTTCTGGTTCCTGGAGACGCTGAAGGAGATGAAGATCCGCACCATCGAGGTGCACCCGGACGATCCGGTGTGGACGATCAACTGCCTCGCCGTCGCGCCCGGACGCGTGCTGATGGCGGACGCCGTCAGCCCCTACACGGCCGAGGCGTTGGACAAGGCGGGGATCAGCGTGCGGATCGTGCCCTACAGCGCGGTCTATCAGGGCGGCGGTGGCATCCACTGCTCGACCGCGCCGCTGGTGCGCGACCCGATCTAGCCTGCCAACCGCGGGCGGTTCCAGGGCATCGCCGCGAGCAGCCGCGCCATGCCGCAGAACCCGCTGACGCCGGCGAACACCAGTCCGGCGCCGGCGAAGGCCGGCAGGGCGAGGAACCAGGGCGACACCAGCCAGGCCAGCAGGAAGCCGAGCAGGATCATCGTGCCGACGGCGATCTGCACCTGGCGCTGGAGCTCGAGCGGCGCGCGCGGGTCGCGGTGCACCGGCAGGCCGGAGGCCTTCCACGCCTCGATCCCGCCCTTCAGCAGGTAGGCTTCGGGGAACGCGCGCGCGAACAGCCGGGCGGCGTTCGCGGTCGTGCGGTTGCCGCTGCGGCAGGTGAACACCACCGCCTTGCCGGCCTCGGCATCGAGGTCGTGACGATCCCAGGCCGCGAGCGGCACCAGCCGCGCGCCGCGGATGTGCTCGCGCGCATACTCGTCGGGGTCACGGATGTCGATCAGCACCGCGGTCCCCTCGTCGAGGCGGCGCTTCAGCGTGGTCGGGTCGATGAACTGGGCCATGACTGCCTCCTCGGTGCGCCTGCCGCCGAACGTGATACGATGGCCGGCGGCCCCGCACGCATGTCCTTGACCACACCCTAGCCCGACTCTTACCTTCAGTCCAGCGAAGATAATGGGAGCCAGCCATGCCAGGAGGTCCGAACCGCCCCGAGGTCCGCAGCTTCTTCCACGAGCCGACCAACACCGCGGCTCATCTGGTCTGGGACCCGACCACCAAGGAGGCGGCGATCGTCGACTCGGTGCTCGACTACGACGCCGCCGCCGGCCGCACCGACACGGCCTTCGCCGACCAGATCCTGGCCGGGGCGGCGGAGGAGGGGGTCCGGATCGCCTGGATCCTGGAGACGCACGCGCATGCCGACCACCTTTCGGCCGCGCCCTATCTGAAGGACCGCACCGGCGCGCCGATCGGCATGGGCAGGCGGATCGTCGAGGTGCAGAAGGTGTTCCGGCCGATCTTCCACGCGACCGACCTGAACCCGGATGGCGGCCAGTTCGACCGGCTGTTCGACGACGAGGAGACGTTCCCGCTCGGCAACCTCACCGTGCGCGTGCTGCACACCCCCGGCCACACCCCGGCCTGCTCGACCTACGTGATCGGCGATGCGGCCTTCGTCGGGGATACGCTGTTCATGCCTGACTACGGCACCGCGCGCGCCGACTTCCCGGGCGGCGATGCGCGCACGCTCTACCGCTCGATCCAGCGGGTGCTCTCGTTGCCGACAACGACGCGGCTGTTCCTCTGCCACGACTACAAGGCGAAGGGGCGCGACCACTATGCCTGGGAGACCACGGTGGCGGAGGAACGTTCCGCCAACGTCCATGTCCGCGACGGCATCACCGAGGACGAGTTCGTGGCGATGCGCGAGGCGCGCGACCGGACCCTGAAGATGCCGGCCCTGATCATCCCCTCGATCCAGGTGAACATGCGCGCGGGCCGCATGCCGCCGCCCGAGGAGGACGGCAACGTCTATCTGAAGGTGCCGGTCAACCGCCTGTGACCGACGATCTCATCCTCGTCTGCCCGCGTTGCGGGACGCTGAACCGTGTGCCGAAGGCACGGGTCGCGGACCGGCCGAATTGCGGATCGTGCAAGGCGGCGCTGCTTCCCGGTGCGCCGCTCGAGCCCGATCCCGTGCTGCTCGATCGGCTCATCAACCGCGATCAGCTGCCGTTGCTGCTTGACCTCTGGGCGCCGTGGTGCGGCCCGTGCCGCAGCTTCGCCCCGGTCTTCGCCGAGGCGGCGTCGCGCCTGCCCGGGCTGCGTTTCGCCAAGCTCGATACCGAAGCCCACCCGGACATCGCATCCCGCTTCGGCGTGCGCGCGATCCCGACCCTGATCGGGTTCCGTAACGGCAGGGAGGTCGCCCGGCGCTCCGGTGCGATGCCGCTTGGCGAGCTTCTGCGCTTCGCGGGGGCGCTCGCCGCCTAGGGGGCTCGACGGCGTGCCGTCCCCACGGCACCGTGCGCCCGCCAACGCACGGAGGACACGACATGACGGCGCACGACAAGACCCTGCTGGACGCTCTCGGCAAGATCGATACGCCGACGATCTGCAACGCGCTCGAAGAGCTCGTCTCGCCGCGGCAGCTGATCCGCTTCACCACCCGGCCGTTCGTGCACAACGACAACCCCGACGCGATCTTCGTCGGCTACGCGCGCACGGCGATGATCCGTGCCGAGAGCCCCGCCGCCATGAGCCCGGCCGAGCGCAACCGGCTGCGCGTGGCCTACTACGAGCATGTCGCCACGGCCGAGCCTGGGCCGAACGTTTCGGTGATCCAGGACCTCGATTCCACGCCGGGCACCGGCGCGTTCTGGGGCGAGGTCCAGACCACCGTGCACAAGGGGCTCGGCGTGGTCGGCTGCGTCACCAACGGCTCGATCCGTGATCTGTCGATGATGGCCAAGGGCTTCCCGATGATCGCGGGCATGATCAACCCGAGCCACGCCTTCGTGCATGTGGTCGCGGTCGGCACGACGGTCAGCATCCACGGCATGACCGTGCATGACGGCGAGCTCATCCACGCCGATCGGCACGGCGCGGTGGTGATCCCGCATGATGTCGCGGCCAAGGTGCCGGGCGCGGTCGATCTCGGCGCGCGGCGCGAGAAGGTGATCCTGGATGCCGCCAAGGCGCCGGGCTTCGGCATCGCAGAGCTGCGCGAGGCGCTCTCGAAGATGGCGGAGATCCACTGAGGGGCGCGGCGCGGGCGGTGTGTCCGCCCGCGCCCCGCCCGGACCTCAGTACGGGCCGGAGCCCTTGGCCGCGCTGCCCTCGCCGCCCTTCGCCGCGGTGACCGCGGCCTTGGCGGCGTTCACCAGCAGCGCCGTGTCGGCGAGCACGGTCGCGAACTGATAGCCCATCCCGAACATCCGCTTCGCCCCTTCGGGGCTGCCGGTGTGGATGCCGGCGACCACGCCGTGCTTCTTCGCCGCCTCGGCGATCCGCTTGATCTCGCCGAGCGTCTTCTCGCTGGTCGGATCGCCGACCGGCTGCTCGCCGATCGCCAGCGCCAGATCGGCCGGGCCGACATAGATCGCATCGAGCCCCGGCGTGGAGAGGATCGCGTCGAGATTGTCGAGCGCCCCCTTCGTTTCGATCATCGCGAAGGTGATGACGGTGTCGTTGGCGTTCTGCCAGTAGTCCGCCCCCGCATACCAGTTCGCCCGCGTCGGGCCGAAGCTGCGATAGCCCTTGGGCGGATAGCGGCAGGCCTGCACGAACCGCTCGCACTCCTCGCGGTTGTTCACCATCGGGCAGATGATGCCGAAGCAGCCGGCATCGAGCATCTTCATGATGATGCCGGGCTCGTTCCAAGGCACGCGGGCGAGCGGCGTGATCGGGCTGGTGGAGATCGCCTGGAGCATGCCGACGGCGGTGTCGTAATGCACGAGGCCGTGCTGGAGATCGACGGTGAGGCTGTCCCAGCCGCCCTGCACCATCGCTTCGGTTGCGATTCCGTGTGGGATGCCCAACCAGCCGTTCACGGCATGGCCGCCCGACTTCCAGGTCTCGCGGAGCCCGTTTGCGCGCACGCGCGTCCTCCTTCGCTGTTCTCGGTGGAGCGGGGCCGTGCGGCGGCATCCCGCGAAAGACGGCGCATCTGAGCCCATCATCGCGGACCCGCCAAGCCCTGGACGGCCCGTTCCCGGTATGCACGGAAGCGATTGCGAGGCTGAGACATCACCGATACAGTCGCCGGCGCAGGAATGAGCCAGGCGCATCGCACGAACGATCCGTGCCGAGACCAGGCCGCCGGCGAGGGAGCCAGGAAAGGAGAGGATCATGGCAAGAGACGTCGTTTCCCGTCGCACGCTGCTGAAGGCGGGCGCCGCTGGATCGGCCGCCGCCGCGCTGCCGCTGGTGAATGTGCATGGCCAGCCGCGCACGACACTGCGCTGCGGCTTCTGGGACCACTGGGTGCCCGCCGGCAACGGCGCGCTGCGCGAGCTCTGCGCCGAGTGGGGCCAGCGGGAGCGGGTCGATGTGCAGGTCGATTTCATCACCTCGACTGGCCGGCAGAACATTCTGACCATCGCCGCGCAGGCACAGAGCCGCTCGGGCCATGACATCCTGTCCTTCCCGACCTGGTATCCGGCGGCCTATGCCGACCAGCTCGTGCCGGTCGACGACATCATGGCCCGTCTCACCGCCAAGTACGGGCGTGTGGCGGATGCTGCCGAATACCTGGCGAAGCGCGACGGCAAGTGGGTGGCGGTGCCGGCCGTGTCGGGCACGCAGATGAAGCCCTGCCTCGGGCGGATCGACCAGCTCAAGGACCATGCCGGGCTCGACGTGCGCGCGATGTGGCCGGCCGAGGACCGCGCCGGCCCTGGCGCCGACGCGTGGAACTGGGACGCGTTCCTGGTCGCGGCCGAGAAGTGCCATGCCGCCGGCGTGCCGTTCGGCCTGCCGATGAGCAATTTCAGCGACTCCGTGGACTGGGTCGGCTGCCTGTTCGAGTCCTTCGGCGCGCGGATGCTCGATGAGGACGGCAAGCCGACGGTGCGCAACAATCCCAAGCTGCTCGCCGCGGTCGAGTACATGGTCAAGCTGATGAAGTTCGTCCCGAACGACGTCTGGGCATGGGACGACGCGGCCAACAACCGCGCGATCCAGGGCGGCCGGTCGGCGCTGATCTTCAATCCGCCCTCGGCCTGGGCGGTGGCGCGGCGCGACAACATGGCGGGCCACGACCAGCAATGGACGTTCCCGATGCCGTCCGGCCCCGAGGGCCGGTTCGTGCCCTACCTGCCGTATTTCTGGGGCATCTGGAACTTCAGCCGCAACCAGACGGCGGCCAAGGGATTGCTCGAGTTCCTTTCCGAGCGCGAGTCGGCCGACAAGCAGACCTCGACCAGCGCGGGCTACGACATCCCGCCGTTCCTCAGCATGAACGACTTCAATGTCTGGAAGACCGAAGGCCCGCCGGTCGGCGTGGTGTACAACTACCCGCTGAAGGCACACCACAACGCCAAGACCGCTGTCGCCTTCGCGCCGGCCCCGCCGGAGATCGCGGTGCAGGCCTACAACCAGGGCCTCAATACCGGCCTGATCGCCCGCATCGCGCAGGGCGGCCAGACGATCGACCAGGCGCTTGCCTGGGCGGAGCGTGAGCTGCGCGCCTTCGCGCGCGGATGAGCCGATGGTCCGGGCGCCGACCCGCGCACGGGCCGGCGCCCGTCACTGTGGTAGGCGATGATGGCTCCTGACGGGTCCGCGCGGGCGATCGCGACCGCGCCGCCGATGCGCCCGGCGCGCTCGCCGGGCGTGTCCTCGCTCGAACGTCTGGCACGGCGGCGATCGACCATCGCCTTCGTGATGACGGTGCCGCTGATCCTGATCATCGCCGGGCTGGTGGCGTGGCCGGCCGCCTACGCGATGTACCTGTCGACGCTGAACCGCCGCATGACCGCGAGCGTCGGCTTCGACAACTACATGTTCATGCTGGAATCCGAGACGTTCTGGATGGTGGCGTGGCAGTCCTGCTTCTTCGCCATCACCGCGGTGCTGCTCAAGGCGCTGATCGGGTTCTGGCTGGCGCACATGCTGCACAACCTGCCGGTGCGCGGGCAGCGCAAGTGGCGCGGCATGCTGCTGGTGCCGTGGGTGATCCCGCCGGCGCTCTCGACGCTCGGCTGGTGGTGGATGTTCGATCCCAGCTACTCGTCGATCAACTGGATCATCAATGTGTTCGGCTTCCCGGACGTGCCCTGGCTCGGCCATCCGTGGTGGGCGCGGATCGCCGTGATCATGGTCAATGTCTGGTACGGCGCACCGTTCTTCATGATCATGTATCTGGCCGCGCTGAAGTCGGTGCCGGAGCAGCTCTACGAGGCGGCGGCGATCGACGGGGCGACGTCGAGCCAGAAGCTGTTCTACGTCACCCTGCCGATGATGCAGAACATCATCAGCATCACCGTGCTGTTCAGCCTGATCGTCACCTTCGCCAACTACGACATCGTCCGCGTGCTGACCAATGGCGGCCCGCGCGACACCACGCATCTGTTCGCGACCTATGCCGCGCAGGTCGGCATCCTGTCCGGCCATCTGCCGCGCGGCGCCGCCGTCTCGCTTTTCATGCTGCCGGTGCTGGCGGTCGCGGCGTTCTTCATCCTGCGCGGCGTGACGCGGCGCACCCGGGAGATGATGTGAGATGACGGCCGCGACCGCACATCGTGACTTCCCGCGCGTGTACGGCAAGGTCGGCAGCCTGCACCGCGAGCGGCTCTGGGCGCTCAGGCTCTCCTACGCCTCGCTCATCGTCGCCGCGATCATCTTCCTCGCCCCGCCGGCCTACATGCTGGTCACCAGCCTCAAGACGAATGTCGAGATGGCGGATCAGACGCTGAGCCCGTGGCTGGTGCGCTCGCCCACGCTCGAGCACTATGTGGCGACGCTCGACAACCCGCTGTTCCTCACCTTCTTCCAGAACAGCGTGATCGTGACGCTGCTGGTCGTCGCCATCACCATGGTGGTGTCGGTGCTCGCCGCCTTCGCGCTCTCGCGCATGCGGTTCTGGGGCAGCCAGACGCTGGCGACCGGCGTGTTCCTGACCTACCTGGTGCCGGACACGCTGCTGTTCATCCCGCTCTACCAGATCGTCGGCGGGCTCGGCCTGCTGAACTCGATCTGGGGGCTGGTGCTGGTCTATCCGACGCTGACGGTGCCGTTCTGCACCTGGATCATGATCGGCTACTTCGCCTCGATCCCCAAGGAGCTGGACGAGGCGGCGCTGATCGACGGTGCCTCCTGGCCGCAGATGCTGCTGAAGATCTTCATCCCGGTCGCGCTGCCGGGCATCATCGCCGCGACGATCTTCGCCTTCACGGTCTCCTGGGCCGCGTTCGTCTATCCGACCGCGTTCATCACCCGGCCGGAGGAGATGCCGCTGACGATCGGCGTGGTCAGCCAGCTGGTGCGCGGCGACACCTTCGCCTGGGGGCAGATCATGGCCGGCGCGCTGCTCGCGGCCCTGCCGCCGGTGGTGGTCTATGTGTTCCTGATGGACTACTACATCGCGGGTCTGACCGCCGGCGCGACCAAGGGGTGAGGAGACGGATCGAGCGATGTCGGAAGTCAGCCTGCGCAAGATCGTGAAGATGTTCGAGGGCGGCGTGCAGGCCGTCCGCGGGATCGACCTCGAGATCGCCGACCACGAGTTCTGCGTGCTCGTCGGCCCGTCGGGCTGCGGCAAGTCGACGACGCTGCGCATGATCGCCGGGCTCGAGGAGGTGAGCGAGGGCGAGATCTGGATCGGCGGGACCATGGTCAACGACATCCCGCCGAAGGACCGGGACATCGCCATGGTGTTCCAGAACTATGCGCTCTACCCGCACATGACCGTGTTCGACAACATGGCGTTCGGGCTGAAGCTGCGCCACTTCCCGAAGGACGAGATCAAGCGCCGGGTCGACCGCGCGGCCGCCATCCTCTCGATCGGCGAGCTGCTCGACCGCAAGCCCAAGGCGCTCTCGGGCGGGCAGCGTCAGCGCGTGGCGATGGGCCGGGCGATCGTGCGCGACCCCAAGGTGTTCCTGTTCGACGAGCCGCTGTCCAACCTCGATGCCAAGCTCCGCGTGCAGATGCGCACCGAGATCAAGAAGGTGCACCAGGCGGTCAAGACCACGACGATCTACGTCACGCACGACCAGGTCGAGGCGATGACGCTCGCTGACCGGGTGGTGGTGATGAATCACGGCATCATCGAGCAGGTCGGTCCGCCGAACGAGCTCTACCACAATCCGGCAACGATCTTCGTCGCCGGCTTCATCGGCAGCCCGGCGATGAACTTCATCCCCGCGCGGCTGACCAACGGCGCCGGCGCGCTGACGGTTGAGCTCGGCCAGGGGCTGTCAGTCCCGGTGCCGGCGGACCGTACCGCGCGCTATGCCCAGCATGCCAACCGGAAGCTGCTGTTCGGCATCCGCCCCGAGCACCTCACCGAGACGACGCGCACCGACAAGCAGAACCTCGCGCCGATCAGCGTCGATCTCGACGTGATCGAGCCGATGGGCATGGAGACATTGGTGCACTTCCGGATCGAGGGCACGCCGGTCTGCGCGCGCGTCGATCCGGCGGCCGGGGCGCAGGCGGGTGCGCCGATGCGGCTCGCCGCGCACATGGACCAGATGCACCTGATCGACGCCGAAACGGGAAGGGTTCTCTAGAACGATGGCAGCACTGGACGGCAAGGCCGCCTGGGTCACCGGGGCGGGCTCGGGGATCGGCCGCGCGACCGCGATCGCGCTGGCCAGGGCAGGCGCGCGCGTCGCACTCACCGGCCGCAGGCGCGGCCCGCTTGAGGAGACCGCGGCGATGATCGGCGACGGCGCGCTGGTCGTGCCGGCGGACCTGACCGACGCGGCGCAGGTGAATTCCGCCCGCGATGCCGTGCTGGCGGGGTTCGGCCGGCTCGACATCGTCGTCTCCAATGCCGGGCTGAACACCCCCGACCGGCGCTGGGCGGTGCTGAAGCAGGAAACCGCCTCGGCGCTGATCGACGCCAACCTGAAGGCGCCGTTCTACGTCGCCCAGGCCTGCCTGCCGGCGCTGCGCG
>CAZHMM010000106.1:0-13305 GCA_964533585.1 uncultured Elioraea sp.
GACCGCGTTCTCGCCGACCGCGCTGATCGACACCGGCTTCGCCGGTTTCCTCGGCGTGCTGCGCGCAGCCCTGCGCCACGCCGGCGGGGTGCGGATCGATCACATCATGGGGCTTGCGCGGCTCTGGCTCGTGCCGCCGGGGGCGAGCCCGGCCGAGGGCGTCTATGTCCGCTACCCGCTCGACGATCTCATCCGCCTGATCGCGCTCGAATCCTGGGAACACCGCGCGATCGTGATCGGCGAGGATCTCGGCACGGTGCCGGACGGATTCCGCGACCGGCTGGATGCGGCCGGGATTCTCGGCATGCGTGTGCTCTGGTTCGAGCGCGATCACGCGGGCGGCTTCACCGATCCGGCGCAGTGGTCGCGCCGCGCGGTGGCGATGACGACGACGCACGACCTGCCCACGGTCGTCGGTTGGTGGCAGGGGCGGGACATCGCCTGGCGTCGCCGGCTCGACCGCTTCCCGGATTCGGCGACGGCGGAGGCCGAGGAGGCGGCCCGCGCGTCTGACCGGCGGGCGCTCTGGCGGGCGCTGTGCCGTTCCGGCGCCGCCCTGGGCGAGGCGCCGGGCAACGAGGCGGCGGAGCGCGTCGTCGATGCCGCGATCCGCCATGTCGGCAAGGCGGCGTCGGCGCTCGCGCTGCTGCCGGTCGAGGACGCCTGCGCGCTCGGCGAGCAGCCGAACCTGCCCGGCACCGTCGACGGCCATCCCAACTGGCGCCGTCGCCTGCCGGCGGACGCCGAGGTGATGCTGGATCGGCCGGACACGCGGCAGCGGATCGCCGCCTTCGGCGCATCGCGGCAGGGTCAGGCAAAGCTGTGACATGAAGTGTTACGCCGCGCCACGCGGGCCACGGCTGCACAGCGCCCGGGCATTCTAGTAATATTTACCCTGGCATGATCCACTGCCGGACGCGTGAGGCGGAGACGATACTGGGCGTGACCATCGAGACGCAGACACGAGGCGGCACGCGCCGCGACCCCGCGATGCTGCGCGAGGCGATCGTGCGCAAGCTCACCTACGACCTCGGGCGCAGCCAGAATGCCGCCTCCGATCGCGAGTGGTTCATGGCGACAGCGCGCGCCGTGCGCGAGCTGATCGTCGATCGCTGGATGGCGACCACGCGCGCCGCCTACGAGACGGGCGCGAAGCAGGTCTACTACCTCTCGCTCGAATTCCTGATCGGCCGGCTGCTGCGCGACAATATCGACAATCTCGGCCTGACCGAGGAGGTGAGCGACGCGCTCGCGCCGCTCGGCGTCACGCTGGAGCGCATCCGGATGGCCGAGCCGGACGCGGCGCTCGGCAATGGCGGTCTCGGCCGGCTCGCCGCCTGCTTCATGGAGAGCATGGCAAGCCTCGGCGTGCCGGCTTTCGGCTACGGCATCCGCTACGACCACGGCCTGTTCCGCCAGGTGATCACGAATGGCTGGCAGCACGAGTATCCGGAAGACTGGCTGGCACTCGGCAATCCGTGGGAGTTCGCCAAGCCCGAGATCGCGCCCGAGATCGGCTTCGGCGGCTTGGTCGAGGGCTCGCTCGCTGAGGAGCCCTGCGTCTGGCGGCCCGACGAGATGGTGCACGCGGTCGCCTACGACACGCCGGTGGTCGGCTGGCGCGGCCGCAGCATGACCACGCTCCGGCTCTGGTCGGCGCGCGCGCCCGATCCGCTGAAGCTCGAGGCGTTCAATCGTGGCGATCACCTCGGCGCGCTCGCCGATCGCGTGCGCATGGAGTCGATCAGCAAGGTGCTCTACCCCGGCGACGAGACGCCCGCCGGGCAGGAGCTGCGCCTGCGCCAGCAGTACTTCTTCACCTCGGCCGCGCTGCAGGATCTCGTGCGGCGGCACCTGCGCGTGTACGGCAGCCTCGGCTCGCTGCCCGACAAGGTCGCGATCCAGCTCAACGACACCCATCCGGCGATCGCGATCGCCGAGCTCATGCGCATCTGCCTCGATCAGCACGCGATCCCGTGGGACGAGGCCTGGCGGATCACCGTCGGCTCGTTCGGCTACACCAACCACACCCTGCTGCCCGAGGCGCTGGAGAGCTGGCCGGTCGGCCTGATCGAGCGGCTCCTGCCCCGCCACATGCAGATCATCTACCTGATCAATGCACGCCACCTTCAGCAGGTGCGCGAACGCTTCCCAGGCGACGACGCGCTCGCCGCCTCAGTCAGCCTGATCCACGAGAACGCCGAGCGCCGCGTGCGCATGGGCCATCTCGCCTTCATCGGCTCGCACCGCGTGAACGGCGTCTCGGCGCTGCATACCAGCCTGCTGCGGCGCACCGTCTTCCATGACCTCGACCGGGTCGCGCCCGGCCGCATCGTCGGCATCACCAACGGCATCACCTTCCGCCGCTGGCTGCACCAGGCGAATCGCCGGCTCTGCGCGCTGATCGAGTCCGCGATCGGCCCCCGGTTCCGCGACGATCCGCAGGCGCTGGAGGAGTTGCGGCCGCTTGCCGACGACGCCGGCTTCCAGGGCGATTTCGCGCAGGCCAAGCGCCTGAACAAGCAGGCGCTTGCCGAGACCATCCGCGGCGAGCTCGGCATCGCGGTCGATCCGGCGGCGATGCTGGACGTGCACATCAAGCGTATCCACGAATACAAGCGCCAGCTGCTCAATCTGCTCGAGACGATCGCGCTCGCCGACGCCATCCGCGCGGCTCCGTCCGCGGGCTGGGCACCGCGGGTGAAGGTGTTCGCCGGCAAGGCGGCCGCGAGCTACCACCGCGCCAAGCTGATCATCCGGCTCGCGCACGACATCGGCTCGGCGATCAACGGCGATCCGGCGTTGCACGGGCTGCTGAAGGTGGTGTTCCTGCCGAACTACAATGTCTCCGCCGCCGAACTGATCGTGCCGGCCGCCGACCTGTCGGAGCAGATTTCGACCGCGGGGATGGAAGCCTCCGGCACCGGCAACATGAAGCTGTCGCTCAATGGCGCGCTCACGATCGGCACGCGCGACGGCGCCAATGTCGAGATCGCCGAGCGCGTGCCGAAGGACACGATCTTCCTGTTCGGCCTGACCGCCGAGGAGGTGGCCGAGCGCCGCGCGCGCGGCACCGGCGGTTGGCCCGCGATCGCCGCCTCGCCGAGGCTTGCTGCGGTGCTCGAGGCGCTCGAGCGCGGCGACTACTCGCCAGACGAGCCCGACCGCTACCGCGATCTCGTTGCCTCGCTGCGCGGGCCGGACCCGTTCCTGGTCACGTCCGACTTCGAGGCGTACTGGGCAGCGCAGCGGCGTGCGGATCGGCTCTGGCATGACGCGTCCGGCTGGACCCGGGCGGCGATCCTGAATACGGCCAATATGGCCTGGTTCTCCTCGGATCGCACGATCGCCGAGTATGCGACGACGGTCTGGAACATTCCCGTGCCGCGACGGGCGCTCGGCCAGGCCGCCGAGCTGCCGCCGACGCAGGAGAGCCGGCGCGGCGGCTGAAACGCCCACTGGCGCAGCCGCACCTCCCCCTGGCAGGATCGGGAGAACCAGGGGAACATGACATGAGCATTGACGGCCGAGCCTCACTTCCCGCGCCGGTCGCGCGCAGCGCGATGGCGTTCGTGCTCGCGGGCGGACGAGGCTCGCGGCTGATGGAGCTGACCGACCGGCGCGCCAAGCCCGCCGTGTTTTTCGCCGGCAAGTCGCGCATCATCGACTTCGCGCTCTCCAACGCGATCAACTCAGGCATCCGACGCCTCGCGGTCGCGACCCAGTACAAGGCGCACAGCCTGATCCGCCACCTCCAGCGCGGCTGGAACTTCCTTCGCCCCGAGCGCAACGAGAGCTTCGACATCCTGCCCGCAAGTCAGCGCGTTTCCGAAACCATGTGGTACCGCGGCACGGCTGATGCAGTTTTCCAGAACATCGACATCATCGAGGACCATGCACCGCGCCACATCGTCGTGCTGGCGGGCGACCACGTCTACAAGATGGACTACGAGGTGATGCTCCAGCAGCACGTCGAGACGCGGGCCGACGTGACGGTCGCCTGCATCACCGTGCCGCGGGCGGAGGCGACCGGCTTCGGTGTGATGCACATCGACAAGACCGGACTGATCGTCGATTTCGTCGAGAAGCCCGCCAATCCGCCGGCGATCCCGGGCCAGCCGGACCGCGCACTCGCCTCGATGGGGATCTACGTCTTCGACACGCCCTTCCTGGTCGATCAGCTGCGGCGCGACGCGGCAGACGCGGGCTCGACGCACGATTTCGGCCGGGACATGATCCCGTATCTTGTTCGCAACGGCCGCGCGATTGCGCACCGCTTCGAGCGTTCCTGCGTGCGCTCCTCCGCCGAGGCGGTGCCGTATTGGCGCGATGTCGGCACGGTCGACGCGTACTGGGAGGCGAATATCGACCTCACCGACATCGTGCCCGACCTTGACCTGTTCGATCAGGACTGGCCGATCTGGACCTATGCCGAGGTCGTGCCGCCGGCGAAATTCGTCCATGACGAGACAGGGCGGCGCGGCGAGGCGGTCTCCTCGCTGGTCTCGGGCGGCTGTATCATTTCCGGCGCAGCCGTGCATCGCTCGCTGCTGTTCACCGGTGTGCACGTGCACTCCTATGCCGCGCTCAACGGTGCGGTCGTGCTTCCGCAGGTGGATGTCGGGCGCGGCGCGCGGCTCACCAACGTGGTCGTCGATCGCGGCGTGCGCATTCCGCCGGGTCTGGTGGTGGGCGAGGATCCAGAGGCCGATGCGGCGCGGTTTCGCCGCACCGAGCGCGGCATCTGCCTGATCACCGCGCCGATGATCGCCCGGCTCGGCTGACGCGGCGCGCATGCGCGTCCTCGCCGTCGCCTCGGAGGCGGTGCCGCTCGTCAAGACCGGCGGGCTCGCCGATGTGGTCGGTGCGCTGCCCGGCGCGCTCGCGGCCGAAGGGATCGCCGTCACCACGCTGCTGCCCGGCTACCCGGCCGTGCTGCGCGCGCTCGACGGGGCCGAGCAGGCCGCCCGGTTCGAGGGGCTGCCCGGCGGCCCGGCGCGGGTCCTGCGCGGACGGGCCGGACCGCTCGACCTTGCGGTGCTGGACGCGCCGGCGCTGTTCAACCGTCCCGGCAACCCGTATCTCGGCCCAGACCGAACCGACTGGGCCGACAACGGCATCCGTTTCGCCGCCCTCGGTGCGGCGGCGTCACGGCTCGCGACGGAAGGCGCTGGGTTCGATGCCGTGCATGCGCATGACTGGCAGGCGGGGCTGACCGGCGCCTATCTGCGCCACGGCGCCGCGCCACGGCCGGTGCTGTTCACCGTGCACAATCTCGCCTTCCAGGGCGCGTTTCCGGCTGCACTGTTCCGCCAGCTCGGCCTGCCGGATGCCGCCTTCGCGCTCGCCGGCGTCGAGTTCTATGGCGGCGTCGGCTTCCTCAAGGCGGGGCTGTGGTATGCCGATGCGATCAGCACGGTCTCGCCGACCTATGCCGCCGAGATCACCACGCCCGAAGGCGGGATGGGGCTGGACGGCCTGCTCGCCGGCCGCGCGGACGTGCTGCACGGCATCCTGAACGGGCTCGACACGACGGAGTGGGACCCGGCGCAGGACCCACATCTCGAGGCACGGTTCGACGCCGACGGAATGGCGCCGCGCGCGGCGAACCGCGCGGCCCTCTGCCGTGCGTACGGGTTGCAGGCGCCCGAAGGCGCGGCGGTGTTCGGCTTTGTCGGCCGCTTCACCTGGCAGAAGGGCGTCGATCTGATCCTCGACGCGCTGCCTGCGCTGCTCGGCACTGGCGGCGTGCTGGCGCTGCTCGGCAGCGGCGAGGCAGGGCTGGAGGCGCGCGCCGCCGAGGCGGCGAGGATGCATGCCGGCCGTGTCGGCCTCGCGACGCAGTTCGACGAGCGGCTCGCCCGGCTGATCTACGGCGGCGCCGATGGCGTGCTGGTGCCGTCGCGCTTCGAGCCCTGCGGGCTGACCCAGCTCTGCGCGCTGCGCTACGGCGCGGTGCCGGTCGTTGCGCGCACGGGCGGGCTTGCCGACACGGTGGTGGACGCGAACGAGATGGCGCTGCGGCAGGGCTGGGGCACCGGCCTCGTGTTCAGCCCGGCCTCTGCCGGGATGCTGGCGGCGGCGGCGCGCCGTGCCGCCACGCTGTTCGCCGACGCCGGGACATGGCGGCGGCTCCAGGCCAACGCGCTGCGCACCGACGTTTCCTGGGCGCGCTCGGCCGCGCGCTACGCCTCGCTGTTCCGCGCGCTCGCCCGGCGGTAGGCCACGCGGCTACTCGGCCGGCGTGCCCTCGGGCGACGGCGCGCGCCTGACCCAGCCCGTGATCCGCTCGCGCAGCCCCTGGAAGACCACGTAGAGCATCGGGATCACGAAGATGCCGAGCAGCGCGGCGGCGATCATGCCGGCGAACACGCCGACCGAGACGTTGCGGCGGGCGATCTCGGCCGCGCCCGAGGCGGTGACCAGTGGTACGAGGCCCATGATGAAGGCGAGCGAGGTCATCATCACGGGGCGGAAGCGCAGCCGCGCGCCCTCGGTCGCGGCGTCCAGCAGGGCCACACCCTTCTCGCGCTGCTCCTTGGCGAACTCGACGATCAGGATGCCGTTCTTCGCCGCGAGCGCGATCAGCACGACGATGCCGATCTGCGCGTAGAGATCGAGCGGCGCCTGCACGACCAGGATGCCGAGGAAGGCGCCGAGCAGCCCGACCGAGACCGAGAGCAGCACCGGCACCGGAATGGTCCAGCTCTCATACAGCGCGACCAGGAACAGATAGGCGAACAGCACCGCCATCGCCAGGATCGCTGCCGTCTGGCCCTCGGCGCGCTTCTCCTGGAACGAGATGTCGGACCACTCATAGGCATAGCCCTGCGGCAGGGTGCGGTCGGCGACCTGTTCCATCAGCGCGAGCGCCTGGCCCGAGGAGACGCCCGGCGCGCCGGATCCGAGCAACTGGGAGGATCGGTAGTTGTTGAACCGGGTGATGCTCTGCGGGCCCTCGTCGATGCGAATCTCGGCGAGACTGCGCATCGGCACCATTTCGCCCGACGCGTTGCGGACATGGATGCGCAGGATGTCGCCGATGGCGCGGCGGCCCTCGGCCTCGGCCTGGAGGTTCACCTGCCAGGTGCGGCCGAACAGATTGAAGTCGTTCACATAGGCGCCGCCGAGCACGGCCTGGAGGGTGGCGAACACGTCGGCGACGCGCACGCCGAGTGTGGCCGCCTTGTCGCGGTCGAGATCGAGACGGATCGACGGGCTCGAAGCGCTGAAGGTCGAGAACACCCGCGTCAGCCCATCCTGCTGGTTCGCCGCCACCATCAGCCCGCGCGTGACCTGCGCGAGTTCCTTCGGGTCGCGCCCTTCGAGGTCCTGCAGCATGAAGGTGAAGCCGCCGCCGGTGCCGAGGCCCACGATCGGCGGCACGTTCAGCGGCACGGCGATGCCGTCGCGGATCGCGGCGAGTTCCGTCCCCATGCGGGCAAGGGCCGGCTGCACCGCCAGTGCGGGGTCGCGCCGTTCCTCGAACGGCTTCAGGAGGCCGATGATGAAGGCGGCGTTCGACTGCGCGGCGCCGTCGAGGAAGTTGAAGCCGACGATGGTCGAGACATTCGCCACCGCCGGATCGGCGGCGACGATCCGCTCCACCTGCTCGGCGACCGCCAGCGCGCGCGGCACGGAGGCCGCATCGGGCAGCTGGATCTGCACAAAGAACGCGCCCTGATCCTCCTCCGGCACGAAGCCGGTCGGCGTCATGCGCGCCACGCCCACGACGCCGGCCATGCAGGCGGCGACGATCAGCAGCGAGACGGTCGAGATCCGCACCAGCCGCCGCACCACGCCGGCGTAGCCGTTCGCGGCCGCGTCGATCGTGCGCATGATCGCCGCGATCGGCCCGCGCCGGGGCGCGTGCGTGGGGCGCAGCAGCACCGCCGCGAGCGCCGGCGAGAGGGTGAGCGCATTGATCGCCGAGAGCACCATCGCCACCGAGATCGTCACCGCGAACTGGCGGAACAGCTCGCCCGAGATGCCCGGGATGAAGGCGATCGGCACGAACACCGAGAGCAGCACCAGCGTGATGGCGATGATCGGCGCGGTGATCTCGGCCATCGCCTTCTTCACCGCATCACCCGGCGCGAGATGCGGCTCCTCGTGCATGACGCGCTCGACATTCTCGACCACCACGATCGCGTCATCGACGACAATGCCGATCGCCAGCACCATCGCCAGCAGGCTGACCGTGTTGGCCGAGTAGCCGAGCGCGAGCAGGGCGACGAAGGTGCCGATCAGGCTGACCGGCACGGCGATGGTCGGGATCAGGGTCGCGCGCAGATTGCCGAGGAAGAGGAACACCACCAGCACGACCAGCACGAAGGCCTCGATCAGCGTCTTCTTCACCTCGTGGATCGTCTCGGTGACGAAGGTTGTCGCGTCGTAGGTGACGGTCCAGTCCATGCCCTCGGGGAAGCGGCCGGCGAGCTCGGCCATCGCCTGCTGCACGGCACGCGCGGTCGCCACCGCGTTCGCCCCCGGCGCCTGGTAGACGGCGAAAAGCTGCCCGTCCCGCCCGTTGAAGCGCGTGCGCACATCGGCGAGCCGCGCGCCGAGCTCGATCCGGGCGATGTCGCCAAGGCGCAGCATCGACCCGTCCGGGTTGGCGCGGATCACGATCGCGGCGAACTCCTCCGCGGTGGTGAGCCGTCCCCGCGTGGTGATGGTGAGCTGGAGCTGCTGGTCGTCGCTGATCGGCTCGGCGCCGATCCGTCCGAGCGGCGCCTGCACGTTCTGCGCCTGGATCGCCGCGATCACATCGGACGGCGTCAGTCCGAGCTGGACGAGGCGCTCGGTCTGCACCCACACCCGCATCGCGTAGTCGAGCGGCCCGAACAGCGTGACGTCACCGACGCCGGGGACGCGCTTGATCACGTCGAGCACGTTGATGGTGAGATAGTTCGACAGGAACAGCCCGTCATGCCGTCCGTCCGGTGAGTGGACAGCGATCACGTTCAGCATCGCCGAGGACTGCTTCTTCACCGTGACACCCTGCTGGCGCACCTCGGTCGGCAGTCCGGCGAGCGCGACCTGGACGCGGTTGTTCACGTTGACGGTGTTGATGTCCGGATCGGTGCCGAGCTCGAAGCTGACATTCAGCCGGTAGGTGCCGTCATTCGCGGACAGGCTGCGCATGTAGATCATGCGATCGACGCCGATCACCTGGCTTTCGATCACCTGGCCCACGGTCTGTTCGACCACCGCCGCGCTCGCGCCGGGGTAGCGGGCGGTGACACTGACCTGCGGCGGCACGATGTCGGGATACTGCGCGACCGGGATCCGGCTCAGCGCCAGCAATCCGGCGATGGTGGTGACGATCGCGATCACGACCGCGAGCCGCGGCCGGTCGACGAACACGGCCGAGATCACCCGCTCAGCCCCCGCGCGCCGGACGCGGCGCGGCCGGCACGCCCTGCACCGGCTGGCCGGCGCGCACACGCTGCAGCCCGTCGACGATCAGCATCTCGCCGCCGGCGAGCCCCTGCTCGACGACGATCCGCCCGCCTCCGAGCGGCTGGCCCAATCGCAGCCGCTTGATCGCGGCCCTGCCGTCCTCGACGATGAACACATAGGCGCCCTGCTGGTCGAGCATCATCGAGGATTGCGGGATCACCACGCGCTGCTCCGGCTCCGGCCCCTCGATCGTGACCGAGACGAACTGGCCGTCGATCAGGCGCCGCTCCGGGTTGTCGATGCGTGCGCGCACCGTCACCGTGTCGGTGCCCGACGCCACCGTGACGTCGACGAAGTCGATCTGGCCGACCTGGTCATAGCGCAAGCCGTCCTGGAACCGCAGGCGAACGCGCAGCCTTTGCTCAGCGTCGCGTCTTGCCTCACGGTCGAGGTCGAGGAAGAGGCGCTGGCTCACCGGGAAGGTGACGTACATCGGATCCTGCCCGACCAGCAGGGCGAGCGGCCCGGTCTCGGGGCCGACCACGTTGCCGGGCGAGACGGCGGCGCGCCCGATCCGGCCCGCCACGGGGGCGCGGATCAGGGTGTAGTCGAGATTGATCTCGGCCCGTGTCAGCGCCGCCTGTGCCTCAAGCACCTGGGCAGCCGCCATCTCGGCCTCGGCCTTGCGCTGGTCGCGCACGGCGGGCGAGGTATCGCGCGTGCGCAGCAGCTCCTCGGCGCGGGCGAGCTGCGAATCCGCGTTCGTCTTCGCCGCTTCGGCCGAGGCCAGCGAAGCCTTCGCGGCCTCGACCGCCGCGAGATAGGGCGCGCGCTCGATCACGAACAGCAGGTCGTCCTTCTGCACCTCCTGACCCTCGCGGAAGGCGCGGTCCTCGAGGAAGCCGATGATGCGCGCGACGAGGTTGACACGCTCGATCGCTTCGATTCGACCAAAAAACGAAACGGTCTCGGTCACCGGCTCCTGGGTGACCTGCACCACGCCGACGGGCGGGGCCGGCTGGGCGGATGCCGCGCCTGCTGTCAGGAGAAGGGCCAGGGCAAATTCCGGCAGCTTCGCGCGCATGGTTCTCCTCGATCCGGCGGAGGCGGCGCGAGACTAACCCGATCCGCTGCCGACATGCCACGTTGGCCGGCCTGCCGGTCCGCGCATCGGATCAGCCTCCCGCGAATATTTCCCTTGAGGGTCGAACCGCGGCTTTGCACACTCCCCCCGCCGGCTTCCCCGGCGCAGCACAGGATGCGGCCCGCCCCCCAAAGAGGCCGCTGAGGAGGAACACGACCATGCGAGCGATGCTTCTGGCGTCGGCGGCGGCCCTTGTTTTCGGCACCGCCCAGGCGCAGCAGGCGACAGGCGACCAGGCGCTTGAGCGAATGCGCGGCTTCCAGACCACCGGCACCCCGCTCGAGGCGCAGACCGTGCCGCAGACCGGCCGCCGCGCCGACCAGATCCGGCGCAATCTCGAGCGCATCAAGCTGCCCCCTGGGTTCCGCATCGACCTCTATGCCGTGGTGCCGGATGCGCGCCACATGGCGGTCAGCCGCAACAACGCCAACGTGTTCGTCGGTACGCGCAAGACCGATCTCTGGGTCGTGGTCGATCGCGACAAGGATCGGGTCGCTGATGAAGTGAAACGGGTGGCGCCGGCGATCCGCTTCACCCAGCCGAATCCCTGCTACAGCCCGGACGGCTTCCTCTATGTGGTCGAGCATAACCGCGTGCTCGTATTCCCCGCGATCGAGTTCTTCCACGAGGGACCGGACGTGGCCGTGGACGTGGTCGTGCCGCAGGGCGAGCTGATCCCGCGCGAGGAGGAGAGCTTCAACCACGGCCATCGCGTCTGCCGCATCGGGCCGGACAACAAGCTCTACATCTCGCTCGGCCAGCCCTACAACGTCCATCCGCCGGAGAAGTACGACCTCTACAACCGGCTCGGCATCGGCGGCATCATCCGCATGGATCGTGACGGCCGGAACCGCGAGGTGTTCGCGCGCGGCATCCGCAACTCGGTCGGCATCGAGTTCCACCCGCGCACCGGCGAGCTCTGGTTCACCGACAACCAGGTGGACGGCATGGGCGATGACATCCCGCCCGGCGAGATCAACCGCGCGACCGCGCCCGGCCAGCATTTCGGCTTCCCCTATTACGGCGGCGGCCGCACCCGCACCAACGAGTACCAGGGCCGCGAGCCGCCGGCGGATGTCCGCTTCCCCGAGGCCGAGATGGTCGCGCATGCCGCCGATCTCGGGCTGATGTTCTACACCGGTCGGATGTTCCCCGAGCGTTATCGCGGCGGGCTGTTCAGCGCCCAGCGAGGCTCATGGAACCGCACCACGCCGGTCGGCGCGCGCGTGATGTTCACGCCGATGAAGCCCGATGGCTCGGGCATGGCGGGCGAGCCCGAGGTCTTCGCCTCCGGCTGGCTCGACGAGGAGACTGGCGAGTACTACGGCCGGATCGTCGATGTCGCCCAACTGCCCGACGGGTCGCTGCTGGTCAGCGACGACACCGCCGGCGCGATCTATCGCATCTCGTACCAGGCGCAGTGACCCATTTGCGCATGATCGGGGCGGCCGTCGCGGCGGCCGCCCTTCTCCTGCCGGCGACCTCGGCGCCGGCGCAGGAGGCCGATCCCCGCCAGGGGCGGCGGCTCGCGGCGCAGTCGTGCCAGGGCTGCCACGGCATGGACGGGATCTCGAAACAGGCCAATGCCCCGACCATCGCCGGCCATCCGGTGGACTATTTCATTCGCCAGCTGACCGCGTATCGTGATGGGGGTCGGCACGACGAGCAGATGAGCATCGCCGCGCGCGACCTGACGGACGAGCAGATCCGGGCGCTCGCCGCCTATTACTCGGCCATCGAGCTGGAGGCAGTGCGGATCCCGGGCCGCGACTGAGGACAGGACCATGGCGGACGAGGACGACGTTCCAGAACTCGGCATCTCCACGGATACCGTCTGCTGGGTGATTGCGCGTGCGCGCGCCTTCGACGCCAAGGAGGCGGGCGATGGCGATGCCGATCCCGACGAGGACGATCCCGAGGCGCATCTGCTGGAGGAGGAGGGCGACACCATCGCCGAGGAACTCCGCGATGCGATCGGCGAGATGAACGAAGACCAGCAGGCGGCGCTGATCGCGCTGGCCTGGATCGGCCGCGGCGAGTTCGACGTCTCGGAGTGGGACGAGGCGGTGCGCACCGCGAAGGAGCGCAATCTGCGCAACGCCGACGACTACCTGGTCGGCATGCCGCTGCTCGGCGACTATCTCGAGGAGGGTCTGTCGGCGTTCGGGCTTTCGTGCGACTGATCCCGCGCGATGCCGCGATCGTCGTCCTGACCGGCGCCGGCATCTCGCGCGAGAGCGGGCTCGCCACCTTCCGCGACCCCGACGGCATCTGGGCCACGGTGCGGATCGAGGATGTCGCCACGCCGGAGGCGTTCGCGCGCGACCCGACACGCGTGCACGCGTTCTACAATGCGCGACGGCGGCAGATCACCGACCCCGCCGTGCAGCCGAACGCGGCGCATCGCGCGCTCGCGCGACTGTCGCGGGAGTGGCCGGGTGGGGTGACGGTGGTGACGCAGAACGTCGATGATCTGCACGACCGCGCGGGTACGACGAATCTGATCCACATGCACGGCGAGCTCGCGAAGGCGCGCTGCCGGCTGTGCGGCGCGGTGATGCCGTGGCGCGAGGACCTGTCGGTGGCGACGCCGTGCCCCTCCTGCGGCCGCGCGGGCGGGATGCGGCCGCACGTGGTGTGGTTCGGCGAGATGCCGCTGGCGATGGAGGCGATCGGCGCGGCACTCGACCGCTGTGGGCTGTTCTGTAGAAGTTTCGGCTTGATCGGACGGTTGGTGTAGTCGGCGGGGATGGAGG
>CAZHMM010000107.1:0-13037 GCA_964533585.1 uncultured Elioraea sp.
CATCAGCCCTGCCGAGATCGAGCCCGATCTCGCCGAGCGCTGGGAGTCGAGCGCGGACGGCCGCACCTGGACCTTCCATCTGCGCCGCGGCGTTCAGTTCCATGGCGGCTTCGGCGAGGTCACGGCGGAGGACGTCGCGTTCAGCCTGCGCAAGGCCGCGCAGGCCTCAACCTCGGCGTTCTCGGGCGACTTCCGCGCCTTCGAGTCGGTCGACGTGGTCGATCCGCACACGGTGCGCATCCGCCTGCGCGAGAACGTCCCCAGCCTGCTCGGCCTCGTGACCAACTACGCCGGCGGCTACATCGTCTCGAAGCGCGCGGTCGAGCAGAAGGGCGATGCTTTCGTGCGCGCGCCGATCGGCTCGGGCCCCTTCGCCTTCGCCTCGGTCACGCCGAACCAGTCGCTCGAACTCGCCGCACATGAGGGCTACTTCCGCGGCGCGCCGCAGATCAAGCGGGTCTCCTACCGCTTCATCCCGTCCGATGCCTCGCGCGACCTCGCCTTCCAGAACCGCGAGCTTGACGTGAACTACGGCCGCGCCCAGGCCACCTGGCTCGAGCGCACCCGCAGGTTGCCGGATGTGATCGTCGACGTGTTCGAGCCGGCCGAGCTCTCGATCATCAACGTCAACACCAAGCAGGCGCCGTTCGACGACATCCGCGTCCGCCGCGCCTTCGCGCATGCGATCAACCGCGCCGAGTTGGTGCGCTGGCGCGGCGAGGCGGTCGCACGCGAAGGGCAGTCGCTGGTGCCGCGCGGCTATCTCGGCTTCACCGCCGATGTGCCATTGCTGCAGCACGACCCCGACCGCGCGCGTGCCCTGCTCGCCGAGGCCGGACATCCGAACGGCTTCACCGTGCGGGTGATCCACACCCAGCTGCCCGAGATGCTCGCGGGCATGCAGGTGGTGCAGCAGCAGCTTCGGCGCGTCGGCATCAATCTCGACCTCCAGGTGGTCGAGCACGCGACGTTCCACCAGCAGATCCGCCAGGATCTGAGCCCGCTCGTCTATTACGGCGCGGCGCGGTTCCCGGTCGCCGACATCTACCTCACGCAGTTCTATCACGGCCGGTCGATCGTCAAGACGCCCACCGCGGTGACCAACTTCAGCCACTGCAACATGGCCGATGCCGAGATCGACGCCGCCCGCGTCGAGACCGACCCGCAGAAGCAGCTCGCCCTCTGGGCCGCCGCACAGCGCAAGCTGGTCGAGGCGGTCTGCGGCGTGCCGCTGTTCGAGACGCTGCTGGTGTTCGCGCGCCACAACAGCGTGGATTACGGCTATGAGCTCAAGGGCTCGATGTCGCTCGGCCCGCTGATCACTGAGGCGACGCGATTCCGGTGAGCAGCGCGCGTCCAGCCGGGGGGCGCCCATGATCGGTTTCGTGGTGCGGCGGCTGCTCGCCGCCGCACCCACGCTGATCGCGGTGCTGACGCTCGTGTTCGTGATCGTCCGCATCGTGCCGGGCGATCCGGCGCTGGTGATCCTCGGCGACCAGGCAACACCCGACGCGATCGCGGCGCTGCGCACGCGCCTCGGCCTCGATCGCCCGCTGCACGAGCAGTATTTCGACTTCCTGTTCGCCTCGCTGACGGGGGATTTCGGCACCAGCCTGGTGACCGGACGGCCGATCGTCAGCGAGGTCGGGGCAGTGCTGCCGCACACGCTCGACCTCACCGGTGCGGCGATGCTGATCGGCACGGTCGTCGGCGTGCCGGTCGGGATCTGGGCGGCGCTGCACCGCAACCGCGCGATCGATGTTGCCGCGCGGCTGCTCTCGCTGCTCGGCCTCTCCTTCCCCGTGTTCGTCTCCGGCATCTTCCTGCTGCTGCTGTTCGCGCTGCACTGGAAGGTGTTCCCGGTGATCGGCAACGCCAATCTCGCCGACCCGGTGGACCGGCTGCACAAGCTCGTGCTGCCGGCGATCACGCTGGGCCTGGTGATGGCAGCCTACATCACCCGCGTCACGCGCAGCGCGATGCTGCATGTGCTGTCGGAGGACTTCATCCGCACGGCGCGCGCCAAGGGCGTGCCCTGGCGGGCGGTGGTGTGGAAGCATGGGCTGCGCAATGCGCTGATCCCGGTCGTCACCGTGGTCGGGCTCTATGTCGGCATCCTGATCGGCAACTCGGTGCTGACCGAGATCGTCTTCAACCGGCCAGGCCTGGGCAAGATCATCGTCGGCGCGCTGAACCAGCGCGACTACTCGATGCTCCAGGGCCTGATGGTGATCTACTGCTTCCTGATCGTCGTGGTGAACCTGATCACCGACCTCACCTACGGCCTGATCGATCCGCGGGTGAAGCACGCATGACCACCGCCGCCGCCCCTGCCGCTGCGATCGCCAACGTCTCGCCGGTGCGCAGGGCCGTCGCGCGGTTCCTGGCGAACCCGACCACCGGCATCGGCATCATCCTCTGCGTGCTGGTGGCCCTTTCGGCCATTCTCGCGCCTCTGCTCTCGCCGCACGATCCGATCGAGCAGGACGTGCTCGCCCAGTTGAGCGCGCCGAGTGGGACGCATCCGCTTGGCACCGACTGTTTCGGCCGAGACGTGCTCTCGCGCATCCTCTGGGGCGGGCGGATCAGCCTGATCGTTTCGCTGACCGCGATCGCCGCGGCGATCATGATCGGCGGCGCGATCGGCATGATCTCGGGCTATATCGGCGGCCGCTTCGACAATTTCGTCATGCGGGTGATGGACGTGCTGCTGTCCTTCCCCAGCCTGATCCTCGGTCTCATCGTCGTCGCACTGCTCGGCCCCGATCTCGTCAATCTCGTCGTCGCGATCGGGCTCACCGCGATCGCACCGTTCGCGCGGATCGCCCGCGCGCCTGTGCTGGCGCTGAAGGAGCGCGCCTTCGTCGAGGCCGGCCGGGCCCTCGGCTACTCCCACGCGCGCATCCTGTTCGTGCACATCCTGCCGAACATCCTCTCCGAGGTGCTGGTGATGGGCAGCCTGTGGATGGCGACAGCCGTGCGCACCGAGGCCTCGCTCTCGTTCATCGGCCTCGGCGTGAAGCCGCCGACCCCGACCTGGGGCGGGATGATGCGCGACGGCTTCGAGAACATCCTCGACGCGCCCTGGCTTGCGATCTTCCCCGGCGTCGCCATCCTGATCCTTGTGCTGGCGCTGAACATGGTCGGCGACGGGCTGCGTGACGCGACCGATCCGAAACTGCGCGCCGAATGAACGCGCTGCTGGACGTCGGAGGGCTGGTGAAGCACTTCACCGTCACGAAGGGCTTCCCGCGGCCCGTCACGACGACCGTGCGCGCGGTGGATGGCGTGTCCTTTGCCGTCCGCCGCGGCGAGGCCTATGGGCTGGTCGGCGAAAGCGGGTGCGGCAAGTCGACGGTCGCGCGTGCCGTGCTGCGCCTGATCGAGCCGGATGAGGGCACGGTGCGGTTCGACGGTGAGGACGTGCGTGCGGCACGCGGCGACACGCTGGCGCGGCTGCGCCGACGCATGCAGCTCATCTTCCAGGACCCGTACTCGTCGCTCAATCCGCGTCGGACGATCGGCCAGGCGCTGACGGAGCCGCTGCGTGTGCACGGGCTCGCCTCCGGGCGCGCGGCGCGCGACCGCGCCGCCTCGCTGCTCGACGAGGTCGGCATGCCACCCTCGACGCTCGACCGCTATCCGCACGAGTTCTCGGGCGGCCAGCGCCAGCGCATCGGCATTGCGCGCGCGCTGACCGTCGAGCCCGACCTGTTGATCGCCGACGAGCCCGTCTCGGCGCTGGACGTGTCGGTGCAGGCGCAGGTGCTGCTGCTGCTGCGCGACCTCCAGAAACGGCGCAATCTTGCATTCGTCTTCGTGAGCCACGATCTCGGCGTGGTGCGCTGGTTCTGCGACCGTGTCGCGGTGATGTATCTCGGCCGGATCGTCGAGGAAGGCAGCGTCGGCGAGGTGTTCGCCGAGCCGCTCCATCCCTACGCGCGGGTGCTGCGCGACGCCTCGCCGGTGCCCGATCCGTCCGGCCGCGGGGCGTTGCCGCGCATCGTGGGCGAGATTCCCTCGGCGGCGAACCCGCCCTCCGGCTGCCACTTCCACCCGCGCTGCGCGCATGTGCGCGAAGAGTGCCGTGCCACCTATCCGGCGTGGCGGCGTCAGGGTGAGCGGGGCGCTGCCTGCGTGCTGGTCTGAGCGTCGCCGCTCAGTCGTGCACCGCGGCCACGACGCGCGCCGCGTACTCGGCAAACGCCTCCGGATCAAGCCAGCGCGTTACCGAAACGAGATCGCGCACCGGATCGATCCAGGTCACGTGGCCGCCGGCGCCGGAAGCGAACAGGCTGCGGCGCGAGGCGGCCGGCGCGCGCGCGCCGTCAGTGTTCAGCCACCAGAGCAGGCCATACTCGGGCTTGAGCGGGCAGGGCTCGGCGATCGCGTCGAGCCACGACTCCGGGATCAGCTGCTGCCCATCCCAGCGCCCGCGCTCGGCAACCAGCAGCCCGATCCGCGCTTGGTCCACCGCGCCGATGAAGACGCCGCCGCCCCAGTGCCCGCCTCCGGGGACCGACATCATCTCCCGCCCGTCGATCGTGACGCGCGCGTTCTCGTAGGCATGCCAGCGCCAGTCGCGGCTCGCGCCGATCGGCTCCATGATCCGCACACGGAAGACCTCCGGCAGCGGGCGTCGGAAGACGTGCAGCAGCGCGAGCGAGAGCGCGTTCACTCGCACGTCGTTGTACTCCCAGAACGTGCCGGGATCGTGCAGCAGCCGCGCCTCTCCCTTCTTCGCCCGGCCCTCCCGCTTGAGGTCACGGTTGCGGTCAATCACGTCCGACTTGCCCCAGAGCGTGCCCTCCCACTCCGAGGTGAGGTTCAGCATCTGCCGCCAGGTGACCACGCCGTTGCGCGGGCCCTCGAAATGCGGTGAGCGGACGCGTGCCGAGACCGCCTCGTCGGGATCGGGGATCAGGCCGTCGCCGTGTGCGAGGCCGGCGAGCAGCGACAGATAGGACTTTGCCACGCTGAACGTCATGTCCGTGCGCGTCGTCTCGCCCCAGGACGCGGCCGTCGCGCCGTGGCGGAGGATGATGCCGGCCGGTCCGCCGCGCGAGGCGACGGGCCCGAGAATCGCGTTGTCCGGTGGCGGTTCGAAATAGCCGCTCTCCAGATGCGCGCGGAGATCGCGCGGCCAGGGCGTCTCGTGCGCCTCGGCGAAGCGTGCCGCCTCGGCGAGACGCTCCTGGTCGAGGCCAAGCGCGGCGGGGTCGGCGGGGGCGAGAGGCACAGCGGAGTCGGCGGGGCGGTGAGGCATCGGGCCGAGGTAGCAGAGACCGAGCGCTGCCGCCACGCTTGCCGCGCCTTGCCGACCGGCGCGCCCGCCCGTAGGTTTGCCGCAATGCTGCTGTTCCTGTTCCGCCGCACGGCACTTGCGGTGCTGGTCGCATTGACCGTGCTGACCTTCGCCTTCGTGCTGACGCGGCTTGCCGGCGACCTCGCGATCGTCATCGCGGGACCGGAAGCGCGCGCCGAGGACGTTGAAGCGATCCGCCGCGCCTACGGGCTCGACCGGCCGGTGGTGATCCAGTTCTTTGACTGGGCTTGGCGCGCCGCGATGGGCGACTTCGGCGAGAGCTTCTTCTTCCGTGAGCGGGTCTCGACGCTGATCTGGCAACGCCTGCCCGTCACGCTGACGCTCGGCCTGGTCGGCATCGGCATTGCGCTGGTGGTGGCCATCCCACTGGGGATCGTCGCGGCGCTGCGCGAGAATACCTGGATCGACCGCACGGTCGGTCTCGTCGCGATGGTCGGCCAGGCGCTGCCCTCGTTCTGGCTCGCGCTGCTGCTGATGCTGTTCTTCGGCCTGCAACTCGGCTGGCTGCCGATCTCGGGGACCGGCTCGTGGGAGCACTATGTGATGCCCGGGATCGTACTGTCGTTCTCGGCGATCCCAGCGCTGATGCGGCTGACGCGCGCAGGGATGATCGATGCCCTGTCCTCGGACTACATCCGGACCGCGCGGGCCAAGGGCCTGTCGCGATCATCGATTGTACTGAAGCATGCCCTGCGCAACGCGGCGATGCCGGTGGTGTCGATCTCCGCGGTGCAGCTCGGCTTCATGCTGGGCGGCTCGATCGTGATCGAGACCGTGTTCGCCCTGCACGGCATCGGCTTCCTCGCCTGGGAGAGCATCAGCAAGAACGACTTCCCGACCGTGCAGGCCGTCGTGCTGCTGTTCGCCGTCATCTACATCGTGCTGACGCTGGTCGCCGACGTGGCGAACGCGGTGCTGGACCCCAGGCTGCGCGCCTCATGAGGGTGATGCGCAATGCCGGCCTCGCCTTCGGGGCGCTGGTCGTCGGGGTGGTGCTGTTCTGCGCGGTGTTTGCGGAACTGCTGATGCCGCATGATCCGTTTGCGCAGGATCTGACGCGGCGGCTGCTGCCGCCATTCTGGATGGAGGGACATGACCCGACCCATCTGCTCGGTACCGACCAGCTGGGCCGCGACTACTTCTCGCGGCTGATCCTTGGCGCGCGCATCTCGATGCTGATCGGCATCACCGCGGTGATCGTCTCGGGCATCATCGGTATCACGATCGGCGTGATCGGCGGGTTCTTCGGTGGCCGCGTCGATGATGTGGTGATGTTCATCATCACCACTCGGCTTGCGATCCCGCTGATCCTGGTGGCACTGGCCGTGGTCTCGCTGATCGGCTCGTCGTTGACCGTAGTCGTGCTGACGCTCGGCCTGCTGTTGTGGGACCGGTTCGCCGTGGTCGCGCGCACGACCACCATGCAGGTACGCACGCTCGACTATGTCTCGGCCGCCTGGGCGGCGGGCTGCTCGCGTGCCTGGATCCTCGGCCGCGAGGTGCTGCCGAACATCCTCTCGCCGCTTGCGGTGGTGGCCACGCTCGAGATGGCGCTCGCGATCCTGCTCGAGGCGGTGCTCTCATTCCTTGGCCTCGGCGTGCCGCCGCCCCTGCCCTCCTGGGGGCTGATGATCTCGGAGGGGAAGGAGTACATGTTCTTCGATCCGTGGGTGATCTTCGTGCCCGGCATCACGCTGTTCGTGCTGGTGATGGGCATCAATCTGCTGGGTGACGGGCTGCGCGACATGGTCGGCGCAAGCCAGGTGCGATGAGCGCCGCGCGCGAGGCCGCCCTACTGGAGGTGCGCAACCTACGCATATCGTTCGGCTCGCTCGCGGCCGTGCGCGGCGCCGACCTCACGATCTACCGCGGCGAGACGCATTGCGTGGTCGGCGAGTCCGGCTGCGGCAAGAGCGTGACCGCACTTGCGGTGATGGGCCTGCTCGCGCGTAACGGCAGCCGTGAGGCCGACCGGCTCGCCTTCGACGGTCACGACCTGCTGCGCCTGTCGGAGTCGCAGCTCTCGAAGCTGCGCGGCGATCGGATGGCGATGATCTTCCAGGAGCCGATGACGAGCCTCAATCCGGCCTACACGGTGGGCTCGCAGATGGCCGAGGTGTATCGCCGCCATCGCGGCGGGACACGCGCCGAGGCGCTCGACCGGGCCGAGGATCTGCTGGCGAAGTGCCGTGTGACGTCGCCGCGCATGCGGCTCGGCCAGTATCCGCACCAGCTCTCCGGCGGGCTGCGCCAGCGCGTGATGATCGCGATGGCGCTGATGTGCGATCCGGAGCTGCTGGTCGCCGACGAGCCGACCACCGCGCTCGACGTCACCGTGCAGGCGCAGATCCTGCGGCTGCTGATGGATCTTCAGCGCGACCTCGGACTCGCGCTGATGCTGATCACCCATGATCTCGGCGTGGTCGCGCGCATGGCGCATCGCGTCTCGGTGATGTACGCGGGCGAGGTGGTCGAATCCGCACCGGCCGAGCAGTTGTTCGGCGACCCGACGCATCCCTATACCCGCGGCCTGCTCGCCTGCGTGCCGGTGCCCGGCAAGGTGCGGCGTGACCAGCCGCTCGGTGCGATCCCGGGCGTGGTGCCGCGCGTCGGCCACGGTTTCGCCGGCTGCGCCTTTCGCGACCGCTGCGGCCAGGCACGCGCCGAGTGCGCGCGCACCGTACCATGGCAGGCAGCGGGCGAGCACGGCTATCGCTGCGTGCTGCCGCCGAACTGGTCCGGCCCGGCGAGTCTCGCGGCGTGAGCGCGCCCGCGATCGAGCTGCGTGATCTCACGCGGCATTTCCGCGTCAAGACCGGCCTGCTCGGCGCGCCGAAGCACGTGGTCGCGGTCGACGGCGTGTCGTTCTCGGTGCCGGCGGGTGGCGTGCTCGGCGTGGTCGGCGAATCGGGCTGCGGCAAGTCGACGCTCGCGCGTGTGATCCTCGGCCTGCTGCCGCCGACCTCCGGCGATGTGCTGGTGGACGGGCAGCGGCTCTCGGCGATGGACCGGCGCGCCCGCGCACGGCTGATCCAGCCGGTGTTCCAGGACCCGTTCTCCTCGCTCAACCCGCGCCGGCGCATCCGCGACATCGTCGCTCTGCCGCTGGTGGCGCAAGGCGGCATCGCGGATGCCGATATCCGCCGGCGCGTCGAGGAGGGGCTGGAGCGGGTCGGGCTCGACCCTGCGATGGGCGAGCGTCTGCCGGCGCAGCTCTCGGGCGGGCAGCGCCAGCGCGTGGCGATCGCGCGCGCGCTGGTGCTGCGTCCGCGCATCGTCATCTGCGATGAGCCGACGAGCGCGCTCGACGTCTCGGTGCAGGCGCAGATCCTGAACCTGCTCGCCGAACTGCGCCGCGATCTCGGCCTGACCTATCTGTTCATCAGCCACAATCTCGCTGTGGTGGAGCACGTCGCCACCGAGGTCGCGGTGATGTATCTCGGCCGGATCGTCGAACGCCGGCCGACCGAGGCGCTGTTCGCCGCGCCCGAGCACCCCTACACCAAGGCATTGCTGGCCTCGGTGCTGACGCCCGAGCCGGGCCTCGGCATCCCTGACGTTGGACTCGGCGATGCGATGCCAGATCCGGCGAACATTCCGCCGGGCTGCCGGTTCCATCCGCGCTGCCCGGTCGTGGTGGAGCGGTGCCGCACCGAACCGCCGCGACCGCGCACTGGCCGCGAGATCGAGGTGGAGTGTCACCTCGCGACGGTCTGAGCCGTTACGCCACGCGCTCCGCCAGCGCCGCGCGGCCGGCCGGGGTCGCCCCCACACGCACGCTGCCATCGGCGCCGCGCTCGAGCGCAACAAGGCCACGCTCCACCGCCTCCTCCCACACGGTGAGGCGCGGGCAGGAGGTGCGCCATGCTTCGATCACCTCCGCATAGGGGCGCGGGCGCCCCGCTACGAACGCCACCAGGTCGAGGATCAGCGGCTCGATCGATCCGGACATCGCCCGTCTCCCCTCAGGGAACCACCAGAAGCCAGCTTCCGTGCATGACATAGTAGCACGCGATCACCGTGACGATCCGTGCGGCCCAGCGGCGGAACTGCTGTTCGCTCATCGCCGCGAGCAGGGGACGGGCGAGCATCGTGCCGAGCAGGGAGGCGAGCACCGCGCACGCCGCCATCACCGGATCGACCGTGCCGGCATTCGCGATCAGGCCGCCGAAATAGATGAGCTTCAGGCTGTGGCCGAGCACCTGGCAGACCGCCTTGCTGGCGACGATCCTACGCCGATCGAGCCTGCCGCCGAGGACGAAGCTGTCGAGCAGCGGCCCGGCCACGCCGGTCAGCAGCATCAGCGACATGCTGGCGATGCCATAGCCGACCCCGTGGCGCGGGTTCTCGGCATCCGGACGCCAAGTGCGCGGCAGCAGATGCAGCAGGAACGAGCTCGCGCCGAGGGCGATCAGGGCGGGCGTCATCGGCGCGTGCTCCTGCCGATCCCTTGCGCCGCTTCGTTCCGTCGGACAAACGGCATAATCTTGGCCTCAGCGTGAGTTTTCCTGATGGTCTGGGTCCGCCGGCTGCCTTCGCTCAACGGCGTCAAGGCGTTTGAGGCGGCCGCGCGCACTGGCGGCTTCGCCGCCATCAGCCGGCTCGTGCGGCTGCTCGAACAGCGCCTCGGCACTGATCTGTTCGCGCGCCACGCCAACCGGCTGGCCCTCACCGCCGCGGGCGAGCCCTATCGCGT
Organism: uncultured Elioraea sp.; assembly: GCA_964533585.1. GTDB lineage: Bacteria > Pseudomonadota > Alphaproteobacteria > Acetobacterales > Acetobacteraceae > Elioraea. Next base: position 10,023 of record CAZHMM010000107.1, read on the forward strand.
CGGGCTCACGCCGCTGCTGGACGGTCTCGCGGGGCTGACCGAGCAGGTCGTGGCGATGGGACAGCGCAATGTCGTCACAATCGGCGTCGGCCCGACCTTCGCGATCCGCTGGCTGATCCCGCGTCTGGCCGATCTGCAACGCCGGGAGCCGGAGCTCGAGGTGCGGATCGCGACCGGCCGGAGGCGCTGCGCGCGGAGACGCTCCTGCGTGTCGCGCATGCGCCCGACGATTGGCCGCACTGGCTCGCGGCGGGGGGGCAGGCCGATCCGCATCGGCGGACCGGAGTTCGCGTATGACGGCCAGGCCTTGCAGGCCGCGATCGACGGGCTCGGCGTGGCGATGGGCATCCGCCCGTATATCGACGATGGCATCGCTGCGGAGCGACTCATCGCGCCTTTCGCAGTCACGGCGCCAAAGGGGGCGGCTGGTATCTCGTGCACCGTGCGGCACGTGCGGCAGAACCGGGCTTCGCCGCCTTCCGACGCTGGATCCTTCAAACGGCCTATGGCAGGGCGGCGCCATCGTCTTGATCCACCTCCGCAGCGGTGCTGAAATCCGGTTGGAGGTTGCGTCACCAGGAAGAAGCATGGGGCTGTACTGGCGCATCTAGGCGGGAGTCCGCGCCGTCGCCGTCGTCGTGTTGGCGATCTTCGTTCTGCTGGCCGTGCTTCGGTTCGCTCGTATCCATACCAAACTGATCGGCGAGCGCCTTCTGGTCCTGGCTGACCGCGCTGCTGAACCGCTGGCCGCGGCCGCGCGGCTCGGGCTGCCGGTATCGGGCGTCCGCAACGCGGACGGACTGCTCGAACGCGTGCGCCAGACCGACGACCGGATCACGGCGATCCATGTGTTCGACAGCGATGGGCGGATCATCCACTCCACGGATCGGCAGCCGACCAGCACGGTCGGGCAGGAGATCGTTGCCGCGCAGGCCAGTGCTAAGGGCGCACCCTGGTATATCCGCACCAACGAGGGATTCTACGGCGGGGGTCGATGTCCGAGGGCGGCAGGGCGCGTTCGCAACCGCCGTCGTCGTTGCCTATCCGGCGGCGGCGAATGTCACGCGCGTGCAGGCGATGGCGGCGGAGTTGATGCTCGCCGCGATCGCGATCTTCCTGCTCACGGGCGCTCTTGGCGCAGTCCTGCTCCGGGTGGCCCTGCGCCGGCAGATCGTCGCATTCGAAACGATCGACCGCGCGATCCATGGCTACGAGCAGGACGCCTGGCGGGCGGCGGCGGGCGGCGATTCGGCGGCCGCGCCCGGCGGCGAGGGCGTCGCGATCAGGCGCCTGTTGGAGGAGGCGGATCAGCGCTATCGCGCGGTCGGACGCGCCCTCGCGACGCCGCCAGAACGATGACCGTCCAGCCGCCGTTCCTCGACCGAGACAGCCTTCGGGCGCGGGTGATCGTCGCACTCTCCGTCATCGTCGCCGTATCGGTCCTGACACTCGGTTTCGTCTCCGTCCGGAGCTTCAACCGCGCCGTCGAGCCGGAACTGATCAACCGCACGCGACTGATCGGCACCGTCGTGCGCAGCGAGGTCCAACGGGCACTGGATCGCGGCATCCCGCTCGACTCGCTTGCCGGACTCGATGACTACCTCGGCACGACCCTACGGGATTTCGAGGAAATCGAGGGGATCAGCCTGACCACCGCCGCGGGCCGGACCGTCGCGCGCGCCGAGCGGCTGGCGTCGGCGGCTTTCCTGGCCGGGACGGGGTTCGCGCAGGCGCTGCTGTTCCGGCGTGCGACGGTCTCGCTGCCGATGCTCGACGGCAATCGCCTGGTCGGCGAGATCGAGATCGCGACGAGCCCACGCCTGATCCAGTCCCGTCTGCGCGACGTGTTCCTCGACATCATTGTGCTCACGCTCGTGGCGATCCTGATTACGGTCGAGCTGGTGCTTGCGATCGCCTCGGGGACGGTGTCCAAGCCGCTCGGGCGTGTGCTGCGCCTGCTTGAGGAGCGGCGCGCCGGCGTGTTCCTCCACCGCATCCGGCCGGGTGGGCTCGGCGCACTGCGCCGTGTCTCGGCACGGCTGAACGACCACGCGATCGACCTTGCCGAGCGCTTCCGCGCCTTCCCGGCCACCCGCAAGGCCGCGATCCCGCACACGGTGTCCGCGGGGATTGCCGCGCCAGCCCCATCCCGGCTGCGGCTGTCCGACGTCGACGACATCCGGCTTGCCCCGTTCTTGCTCTCGGTCGGCAGCGAGATCGCGGTGTCGTTCCTGCCGGTCTATGCGCGCGCGGCGGAGCGGCCGGATTGGATTACAGCGCGGTTCGCCGCTGCCGCACCGTTGCTGCTCTATCTGGTCGCGATCGCGGTGGCGACGCCGTTTGTTGGCGTCCTGGTCCGGCGCTTGGGTGCGCGCCGGCTTTACCTCGCCTCCATCCCGCCGATCGTCGTCGCGCTGGCGGGCATGGGATTCGCGCGGTCGCTGATCGAACTCGCACTCCGGCGAGGCGTTATCGGCCTGGCGTACGCGACCGCGACCTTCGCCTGCCAGTCCTACGCCATCGAGGCCTCGGGCGATGGCAGGGCGGGACGCGCGGTCGGCGCTGCGGTCGCGGTGACCTTCGGTGGTGTCTTCTGCGGCTCCGCGATCGGCGGCGTGCTGGCAGGGCGTTTCGGGTTCACCGTCACCTTCCTGGCTGCCTCGGCGATCGTGGCGCTGTCCGGCGCGCTGGCCCTGCGGGCGACGGCCGGGCGGGCAGGGCAGCCCGATGGTGCGGCGGCAGCGCGGCGTCCGAGTCCCTCCGGCGGGCTGGCGATCACGCTGCGCTACGCGGCGCTCGTCATCGGCATCTCCGTTCCACTGAACGCGGCCACCGCCGTCTTCATCTGGTACCCGACGCCGCTGATGCTCGCCGAGGCCGGTCACGGGACGGCGGAGACGGCGCGGGTCGTCACGCTCTATTATCTCGTTGTTGGATTATTCGCCGGCTCCGTGGCGCGGCTCACGGATCGCCAGCCAGGTCCCATCGCGGTGATCGCTTCGGGCGGAGTTGCAT
>CAZHMM010000108.1:0-13026 GCA_964533585.1 uncultured Elioraea sp.
ATAAAGTGCGCTACCCGCCGGTCTCGCGCTCCAGGAAGTCGAGCAGCGCGTCGAGGTCCTCGGCATTGCCCACCACCTGCTCGGGCATCTTGGTGCCGGGCGTGTAGGTCGCCGGCCCGAGCGTGAACAGCTTCGCCACGGTCTCGCGCGTCCAGACGATGTCCATGCCGCGCAGCGCCTCGCTGAACGGGTAGTCGGGCACGGTGGCGATGCGCCGGCCGAACAGCCCGGCGAGAGTGGGGCCCGCGCGGTTGGCGCTGTCGCCCTTCAGCGTGTGGCAGGCGGCACAGGCGCGGAACACCCGCGCGCCGGGGTGGTCGGAGCCAGCCTCGTCCTCCGGCGTCGTCACCGCGCCGCCGAGATGCGCGCCGGTCTCGGCGTCCCAGCGCCGCACCCGGCGGTCGGACCCGCCCGTCCAGAGCACGCCGTCGGGGGCGAAGGCGACGGCCCAGACCGGCAGGCCGGGGCCGGTGAGCGAGCGGATCAGCCGCCCCTCGGGCAGGGCCCAGATCGCCACGCTGCCGCGGATGCCGCCGGCGGCGAGCCTGGTGCCGTCGCGGTTGGCCGCCAGCGTGATCAGCGGCGCGGTGCCGGCATCGAGCGTGCGCGGCGGGCCTGATGGCGGGATCAGGTAGACCGTGCCGGCCGCCCCGGCGGCGGCGACCGTGCCGTCCGGCAGCACGGCGAGCGCGTTCAGCGGGAACCCGGCCTCCAGCAGCACGCGCGGGGTGCCGTCGAGCGGCCAGAGCCGCACCGTGCCGTCGTATCCGGCGGACACCACGGCCGAGCCGTCCGGCAGCCAGCCGACCGCGTTCACCGTGTTCTCGGTGTGGCCCTGGAAGACGCGCGGCGCGCCGCCCTCCACCGGCCAGACGCGCACGGTGCGGTCCCAGGCGGCCGAGGCGATCCGCTGCCCGTCCGGCGACGCGGCCACGGCGGCGACGCGCGCCTCGTGGCCCGCGAACACGCGGAGGGGCTCGCCGCCGGCCGCGCGCCAGAGCGCGATCCGCCCGTCCTCGGCCCCGGTGACGAAGCGCCCGTCGGGCAGGAACGCGACCGCGTCCACGGCGCCCTCGTGCAGGCGCAGCACCGCCTCGGCCGCGCCGCGGGCGGGCGACCACAGGATCGCGGACTGGTCAAAGCTGCCGGAGACCACGCGCGCGCCGTCGGGGCTGACGGCGATCGCCTTCACCGGGCCGCCATGGCCGCGCAGCTCCGCCGCGGCGGGGGTCGCGAGCATCAGCAGCAGGGCGACGAGCAGGCGCATGCGAACCCTCCCCAGGCTGGCCTCAGGATGACGGCGAGAAGCCGAGCGCCGTCAATGCCTCGCGCGTGGCGGGCTCCGTCAACAGATCGCGGAAGGCGCGCACGGGGGCGCGATCGAGCCGGGCTTCAGGCACGGCGAAGTCGTAGTGCTCCTCGGCGAGCGGGATGAAGCCGAGGCCGTAGTCGCGCGCAACGGTAGCGATCGCCACCCCCCAGTCGGCGCGGCCCTGCGCGACCGCCGCGGCGACCGCGTTGTGGCTCTTCGGCTGGTTGAGGAAGCCCGGCGGGCGGGCGCCCTTCAGCAGCCCGTCGATCAGCACGCGCGTGCCGCTGCCGGCGTTGCGGTTCACCATCAGGCAGGCGGGGTCGGCGAGCGCGGCGGCGACCGCTTGCTCGGCGGCGCGGCCGTCGAAGCGGGCGTCGCCGGGGCGGAACACGATCCCCTGCATGCGCCGCCAGCCGGGGATCAGGCTCACGCCCGCGGGCAGCAGCGGGCGGTTGTAGGTGCCAGTCTTCGGGTCGAGCAGGTGCATCGGCGCGAGGTCGGCCTCGCCACGGCGGGCGGCAGCGAGCCCGCCGAGCGAGCCGACATTCAGCACCTTGGCGGCGATGCCGCGCTCGGCGAGCAGGCCGGCGATGCGGTCGAGCCCGACGCAGTGGCTGCCGATCACCACCAGGTCGGCCGGGCGGATGCCACGCCCGATCAGCGTGACGGTGACGGGCGCGCCCGCCTCCACCGCATCCGTGAGGGCGGGGACCGCGACAAACCCGTCGGCGAGCGAGAACGCCGTCACCGCGCCCGAGCCCTTGGCGAGCGGGTAGGCGGCGAGGCCGGTCTCGCTCCGGACCAGCGAGACCATGGCGTACTCGGTGCGGCCGAGTTCCGAGGGCAGCCGCACCGCGAGTCGTGCCTCGACCGTCTCGGCCTCGGCGTCGGCCAGCCCGGCCATCGCCCGGATCAGGGGGGCGACGAACCCGTGGAAGGTGAACACCGCCGAGGTCGGGAAGCCGGGCAGCACGATCAGCGGCTTGCCCTCGGCGACCGCCAGGCAGAGCGGCTTGCCGGGCTTCAACGCCACCCCGTGCACGACGATCCGCCCGAGCCGCGACACCACGCGGTAGCAGAGATCACCCGCCCCCTTCGAGGTGCCGCCCGACAGCACCACCAGGTCGGCGCGCGCGAGCGCCTCGGTCAGCGCGCGGGCCAGCGCGGCCTCGTCATCCGGCACGATGCCGAGCGGGATCGCCTCGCCCCCGGCCTCGGCCACGGCGGCCGCGATGATCGCACCGTTGCTGTCGAACACCCCCGCCGGCCGCGGCAGTGCCCCGGGCGCGACCAACTCGTCGCCGGTCGAAAGCACGGCCACGCGGGGGCGGCGCAGCACCGCCACCTCGGCCAGACCGACCGCGGCGAGCATCCCGAGCTCGCGGCTGGTCAGCACGCGGGCGCGGCGCAGCACGGTCTCGCCGCGCGCGATGTCGCCGCCCGCGCCGCCGACATACGCGCCCGGGGCGACGGGCCGGCGCAGCGCGATCCAGGCGCCGTCGTCCTCGCCCGGCTCGGCGTGCTCGACCATCACGACGGCGTCGGCGCCACGCGGCATCATCCCGCCGGTGGCGATCACGCTCGCGGTGCCGGGCTCGACGGTCAGCGCCGGCGGATGGCCGCAGGCGAGCAGCTCGGGGTTCAGGCGCAGACGCACCGGCGCCGCCTCGGACGCGCCGAGCGTGTCGGCGGCGCGCACCGCGAAGCCGTCCACGATCGAGCGGTCGAAGCCCGGCACATCGACGCAAGCGATCACGTCCTCGGCGAGCACACGCCCGAGCGCGGCGGCGAGCGGCACGGTCTCGGCGCCGAGCGGGCGCGGCGTGAAGGCGTCAGCGAACCGGCGCCGCGCCTCGTCCTCGGACACGACCTCGAGAAACTGCTCCTGCCGGGCGGCCGCGCGCACGGCGGCCATGGCGTCGAGCGGCGGCATCAGCAGAACCGCTGCACCGCGACGGCGGCCCCGGCCGGCAGGCCTTCGCTCTCGGGCGGGATGACCACCATCCCGTCGGCGGCCGCGAGCGCGGCCAAGGTCGGCGCATCGGCCGAGGCCAGCGGCTCGGCGGTCTCGCCGCGCAGCCGCACCAGCACGAGATCGGTCATCCCCACCGCCGAGGCGATCCGCCCGAGCAGCCGCGCGGCGACCGGCTCGGGCTCCGGACGGCCGGTCATGCGACGGATCAGCCTCGCGCCGAGCGCGCGCCAGCCGAGCCAAGCCGCCGCACCGCAGGGCAGGCGCAACACGGGAACCCCGTCGGCCATGTCGAGCGCAGCCAGGTCGATCGGTCGCGCGGCGAGACAGGGCTCGCCCGCAGCGGGCAGCACGATGAGATCAGCCGCTTCCTGACTGTCACCGACCGCGGCGCGCAGCATGATCCCCGCCGGCCCGTCGAGCCGGATCGCGACGCGCGGCTCGGCCCGCACGGTCAGGCAATCGCGTCCCAGCGCCGCCGCGACCGCGATCTGCGGCGGGCCCAGCACGGTTCCGTACGGCACCAGCAGCGCGCCCTCCGCCGCGTCGCCGCCGGCCGGCATCGCCCCATCCCCGGGCGCGGCCGGCTCGGTCGCGGCCACGATCCCGCCGGTCTCCTCGATCGCTTCGCGTGCGAGCACCGCGTCGGCGCCCTCCGGCAGCGCCGCACCGGCCGGCACGGGCTGGGCCAGGCTGAGCGGCACCGCCCCATAGGGCCCGGCGCCGAGCGTCTCCTCGGCCCGCACCGCGATCCCGGATCGGCGCGCAAGCGGGCGCGGCGGCACCGGCGCCGTGGCGCGGAGCGCCTCGGCCAGCACCCGCCCGACGGCGCGCTCGAGCGGCACCGTCTCGGTGCGCGCGAGCGGCGGCACGGCCGCGATCCGGTCAAGCAGCGCGGCGAGCGGCATCAGGGCGCGCGGAGATCCATCCATCGCGCGCAGATGTGGCGTGGCGGAGCGGCGAACGGAACCCCCATGGCGACTAGGACTTCGCCTCCTTCTTCGGCCGGAAGCTCTGCCACTCGGCCTCCGTCAGACCGTCGAGGAAGCTGAAATTTCCGGCACCGCGCAGCCAGCGCCCGCCGTCGATCGTGATACAGGCGCCGTTGATGTAGGCCGCCTGATCGGAGACGAGATAGGCCGCGAGGTTCGCCAGTTCCTCATGCTCGCCCACGCGCTTCAGCGGCACGGTTGTGACCACATGCGCGGCGAGATCCTCGCGCGGAAAGAGGCGCTCCCACGCGCCCTTGGTCGGGAACGGCCCAGGCGCGATCGCGACCGTGCGGATCCCCTTGCCGCCCCATTCCACCGCGAGCGACTGCGTCATCGCCAGCAGCCCGGCCTTCGCCATGGCCGAGGGCACGACATAGGGGCTGCCGGTCCAGGCATAGGTCGCGACGATCGACAGCACGACCCCGGGCCGGCCGGCCGCGAGCCAACGTCGCCCCGCCGCCATCGTCGCGTAGAGCGGGCCGTGCAGGGTGATGTTCAAAACGGCGTCGGCCGCGCGGTGGCTCAGCGTCTCGGTCCGCGCGATGAAGTTGGCGGCGGCGTTGTTGACCAGCACGTCGAAGCCGCCGGCCTCGAAACAGGCGCCGATCGCCGCCTCGACCGCGTCGGGGTCGCGCACGTCGACGCTGTGCGTGCCGACCTCCACGTCGGTCGCCGCGCCGATCTCGGCGGCGGCCGCCTGGAGCACGTCGAGCCTACGGCCCATCAGCACGAGATCGGCGCCGAGCTCGGCGAAGCGCCTGGCCATGGAACGGCCGAGCCCGGTGCCGCCCCCGGTCACCAGGATCCGCCTGCCGGCGAGGAGACCGGGGGCGAACACGCGCTCAGTTCTCGAAGATGACGGGCAGGTTCGCCGCCTTCAGCGCATCGGCGCGCGCCTTCGGCCATGCCGCCGCGAAGGCCTCAGCCTCGGCCGGCGCGCCGGCGACGAAGCCGCGCCACGCGGCCTGGAGCACCTGCTGACGCTTCAGCAGCGCTTCGTTGTGCGCGTCGTGCTCCGCCTTCCACACGCCCGCTTCCTTCAGTGCCCGCACCGCACCCGGATGCCAGGGCACCACCCAATCGAGCCGCTGCCGATCGAGCGCCCAGCCGACATTGCCTGGAGCGGCGCCCTTGTAGTCGTCGTAGTAGGCGAGATGCGCGCGGACGAAGTTGTAGACGAGGGCCTCGTCCGTGCCCGCGTAGGTGGAGAGGATCGGATAGGGATAGGTCGCGCCGATCACCGGCCGCTCGGGGCTCATCTCCGCCCCCTCCTTGCCGATGCCAGGGATATAGAACGGCGCCTTGGCGCGGATGCGTGCCCAGCCCTCGGTATCGTCATGCGGCACCGGCGGGTAGTGCACGCCGCGCGGAGAGGCCGCGAGCTGATAGACCGGCCCCGCAATGGTCGAGGCGAAGGCCGCGTCCACCTGGCCGTTGATGAGCCCGGTCATCGACGCGCCATAGCCGCCGAAATCGACCCGCTGGACATCGTTCCAGGTCAGGTTCGCGAAGGCCATCAGCGCGGTGATGTTGCCGTTCAGGCTCGGCGCGCCGGCGACCCAGGCGACGCGCTTGCCGCGCAGATCGGCGAGCGTGCGGATGTTGGCGTCGCGCGCCGTGACGATTGTGAGCAACTGATCGGAGGTGTTCAGCAGCACCAGCCGGATGTCCTGCGGCCCCCAGTCGCGGCTGGCGCCGAACTCGTAGACGCCTTCCTGACTGAAATACGAGGCGACGCCGAGATAGCCGAACTGCGCGCGCCCGTCGCGCAGCGGCACCTGCCTGGCGATGTCGTTACGGCCAGGCAATGCTCGCAGGCTGACATTCAGCCGCTGACGCATCGCGTTGCCGATCGCCACCACCTGGTTGTAGCCGCCTGAGCCCACGTCGTACGCGGTGACGGCGATCGTGCCCGGAAGCTGGATCGGCGACGATTGCGCGTGTGCCGTTCCGGCGCCCGCGACGAGCAGGCCGGCGGCAAGCATGGTCCGGATCATCCGTTGTCCTCCCTTCGTAAAGCCTCGTTGCCGGAAACATGGCGCGCGGCTCACGCCGCTGCAACCCGGCTTGCCCCGCCGCCGAAGCGGAGCAGCAGCAGTGCAAGTCCGGCGAGGGCGACCGCGACGGCGACAAGCGTGGCGTGCGTGAGGCCCGTGAGCTCGCCACCAGGCAGCGCGAACGCGATGCCGCCAGCCGCCAGCAGCACACGCGCGAGCAGCCCGGAGGGATTGCCGCGCATCGCTCCGAAGCCCACGAGATATCCTTGCAGTGCCGAGCCGAACAGCACGATGCCCATCACCGCGGTGGCGATCACAAGCCCGACCTCCCAAACCGCCCCCTTCAGGATCAGCGCCGGATTCAACACGAAGAAGAACGGCACGAGATAGATCGCCGAGCCGAGCCGCATCGCCTCGAAGCCGGTGCGCATCGGGTTCGCCTTGCCGACCGAGGCGGCGGCGAAGGCCGCGAGCGCCACAGGCGGAGTGATGAAGCTCACCATGCCCCAATACATGATGAACAGATGGACCGCGAGCGGATCGAGCCCGCCGCGCACCAGCGCCGGGGCGAGCGTGATCGCGAGGAAGATGTAGCAGGCGGTCACTGTCATCCCCATGCCGAAGATGAAGGCCGTGATCGCGCCCATCAGCAGCAGCACAAGCGTGGAATCGCCGGCGAGGAACACGAGGTCGTTGGCGAGCGTGCCGGCCATGCCGGTCATGGCGAAGGCGCCGACGATCAGCCCGACCCCGAGCAGGATCGCGACCAGCTCGGCAAGCGCGCGCGCGCAGTCGGCGAAGAAGCCCACGAGCTGAGCGAAGCCGAGCCGTCGGTCGGGCAGGAACTGGTTGATCACCAGCATCAGCGCGGTCGCATACCAGGGAGCGAGGCTCTCCTGGTTGTGGCGCAGCATGGCCCAGATCAGCAGCGCGAACACGGCGATGAACGGCCAGCCGCGCGCGAGTGTGGTGCGCACGGCCGGGATCTCACTCTCGGCGACGCGGCCGAGGCGCTGGCGCGCGGCATAGCCGTCGATCTGCACGACGAGGCCGAAATAGAACAGCAGTGCCGGGATGGCCGCCGCGACCGCGACCTCGACATAGGCAATGCCCAGGAACGAGGCCATCACGAAGGCTGTCGAGCCCATCACGGGCGGCATCAGCACGCCGCCGGTGGAGGCGACGGACTCCACACCGGAGGCCGTGTGCGACGCGAAGCCGGTGCGCTTCATCGCCGGGATCGTCACCACGCCCGAGGCGATCACGTTCGAGATCACGCTGCCCGAGATCGAGCCCTGCAACCCCGAGGAGATCACCGCGACCTGCGCCGCGCCACCGCGCCAGCGTCCGACCAGGCCGAAGGCGAGATCGGTGAAGAACCGTCCCGCGCCGGTGTGGTTCATCGCCACGCCGAACACGATGAAGCCGACGACAAGTTCGCCGAAGGCGCGCATCGGAATGCCGAACGCGCTCTCGGTCGAAAACGCGTGGAAGCTCATCGCATCAAGGAAAGGCGTGGCGATGCCGGAGATCGGCCCGGGCATGGAATCCGCGACCGTCGGATAGAGCGAGATCGCGAACACGATCACCGCGATCGCCGTGCCGCCGGCGCGGCGCGCGGCCTCAATCACGATCGCCCAGGCCACGACCGAGACCCAGCGCGCCGTCGCGGGCGCGGCATACTCCCAGCCTTCGAGCAGGATGCGGTCTGCGGCGTTCGCGAGCCAGATGAAGACCGACGCCGCCGCAGCGGCGAGCAGCCAGTCGATTGCGGGGATCGCACCGCGCGCCCGACGCCAGCCGGGATAGCCGAGGAATACCACCGGCAGGAACACAGCGGCGAGCAGGAACAGATAACGGTTGTCGAGGACGACCCGGCCGACGAAGAACTGGAGATTGAAGTGCTGGTTGACCGCGAGGAGGATGCCGGCCACGCCAAGCATCGTCGCGATTCCGCGCGCGATCCCCTTGAGCCGTTGCGGCTCCACCGTCTCCACGCCGTTTCCCCCTCCTGGGCTGTTCGCCCTCGCTGTGTGGTAGCATCCGCCGGGCGAGACGGTCCAGAAAGGAGGAACGACGATGCCGGAAGGAGGCCTCGCCCCGCGCGACCGCCATGGTGTCGCCCCGGATGCGACCGGGTTGAACCTCTACCGGTTCGATCCATCGCTGGCGACGCTGCTCGATCTCTATCTCCCGGCAGCGTTGCGCGCGCATCTCGAACCGCATCTCGATGCGCTGGGCGACCTCGCGGGCGGCGAGCTCGATGCGTTGGCACGCGAGGCCGACCGCAACGAGCCAGAACTCGTGCCGCGCGACCGCTTCGGCAGGACGATCAACGAAGTCCGCCATCACCCATCCTACACGGCGATGCAACGGATCGGCCTCGGCCGCTTCGGGCTCGCCGCCATGGCGCATCGTCCGGGTGCATTCGGCTGGCCAGAGCCCTTGCCGGCAGTGGCGAAATACGCGTTCCAGTACCTGTTCGCACATGCCGAGTTCGGCCTGCTCTGCCCCATCAGCATGACCGACACCATGGCGAAGGTGCTGCGGCTCTACGCGTCGCCCGAGTTGCAACAGCGCTGGGTGCCACGCCTGACGAGCCAGGACCCCGAGACCTGGGCCTCGGGGGCGATGTTCATGACCGAGCGCCAGGCCGGCTCGGATGTCGGCGCGATCGAGACCATCGCCGCGCGTCAGCCGGACGGAACCTGGCGGCTCTCCGGCGACAAGTGGTTCTGCTCGAACGCCGGCGCCGATGCGGCGCTGGTGCTGGCGCGCGCGACCGGCGCGCCGGGCACCAAGGGGCTTGGCCTGTTCCTGCTGCCGCGGCTGCTCGACGACGGCATGCCGAACCGCTACCGGATCGTTCGCCTGAAGGACAAGCTCGGCACGCGCGACATGGCCTCGGGCGAGATCGCGCTCGAGGGCGCGACCGCCTATCTGGTCGGCGACGTGACGCGCGGCTTCGCGCAGATGGCGACCATGGTGAACCTCTCGCGCCTTTCCAACGGCGTGCGCTCGGCGGGGATGATGCGGCGCGCGCTGATCGAGGCGACCATCGCCGCGCAGGGGCGCGCGGCGTTCGGCCGCGGCGCGATCGCCTTCCCGGTGATGCGCCGGACGCTGATGAAGATCCGCCTGCCGGCCGAGGAGGCGCTCTCCTTCACGCTGTTCTGTGCCGCGACGATGGACCGCGCCGATGCCAACGACGAGACGGCCGCGCGGGTGCTGCGGCTCGCCACACCGCTGCTCAAGTTCCGCGCCTGCCGCGACGCGCGCACCGCGATCGGCGATGCGATGGAGGTACGCGGCGGCAACGGCTATATCGAGGAGTTCGTCGAGCCGCGATTGCTGCGCGACGCGCATCTCGGCTCGATCTGGGAAGGAACGTCCGCGGTCGTGGCTGAGGATGCGATCAAGCGCGGCGTGGGCCGCGGCAACTGTCTGCCCGATTTGCTCGCCGCGCTGACCACGTTGCTGGCGGACGTGCCGCTCGCCGCTGCGGGGCCCGTCGCCGAGGCGCTGAACCGCGCGGCACGCTTCGCCGAGGAGGTGGCAGAGACCGGGGATGACGGGCTGTACCGGCAGGCCGCCTCAGGGCTCTACCACGCGGCCTGCGCGGCGCTGTTCACCTGGGAGGGAACGGCACTCGCCGCGCGTGGCGGCGATGCGCGACGCATGACGCTCGCGCGCCTGGTGCTGGACCACCGGCTCGCCGCGCATGATCCGCTCGCCGCCGGTGACCGCGCCGACGAGACCGCCATCACCGATGCCTGGCTCAACAACCAGCCGCTGTCGCTTGAGGACGCGCTCGATCTGATGTAGCGGGCGGACGCAGGTCCGGGGTTGCGCCTTGCGCGGGGCATCCTTGGCCGAGGCACATTGGCCGGATGGCCGCGCATGTCATGCTCATTCGCAACGGGCCGCCTTCACGGGATGCCCGCCCCGCTCAGCAAGGAGCCATCATGATCGACCTCTACTACTGGCCGACGCCGAACGGCCACAAGATCACGATCTTCCTCGAGGAGACCGGCACGCCGTACACCATCAAGCCGGTCAATATCGGCAAGGGCGAGCAGTTCGATCCGGCGTTCCTCAAGATCGCGCCGAACAATCGCATGCCCGCGATCGTCGATCACGCGCCGGCCGATGGCGGCGACCCGCTGAGCGTGTTCGAGTCCGGCGCAATCCTGCTCTACCTCGCCGAGAAGCTCGGCCGCTTCATCGCGCCCGATCTGCGCGGCCGCGCCGCGACGCTGGAGTGGCTGTTCTGGCAGATGGGCGGGCTGGGCCCGATGTCGGGACAGAACACGCATTTCCGCGCCTATGCGCCGGAGAAGCTGCCCTATGCGATCGATCGCTACGAGCGGGAGGTGAACCGCCTCTATGGCGTGATGGACAAGCGGCTCGACGGGCGCGCTTTCCTCGCCGGCGAGTACTCGATCGCCGATATGGCCTGCTATCCGTGGGTGGTGCCGCATGAGCGGCAGGGGCAGAAGATCGACGAGTTTCCGCGCCTGAAGGCGTGGCTGGAGCGGATCGCGGCGCGCCCCGCCGTGCAGCGCGCCTACGAGCTCGGCAAGCAGTATCAGACGACGCAGGCGCCGATGGACGAGGAGCGCCGGCGCATCCTGTTCGGCCAGACTGCGGCCAGCATTGCCGCCGGCCAGCATCGCCCGGGCGCGGCGTGATCACGCTTTACGAGCTGACCGGCGCAGAGGATGCGCGCCGGTTCAGCCCGTATTGCTGGCGCATCCGCATGAGCCTCCGTCACAAGGGGCTCGCCTTCGCCGGCGTGCCCTGGCGCTTCACCGAGAAGGCGCGGATCGCCCCGGCCGGCGCAGAGCTCGTGCCGGTGATCCGCGACGGGGAGCGGTGGGTGCACGACAGCATGGCGATCGCCGAGTATCTGGAGGAACACTACCCGAATCGTCCGAGCCTGTTCGGCAGCGCGCACGGCGCCGCGCTTGCCCGCTTCGTCGCGGGCTGGACCGACCGGACGGTGCAGCTGAATGCGTCGCGGCCGATCCTCATGGACATCTTCAACTGCCTTCACCCCGACGACCGCGACTACTTCCGCGCCTCGCGCGAGAGGCGGTTCGGCGCGCGGCTGGAGGAGGTCTGCCCCGATCCGCAGGCCGAGCTGGCGTCGTTCCGCCCGCTCCTGGAACCGGCGCGGCGCGTGCTGCGCAAGCAGACCTATCTCGCCGGGGAGGCCCCGAACTACGCCGACTACGCGCTCTATGGCACCTTCATGTGGTGGCGGATGACCAGTCGACTGCCGCCGTTCGAGCCGAGCGACGTGATGTCCGCCTGGCTCGCCCGCATGGACGAGGTGTGCGACGGCGAAGGGCGGCGGGCGCTCGCCACTGCGGGCATGGGCCAGTCCAGCTGAACCGTGAGGGTGCAATGCCGCCTGCGGGATTGGGATCGACACATCCCTGAGTTGCCGTCCGCAGGCTGGTCAGCAGCCCCATCGATATGCCCCCATGCCGAGGATGCACGCCACGTCTCCGGGTACAGCCGCCGACATCGACGGACGCCGCGCCTGGCTCCGACTGATCGTCTGCATGCTGCTCGGCACGCTCGGCAGCGTTGGCATGTGGTCGATCGTGGTCGTGCTGCCGGCCGTGCAGGCCGAGTTCGGCGTGACGCGCGGCGATGCCTCGCTGCCGTATACGCTGACCATGCTCGGCTTCGCCTCGGGCAACGTGCTGCTGGGCCGGATCATGGACCGGACCGGGGTGATCCCGCCGCTGCTCGCGGGGATCGTCTGCCTCGCCGCCGGCTACGCCCTCGCCGCCGCGGTCGGTTCGGTCATCCCGTTCGCAGTCCTGCAAGGCGTGATCGGCTTCGGCGCGGCCGCGACCTTCTCGCCGCTGATCGCCGACCTCTCGCACTGGTTCCGCCGCCGCCGCGGCATCGCGGTGGCCGCCGCCGCGACCGGCAACTACGTCGCCGGCGCGTTCTGGCCGTTGGCGATGCAGCTCACCCTGCCGGCCTATGGCTGGCGTGCGACCTACCTCACGATCGGCGCGCTCTGCCTGCTGCTCATGACGCCGCTCGTGGCGAAGCTGCGCGCCCGCCCGCCGCCGATCGCCGGCACGGCCGAAGCGGCCGCGCAGGCGAGCCGACTGAGTGCCGCCGGGCTGACGCCGCGCTCGCTGCAGATCCTGCTGTCGATCGCGGGTCTGGGCTGCTGTGTGGCGATGTCGATGCCGCAGGTGCACATCGTCGCCTATTGCGTCGATCTCGGCTTCGGGGTCGCGCGCGGGTCGGAGATGCTCGCGCTGATGCTGGCGGGCGGCGTGGTGAGCCGGCTCGCCTCGGGTTTCCTGGCCGACTATATCGGCGGCGCGCGTGTGCTGCTGCTCGGCTCGGTGCTGCAATGCCTGTCGCTGGCCGCCTACATCCCGTTCAACGGGCTCGCCTCGCTCTACGTCGTCTCGGCCGTGTTCGGGCTGTCGCAGGGCGGGATCGTGCCGTCGTATGCGATCATCGTGCGCGAATACCTGCCGGCGCAGGAGGCCGGGCGGCGGGTCGGCATCGTCATGACCATGACGATCGTCGGCATGGCGCTCGGCGGCTGGCTGTCGGGCGCGATCTATGACGCGACGGGCTCTTACCGCGCCGCGTTCGTGAACGGCATCGCCTGGAACGTCCTGAACATCCTGATCGTGCTGTTCATCCTCGGTTCGGTCGCGCGCCGCCCCGGGTCGGAGCCGCGGGCGGTGGCGGGACCCACTGGCTAGC
>CAZHMM010000109.1:0-12742 GCA_964533585.1 uncultured Elioraea sp.
TGCTGCATTTCGGCACGCACGGCGCGCTCGAGTTCATGCCCGGCAAGCATGCCGGACTCTCCGCCGCGTGCTGGCCGGATCGGCTGATCGGCGATCTGCCGAACCTCTATCTCTACGCGTCCAACAATCCCTCCGAGGGCATGCTCGCGAAGCGGCGCGCCGGGGCGACGCTGATCTCGTACCTCACGCCGCCGGTCGCCCATGCCGGGCTCTATCGCGGCCTGCTCGACCTGAAGGCCTCGATCGACCGCTGGCGCGCGCAGGATCCCGACACCGATCCGAATGCGCGGCTCGCCCTTGCGGGTCTCGTGCAGGCGCAGGCCGCCGCGGTCGATCTCGCGACCGCCGAGCCGCCCTGGGAGGATCCCGCGACCGAGATCGCCAGGCTGACCGATGCGCTGCTGGAGCTCGAATACACGCTGATCCCGCACGGCCTGCACGTGGTCGGCGCGCCGCCCGATGCCGCCCAGCGCGCGGAGATGCTCGATGCAGCGCACATCGCCGATCCGATCGAGCGCGCCCGCCTCGACGCCCTGCTCGCCGACGACAATGAAACCCGCGCGATCCTGCACGCGCTGGACGGCGGCTACACGCGTCCCGCGCCGGGCGGCGACCTGCTGCGCACCACCGACATTCTGCCGACCGGACGCAACCTGCACGGCTTCGATCCGTTCAAGATCCCCTCCGCCTTCGCGATGCAGGACGGCGCCCGCCAGGCCGACCGCCTGCTGGCGCGCCATACCGCGGATGGCAACGGGCTGCCCGAGACGGTCGCGATCGTGCTCTGGGGCACCGACAACCTGAAGACCGAGGGCGGGCCGATCGCCCAGGCGCTCTGGCTGATGGGGGCGGAGCCGCGCCACGACAGCTACGGACGGCTGGCCGGCGCGCAGCTCGTGCCGCTGGAACGGCTCGGCCGCCCGCGCATCGACGTGATGGTCACGCTGTCCGGCATCTTCCGCGACCTCCTGCCGATGCAGACGAAGCTGCTGGCCGAGGCCGCGCTGCTCGCCGCCGCGGCCGACGAGCCGGAGGCGATGAACTTCATCCGCAAGCACGCGCTCGCCCATCTCGCGGCGCATGGCGGTACGATCGAGCAGGCGGCGCTCCGCGTGTTCGGCAATGCCGACGGCGCCTATGGGGCGAACGTCAACCATCTGCTCGAGACCGGCGCGTGGCAGGAGGAGGACGAGCTCGCCGAGGCCTATCTCCGCCGCAAGGGCTTCGCCTATGGTGTCGATGGCCGGCCGACACGGCAGGACGCGGTGCTGGGCGCGGTGCTCGCGCGCGTCGACGTGACCTACCAGAACCTCGACAGCATCGAGGTCGGGCTCACCACGATCGACCAGTACTTCGACACGCTCGGCGGCATCAGCCGCGCGGTGAAGCGCGCGCGCGGCGCGGATGCGGCCGTCTATGTCGGCGATCAGACGCGCGGCGAGGGGCGTGTGCGCACGGTCGCCGAGCAGGTCGCGCTGGAGACGCGCACGCGCGCGCTGAACCCGAAATGGTTCGAGGCGCTGCTCGCGCACGGTTACGAGGGCGTGAGACAGATCGAGGCCCATGTGACCAACACCATGGGCTGGTCGGCCACCACCGGGCAGGTGGCACCCTGGGTGTACGATCATCTCGCCGCGACCTTCATGCTCGACGACGCGATGCGCGAGCGGCTCGCGGCCCTGAATCCGACCGCCTCGGCGAAGATCGCGAACCGCCTGATCGAGGCGCATGAGCGCCGTTACTGGACCCCCTCGGCGGAGGTGCTCGACCGGCTGCGCGCGGCCGGCGAGGAGCTCGAGGATCGACTCGAAGGCATCATGGGAGCGCCGGCATGACCGCAATCGATCTTGCTCGCCCCCGCGTGGGGCCGAAGCGCGCTGATGGCGACGGCTCGGTGCAGGTCCATGCCGACCCGACGATGAAGATCGAGGGCGCCAAGGTGTTCGCGGTCTACGGCAAGGGCGGGATCGGCAAGAGCACGACCTCCTCGAATCTCTCGGTCGCCTTCGCCAAGCTCGGCCGGCGCGTGCTGCAGATCGGCTGCGATCCGAAGCACGACAGCACCTTCACGCTGACCAAGCAGCTCTGCCCGACCGTGATCGACGTGCTGGAGAGTGTGGACTTCCACACCGAGGAACTGCGCACCGAGGACTTCGTGTTCGAGGGCTACGCCGGCGTGCTCTGCGTCGAGGCGGGCGGGCCGCCGGCGGGCACGGGCTGCGGCGGCTACGTGGTCGGCCAGACGGTGAAGCTGCTCAAGGAGCACCACCTGCTGGAGGAGACCGACGTCGTCATCTTCGACGTGCTCGGCGACGTGGTGTGCGGCGGCTTCGCGAGCCCGCTGCTGCACGCCGATCGCGGGCTGATCGTCGCGGCGAACGACTTCGACTCGATCTTCGCGATGAATCGCATCGTCGCCGCGATCGCGGCGAAGGCGAAGAACTATCCCGTGCGGCTCGGCGGCGTGATCGCCAACCGCTCCGACGCCACCGACCAGATCGAGAAGTACAACGATGCCTCGGGCATGAAGCTGCTCGCGCATCTGCCCTCGCTCGACGTGATCCGCCGCTCGCGGCTGAAGAAGGCCACACTGTTCGAGATGGAGCCCTCGCCCGAGCTCGAGGCGGTGCAGCAGGAGTATCTCCGCCTCGCGGCCGCGCTCTGGGCCGGCACCGAGCCGCTGGAGGCGCAGCCGCTGCGCGATCGCGAGATCTTCGACCTGCTGGGATTCGACTGATGCCGACCGCGACCTGGCAGGCCCGCCGCGGCGAGCTCCTCACCTATTTCGACCGCACCGCGGTCGAGGCGTGGAAACGGCTCACGTCCGATGCCCCGGTCTCGGGCATCCGCGCCACCGTGCGGGCGGGCCGCGAGGCCATGCGGACCACGCTGCTGTCGTGGCTGCCCGCGGAGATGAGCGGGCGTCGGCTCTTGGATGCCGGCTGCGGCACCGGTGCGCTCGCGATCGAGGCGGCGCGGCGCGGCGCCGAGGTGGTCGCGATCGATCTCTCGCCGACGCTGGTCGGGCTCGCGCGCGAGCGCGCCGGCGATGATCACGGCGCGGGGCGCGTCACGTGGCTGGTCGGCGACATGCTCGATCCCGCCCTCGGCAGCTTCGATCATGTCGTCGCGATGGACAGCCTGATCCACTACCGCGCCGCGGACGTGGCCGCCGCGGTGTCGGGCCTCGCCGCGCGTACCGGCGCTTCCGTGCTGTTCACCTTCGCTCCGCGCACGCCGCTGCTCGCGGCCATGCACGCCGCCGGATCGCTGTTCCCGAAGCGCGACCGGGCGCCCGCGATCGCGCCGGTGGCGGAACGGCGCCTGCGGCATCTGCTCGCCGAGGCGCCCGGGCTCGCGTGGTGGCAGGCCGGGCGGACCGAGCGCATCGCCTCGGGGTTCTACACCAGCCAGGCGCTGGAGATGGTGCGCCGATGAGAGCGCTCAACGCCGCCCTGGCGCGCGGCTGGACGCGGGTCGGCACCCGCTTCCTGCCGTTCGCCGACGCGGCGAGTCCCGACCTTCCGCTGCCGCGCCTGTTGAGGCTGTCACTGTTCCAGGTCTCAGTCGGGATGTGCGCGGTGCTGCTGGTCGGCACGCTGAACCGGGTGATGATCGTCGAGCTCGGCGTCGCAGCCGGGCTGGTCGCCACCATGGTCGCGCTGCCGCTGCTGTTCGCCCCGTTCCGCGCGCTGATCGGCTTCCGCTCCGACCATCATCGCTCGTTCCTCGGCTGGCGCCGCGTGCCCTACATCTGGTTCGGCACGCTCCTGCAGTTCGGCGGGCTCGCGATCATGCCCTTCGCGCTGATCCTGCTGTCGGGCGATACGATGGGTCCGATGTGGGTCGGCCATGTCGGCGCGGCACTCGCGTTCCTGATGGTGGGCGCAGGCCTGCATACCGTGCAGACGGTCGGGCTCGCGCTCGCGACCGACCTCGCACCGCGCGAGACCCAGCCGCGCGTGGTCGCGCTGATGTCGTTCATGCTGCTGATCGGCATGCTGGTCGCGGGCCTGGGCTTCGGTGCATTGCTGCGCGACTTCAGCCAGCTCCGGCTGATCCAGGTGATCCAGGGCGCGGCGATGGCGACCATGGCGCTGAACGTGATCGCGCTCTGGAAGCAGGAAGCGCGCAATCCCCAACGCACGCGCCATGATCGCGAGATCCCCTCGTTCCGCGAGAGCTGGCGCGAGCTCTGCGCCGAACGGCAATGGGATCGGCGGCTGGTCGCGGTCGGGCTGGGCACCGGCGCCTTTGCGATGCAGGACATCCTGCTCGAGCCCTATGGCGGCGAGATCCTCGGCCTGCCGGTCGGCACGACCACCACGCTGACCGCGCTGTTCGCCGCCGGCGGCGTGGCGGCCTTCGCGCTGGCCGCGCGCGCGCTCGGGCGCGGCTTCGATCCGCACCGGCTCGCCGCCCACGGCGCGCTCGCCGGGATCGTCGCATTCGTGCTGGTGCTCGCCGCGGCCCCCTTCGCCTCGCCGGCGGTCTTCGCCGCCGGCACCGCGCTGATCGGCTTCGGCGCCGGGCTGCTGACGGTCGGCATGCTGTCGGCCTGCATGGAGGCAGCCCCCGAGGGCAAGGTCGGGCTCGCGCTCGGCGCCTGGGGTGCGGTGCAGGCGACGGCGGCCGGTCTCGCGATCGCGCTCGGCGGATTGATCCGGGACGCGATCGTGCCGCTCGCCGCCGCGGGGCGTCTCGGCCCGGCACTCACCGGACCCGAGACCGGCTACGGCACGGTCTACCTGATCGAGATCGTGCTGCTGTTCGCAACCCTCGCCGTGATCGGACCGCTCGTGCGTGCTGCACGGACGGCGCCGGCGCGGCCAACACGGCGGCTCGACGCGCCCGCGTCCTCCGCCAGCCTGAGAGCGAGGTGAGACCATGGAAACCGGCGCCATCACCGGACATATCGACGTCGCACAGGTCGTGCTCTACGCGTTCTGGATCTTCTTCGCGGGCCTGGTGTTCTACCTGCTGCGCGAGAACAAGCGCGAGGGCTATCCGCTGATCACCGACCGCACCGACGGGCGCGTGGTGGTGCAGGGCTTCCCGGCCATGCCAGACAAGAAGACCTTTCTGCTGCACGACGGCACGACGGTCGTGCAGCCGCGCCCGGACAATGAGCCGCCGCTCGCCGCCGCCCCTGTCTCCTCGGTGCCGGGCTCGCCGCTGACGCCGACCGGCGATCCGATGCAGGACGGCGTCGGGCCGGCGGCCTATGCGCTGCGCGCCGACGAGCCCGAGCGCACCTTCGACGACAACGCGCCGAAGATCGTGCCGCTGCGCGCAGCACCCGGCTTCCACATCGACGCCGATGATCCCGATCCGCGCGGCATGCATGTCGTCGCCGCCGACGGCAAGGTCGCCGGCACCTGCCGCGACGTCTGGGTGGACAAGTCGGAGGTGATCCTGCGCTACCTCGAGGCGGAGGTCGCCACCCCCGCCGGTCCGCGCCAGGTGCTGGTGCCGATGACGCTGGTTACGGTCGATGCTCGGCGCAGGCGCGTGAGCGTCGCCTCGGTGCTCGCGCGCCACTTCCCGGCCGCGCCCGGACTGCGCAGCCCCGAGCAGATCACGATGCGCGAGGAGGATCGGATCTGCGCCTATTTCGGTGGCGGCAACATGTATGCCACCCCCGATCGGCTGGGACCGCTGCTGTGACCGCGCCGGTGCTGCTCGAGCACGAGACCGAGGAGATCCGCGGCATCCCCGGTCGGCTGCCGGAGGGCGAGCGGCTGCTCTGGCAGGGCGCGCCGGCGTGGTGGCCGCTCGCGCTGCGGGCCTACCGGGTGCGCGCGGTGACGATCTACTTCGCGATCCTCACCGCGTTCGGCTTCGTCGCCAGCCTGCGCGACGGCCTCGCGCCGGCGGAGGCGCTATACGGACTGGTGCCGCTGATCCTGCTCGCGTTCACTGCGCTCGGCACGCTGACGCTGCTCGCCTGGTTCTCGGCGCGCGCGACGGTGTACTCCGTGACGACGCGGCGCGTGATCGTCCAAGGCGGCGTCGCGCTGCCGGTCAGCGTCAACCTGCCGTTCGCGGCGATCGCCTCGGCCGCCGTCAGGCCGCATGGCGACGCCACCGGCGATATCGCCCTCTCGCTCGCCCCGCCGCACCGGGTATCCTATGTGCTGATGTGGCCGCATGTACGCCCATGGCACTTCAGCGCGCCGCAGCCGAGCCTGCGGGCGATCCGCGCGCCGGCCGAGGTGGCGCAGACCCTCTCTCGTGCGCTGGCCGCATCCGCCGGCATGGCGATGCCGGCCGCCACGGAACTCGACGAGGCGCGTGGCGGTGTCCGGCACCCGGAACCCGCGGTTGCGTGAGGCGCCCATGAGCCGTCTATCGCCCCGCCGCCTGATCGCGAACCCGCTGGTGGTGGGCGGGACGATGATCGCGCTCACGCTCGCGGGCGTGCTGGCCGCGGGCGGGTTCGACCAGCCGCAGGACAAGCCGGCCGGCGGGCCGGTCGCGACACGCGATCTGCGCTTCGAGGATCGCTCGGATGGCGGTGTGGCGATCGTCGACGCGCGCGCCGGCACGGCGGTTAGCATGATCGCCCCGGGCGAGGGTGGGTTCGTCCGGGCGACGCTGCGCGGGCTCGCGCGCGAGCGCAAGCGCGAGGAGCTCGGCCGCGAGACGCCGTTCCGCCTCACCGTCTGGGGCGACGGCAGGCTGACGCTCGAGGATCCGGCGACGGGACGCTTCGTCGATCTCGGCGCCTTCGGTCAGACCCAGGTCGAAACCTTCGCGAGACTGATCACGGCAGGGAGGAATACGCCATGATCATCGATCGCCTGCTCGGCCGACGAACGGTCGAGATCACGTGCGAAGTCGATATCGAACAGTCGCCCGACAGCCTGCACGCCTACGCGATCCCCCAGGGGATCGACATCAACCCGGGCGACACGGTTTATCTGCACGGCGTTCCGAGCAGGATCGGCTACAACGAGCGTCGCACCATGACGTGCCGCGCGACGGTGGTGCGCGCCGGCTGGTTCGACCGCTGGAAGACGGAGATGGCGGCGATCTTCGAGCTCACCGAGCTCTATCATGTCGGCTTCGAGCCGAAGGAGGTAGGGCATGTATGACGTGACGCCCGCACCCGAGAAGGCGCTGAACGAGACGATCGCGGATGTCGCAGCCGAGCGGGCGAGCGGCCGCCGGCCGGTCAACGAGACGACCAAGCTGGCGCTGCAGGACACCGTCCTGACGCCGCGCTTCTACACCACCGACTTCGACGCCATGGACCGGATGAGTGTCGCCTCGATCCGCGAGGACTGGGACCGGCTAATGGCCGAGTTCGAATCCGACCCGAACAAGGGCCACTTCACGCGCACCGAGGAGTTCGACGCATTCCGGCTTGAGGATCTGCCCGAGGGATTGCGCAAGGAGTTCCTCGACTTCCTGGTGAGCTCCGTGACCGCCGAGTTCTCGGGCTGCGTGCTCTATGCCGAGATCAAGAAGCGCGCGACCAACCCCGACATGAAGGCGCTGTTCGGCTACATGGCGCGCGACGAGAGCCGCCATGCCGGCTTCATCAACGACAGCCTGAAGGACTGCGGTGTCGGCGTCGATCTCTCGTTCCTGACCAAGGCGAAGAAGTACACCTACTTCAAGCCGAAGTTCATCTTCTACGCGACCTATCTGTCCGAGAAGATCGGCTATGCGCGCTACATCTCGATTTACCGCCAGCTCGAACGCCATCCCGAGAACCGCATCCACCCGATCTTCAAGTGGTTCGAGAAGTGGTGCAACGACGAGTTCCGCCACGGCGAGGCCTTCGCGCTGCTGATGCGCGCCAACCCGGACATGCTGACCGGGCTCAACAAGCTCTGGGTGCGCTTCTTCCAGCTCGCCGTGTTCGCCACCATGTTCGTGCGCGACCATGCGCGGCCGGAGTTCCACAAGGCGCTCGGTCTCGACCCGACCGACTACGACCGGCAGGTGTTCCACATCACCACGGAGATCTGCAAGCAGGTCTTCCCGGTGACACTCGACCTCGACAACCCTGCCTTCCTGCGCGGGCTAGAGCGCATGTTCCGGATCACCGAGGCGATGGGCGAGGCGAAGAAGCAGGGCGGGATCGGCGGCAGGCTGCGCCGGTTCGGGCTCGGCCTCTCCGCCGGCGCGACCTTCCTCCGCCTCTTCCTCCTGCCGGCCAAGCACGCGCCCCTGCCCGAGCAGGTGCGCCTGAGCCCGGCCTGGTAGGCGCGCCATGACCACGATCGCGCTTGCCATCGCCGCCACGCTGTTCGCGTGGTGGTTCGGCACGGGCGCGATCTTCTGGCTGAACGGCCTTGAGCGCGGCGCGCGCCGGTGGAGCCTCGCGGGCGCGAGCGTGGTGCTGCTCGCCGCGCTTGCCGGCATCGCCGCCACCGCGCAGGACGCAACGGTCGGCGCGGTCTATCTCTCCTTCGCGTGCGGCCTGCTGGTCTGGGCGTGGGTGGAGCTCACCTTCCTCACCGGTGTTATCACCGGCCCGAACCGGACGCCCGCGCCAGCCGGCCTGTCGCTCGCCGCCCGGTTCCGGCTCGCGGTGGGCGCGATCCTCTGGCACGAGCTGACGATCCTCGCGCTGACCGCGCTGGTGTTCGCGCTGTCGTGGGGTGGCGCGACCATGACCGGCGCCTGGACCATGCTGCTGCTCTGGGCGATGCGCACCAGCACCAAGCTCAACATCTTCCTCGGCGTGCGCAACACCTATGCGGGACTGCTGCCCGGGCACATGCGCTATCTCGCGAGCCACTTCAGCGCCGGGCGGATCAATCCGCTGTTCCCGGCGGCCTTCGCCGCAGCACTGCTCGCCGCGGTGCTGCTGTTCGCCGCGGCCGGCGCCGCCCTTCCCGTCGAGGCAACCGCGCTTGCGATCCTCGGCACGCTGGCGGCACTCGGTGCGCTCGAACATGCCTTCCTCGTGCTGCCGATCCGCTCCGAGGCGCTCTGGTCCTGGAGCCTGGGCGGGCGCGCGGCCAGCCTTCCCGACGACCGTCCACCCCCCACCTCTCACCGGCGCGCGCCTCTTGCCCGCGCCGTTGCACACACGGAGGCGACATGAACTACGAGGCCTTCTTCCGCTCTGCCCTGGATGGTCTCCGCCGGGAGGGGCGCTATCGCCACTTCGCCGATCTCGAGCGTCAGGCGGGGAACTTCCCGCGTGCGACGCATCACCGCGCCAAGGGCACGGCCGAGGTCACCGTGTGGTGCTCGAACGACTATCTCGGCATGGGCCAGCACCAGGCGGTGCTGGCGGCGATGCACGAGGCGATCGACCGCTGCGGCGCCGGGGCGGGTGGCACGCGCAACATCGCCGGCACGAACCACTATCACGTCCGGCTCGAGCAGGAGCTCGCCGACCTGCACGGCAAGGACGCGGCGCTGCTGTTCAACTCCGGCTACATGTCGAACTGGGCGACGCTGTCGACGCTCGCCGCAGGGATGCCGGGCTGCATCGTGCTGTCGGACGCGCTGAACCACGCCTCGATGATCGAAGGCATCCGCCACTCGAAGGCCGAGCGCATCGTGTTCCGCCACAACGATCCCGAGGATCTGAACCGCCGTCTCGCCGCGCTCGATCCGGAGCGCCCCAAGCTGGTCGCGTTCGAGAGCGTCTACTCGATGGACGGCGATGTCGCGCCGATCGCCGAGCTCTGCGATGTCGCCGAGGCGCATGGCGCGATGACCTATCTCGACGAGGTGCACGCGGTCGGGCTCTACGGCCCGCGCGGCGGCGGCATCTCCGAGCGTTACGGGGTCGCGCATCGCCTCACCGTGATCGAGGGCACGCTCGGCAAGGCGTTCGGCGTGGTCGGCGGCTACATCGCCGGCTCCGCCAACCTGATCGACTACGTGCGCAGCTTCGCCTCCGGCTTCATCTTCACCACCGCGATCCCGCCCGCGGTCGCGGCGGGCGCGCGGGCGGCGATCCGCCACCTCAAGCGCTCGGGCGAGGAGCGGGCGCGCATGCATGCGAACGTCGCCGAGCTGCGCGGCCGGCTCGATGCGATCGGCGTGCCGCACATGACCAACCCGAGCCACATCGTGCCGGTGATGGTCGGCGATGCTGCGCAGTGCAAGCGGATCAGCGACATCCTGCTCGACCGCTACGCGATCTACGTGCAGCCGATCAACTACCCGACCGTGCCGCGCGGGACAGAACGGCTGCGCATCACGCCCTCGCCGCTGCACAGCGGGGCCGACATGGATCACCTGGTCGGCGCGCTGGCCGCGATCTGGTCGGACCTGCACCTGAAGCGCGCGGCCTGAGCGGCTGCCCTTGCCCTACGACGCGTCCCGCATCGCGGCCCCGGTGACGGTCGCGCGCCGCGCGCCCTTCCCCTTCGCCGCGATCGTCGGCCAGGAGGAGATGAAGCGCGCGCTGCTGATCGCGGCGATCGATCCCTCGATCGGCGGCGTGCTGGTGTTCGGCGATCGCGGCACCGGCAAGTCGACCGCGGTGCGCGCACTCGCTGGCCTGCTGCCGCCGATGAAAGTGGTGCAGGGCTGCGCCTATGGCTGCGATCCCGCAGAGCCCGCGGGACTCTGCGCAGCCTGCGCCGCCCAAGCATCGCCGCGCATCGCGACCGCGCCCGTGCCGGTGGTCGATCTGCCGCTGGGCGCGACCGAGGATCGCGTGGTCGGCGCGCTGGACATTGAGCGCGCGCTCGCCGACGGCGTGAAGGCGTTCGAGCCCGGCCTGCTCGCGCGCGCGCATCGCGGCTTCCTCTACATCGACGAGGTGAACCTGCTCGAGGATCACCTGGTCGATCTGCTGCTCGATGTCGCCGCCTCGGGCGAGAACGTGGTCGAGCGCGAGGGGATCAGCATCCGTCATCCCGCGCGCTTCGTGCTGGTCGGCAGCGGCAACCCGGAGGAGGGCGAGCTGCGCCCGCAGCTGCTCGACCGCTTCGGTCTCTCGGTCGAGGTGCGCACGCCCGGCGACCTGCCGACGCGCATCGAGGTGGTGAAGCGACGCGACGCCTATGAGCGCGACGGCGCCGGCTTCGCCGCTGCATGGCAGAAGGCGGAGGCGAGGCTCAGGCGCCAGATCGTCGCCGCGCGACGGCGGCTCCCATCCGTCGCCGTCGGCGACGACGCGCTCGAGCGCGCGGCCCGGCTCTGCATGGCGCTCGGCACCGATGGCCTGCGCGGCGAGCTCACGCTGGTGCGGGCTGCGCGCGCGCTCGCAGCACTCGACGGTGATGACGCAGTCGGCGACGTGCACCTGCGCGGCGTTGCGGCCTCGGCGCTGCGGCACCGGCTGCGGCGCAATCCGCTCGACGAGACGGCCTCCGCCACGCGGATCGAGCGCGCCGTCGCCGAGCTGTTCGACGCGTGACCATGCCGGGCGAGGCGCTTTCCTCGCCGATCGCGGATGCGCTGGCGGCGGCGGCCGTCTTCGCGATCGATCCGATCGGCACGGGCGTGCTGCTGCGCGCGGGGCCGGGTCCCGCGCGCGACCGCTGGCTCGCCGGGCTGCGCGCGATCTGGCCGGAGCATGCGCCGTTCCGCCGCGTGCCCGCGACCGTGCCGGATGAGCGCCTGCTCGGCGGGCTCGATCTTACGGCGACGCTGGCTGCAGGCCGGCCGGTGGCGGAGCGCGGGCTGCTCGCGGCGTGCGACGGCGGGGCGATGGTCGTCGCGATGTCTGAACGCCTGCCGCCGGGCACGGCCGCGCGGATCGCCGCGTCGATGGAGACGGGTGAGGTGTCCGTGCAGCGCGAGGGCATCGATGCGCGGCTGCCGGCGCGAGTCGGCGTGGTGGCGTTCGACGAGGGCATCGCGGAGGACGAGCACACGCCGCCTGCGCTCGCCGAGCGCCTGGCGATCCATCTCGCGCTCGATGCGGGAACGCTGTCGGAGGTGCCGTCGGCCTGCGTTGCCGAGGCGCGTGCGCGGCTTGCCAAGGTCGCCGTCGGAGATGAGGTCGTGGAGGCGTTCTGCGCCGCCGCCCTGGCACTCGGCATCGCCTCGCTGCGCGCGCCGCTGCAGGCGCTCGGCGTCGCGCGCGCGGCCGCTGCCCTCGCCGGGCGCGATGCCATCACCGAGGCCGAGATCGGTCTTGCCGCGCGGCTCGTGCTCGGCCCGCGCGCGACCCGCGTTCCCGCGCGCGACGATGCGCAGCCGGACCAGCCGGAGGCGGCCGAACCGCCGCCACGCGACGAGCAGGCGACGTCGGAGGATCCGCGGCCGCTCGAGGACATCGTGCTCGCCGCCGCCGCGTCCGTCATCCCGGCCGGGCTGCTGGCCTCGCTGCGCCTCGCCGAGTCCCGGCAGGGCAGCGCGCGCGCGCAGGGCAGGGCAGGGGCACTCCGTCGCGCGGTGCGGCGCGGTCGCCCCGCGGGCACACGATGCGGCACGCTGCGGAGCGGCGATCGGCTGGCGTTGGTCGAGACCCTGCGCGCGGCGGCGCCGTGGCAGGCGCTCCGCCGGTTGGAGGCCGACGCGCCGGCGCGCCGCGTGATCGTGCGCCGCGACGACATCCGCCTCGTGCGGCTCAAGGCGCCGTCGCAGACGACGACGATCTTCGCGGTCGATGCCTCGGGCTCGGCGGCACTCGCGCGGCTCGCCGAGGCGAAGGGCGCGGTCGAGCTGCTGCTCGCCGACTGCTACGTGCGCCGCGACACGGTCGCGCTGATCGCGTTCCGCGGCGCCGCGGCGGCGCTCGTGCTCCCGCCGACCGGCTCGCTCGCGCGCGGGGTCTCGACCAACGCCAGCCGATCGCCGCTCCGCAGCG
>CAZHMM010000110.1:0-10604 GCA_964533585.1 uncultured Elioraea sp.
ACATCGCCATGGTGTTCCAGAACTACGCGCTCTACCCGCACATGACCGTGTTCGACAACATGGCGTTCTCGCTGAAGCTCGCCGGCGCGCCGAAGGCGGTGATGCAGGAGGAGGTGGGCCGCGCGGCGCGCATCCTCGGCCTCGAACAGCTGCTGCACCGCTTCCCGCGTCAGCTCTCGGGCGGGCAGCGCCAGCGCGTGGCGATGGGCCGGGCGATCGTGCGCAACCCGCAGGTGTTCCTGTTCGACGAGCCGCTCTCCAACCTCGACGCCAAGCTGCGCGTGGCGATGCGCGCCGAGATCAAGGAGCTGCACCAGCGGCTGACCGTGACGACGGTCTATGTCACGCATGATCAGATCGAGGCCATGACGATGGCGGACAAGATCGTGGTGATGAACCATGGTCACGTGGAGCAGGCGGGACGGCCGCTCGAGCTCTACGACCGGCCGGCGAATCTGTTCGTTGCCGGCTTCATCGGCAGCCCGGCGATGAACATGATCGAAGGCCGGATCGAGGAGGGCGCGTTCCACGCGGCCGACGGCACGCGCTGGCCGCTGCCGACCAACGGATCGGCGCGGCATCGCGGCGAGGCGATCTACGGCATCCGGCCCGAGCACCTGCGCCTCGACCCGGACGGCATCAGGACCACCGTGCAGGTGGTGGAGCCGACCGGCTCGGAGACGCAGGTGATCCTGCGGGCGGGCAGCGCGCACATGATCGGTGCGTTCCGCGAACGCATCGCCGCGCGGCCGGGCGAGGTCCTGCCGGTCTCGCCCGATCCCGCGCTGATCCACCTGTTCGACCGGCAATCGGGCCGGCGAATCGACTGAAGAGCCGAACGAACGGCCTCAGACCACACCGGAGAAAGGGAGAACGTCCGATGGCCTATCTGATTACCCGACGCGATGGCCTGAAGCTGAGCGCCGCCTCGGCGGCGACGCTCGCGCTCGTGGAAGAGGCGCGCGCGCAGCAGATCCCGACCCAGCCGGCCGAGGCGCCGCGCCTGCCGATCGAGAGCGGCGCGAGCCTGCGCGTGATCCGCCCGGCCCGCTTCGTCGAACCGGATGAGACGTTCTTCCGCGCCAACGCCGAGAAGTTCAGCCAGCAGTTCAACGTGCCCGTGCGCGTGGACTTCGTCGGCTGGGAGGATATCCGGCCGCAGACCGCGGTGCTGGCGAACACCGGAACCGGCCCGGACGTGGTGATCGGCTGGTCGGATGATCCGCACATCTACGCCGACAGGCTGATCGACCTCACCGACGTCGCCGAGTATCTCGGGAAGAAGTACGGTGGCTGGCAGTTCCTGGCCGAGAAGTACGGCAAGCGCCACGGCACCAACAACTGGATCGGCATCCCGCTCGGCGGCTCGACGGGCCCGATCATCTATCGCATCTCGGCGGTGCGCGAGGCAGGGTTCGACAGAATCCCCGACGATCACGCCGAGTTCCTGCGGCTCTGCCAGAGGCTGAAGGAGATCGGCAAGCCGGCCGGCTTCGCGCTCGGCAACGCGGTCGGCGACGGCAACGGCACGGCGAACTGGCTGACCTGGTCGCACAATTCCTACCTGACCAACGAGCAGGGGCAGGTGGCGATCAACCAGCCGGCGACGATTCAGGCGCTGGAATATCTCCAGAAGCTGTACCCGACCTTCGTGCCGGGCACGCTCTCCTGGCTCGATCCGACCAACAACCGCGCCTACGCGGCGCAGGAGTGCTGGCTGACGCCCAACGGCGTGTCGCTCTACTTCGCGCTGAAGAACGATCCGAACACGCGTCATATCGCCGAGGACAGCGACCACGCCAACATGCCGCGCGGGCTCGCACCGGATGCGCCGCAGTCGGCCTCCATCATCAATGCGATGGTGTTCAAGACCGTGCGCTATCCGAACGCGGCCAAGGCGTTCATCCAGTTCATGATGGAGGCGGAGCAGTACAATCCGTGGCTGACCGCCTGCCTCGGCTACTGGTCGCACCCGCTGAAGGCGTATGACCACAGCGCGGTGTGGGACAGCGACCCGAAGATCGCGGTGTACCGGCGCGGCCTCGATTACCGCTACTGGTCGGGCTACAAGGGTCCGATCACGGCGGCCACCGGCACTGCGGCCTCGGAGTACGTCCTCGTTCAGATGTACGCCTCGGTCGCGGGCGGCCAGGCCACGCCAGAGCAGGCCGTGCGCGAGGCCGAGCGTCGCGCCCGGCGCATCTTCCGCTGAGTCCCGGGCGGCGCCGTCGATCGCTCGGCGGTCGGCGGCGCCGCTGACGCCGCGAGGGCACCATGGACGCCACCACATCGGCGATCGTCTGGACGAAGGAGCGGCCGCAGCCCTCCGCGCTGGCACGGCTGTTCGACTGGAAGCCGTTCCTGATCTTCGCCTGCATGCTGCCGGCGATCGGCCTGCTGATGGTGTTCCTCACCTACCCGCTCGGTCTCGGGATCTGGCTTGCCTTCACGGACGCCACGATCGGCCGCGACGGCAAGTGGATCGGGCTCGAGAACTTCATCTGGCTCGCCGAGGACCCGATCTTCTGGTCCTCGGTGTTCTACAGCGTGTTCTACACCGCGGTCGCGACGGTCGGGAAATTCGGCCTCGGCCTCTGGCTCGCGCTGCTGCTCAACAACCACATCCCGTTCAAGAGCATGCTGCGCGCGATCGTGCTGCTGCCCTGGATCGTGCCGACCGTGCTGTCGGCGATCGCGTTCTGGTGGATCTACGACGCGCAGTTCTCGGTGATCTCGTGGTTCGTGGTCGATGTGCTGGGATTGCGCGACCGCTACTTCGACTTCCTGGGCTCGCCGTGGCCGGCGCGGTGGTCGCTGATCGCGGCGAATATCTGGCGCGGCATTCCGTTCGTGGCGATCACGCTGCTCGCCGGCTTGCAGACGATCTCGCCCTCGCTCTACGAGGCGGCGCTGCTCGACGGCTCGACCGGCTGGCAGCGCTTCCGCTACATCACCTTCCCGCTGCTGCTGCCGATCCTCGCGATCGTCATGACCTTCTCGATCATCTTCACCTTCACCGACTTCCAGCTCGTCTATGCGATCACGCGCGGCGGGCCGGTGAACTCGACGCATCTGATGGCGACACTCGCCTTCCAGCGCGGCATCCCGGGCGGGCAGCTCGCCGAGGGGGCGGCGATCGCGGTCGCCATGATCCCGTTCCTCGTGTTCGCGACCCTGTTCAGCTACTTCGCGCTCGCGCGCCGCAAGTGGCAGCAGGGCGAGAGCAACGACTGAGCCAGGGCGGAGGAGAGGAACCATGAGCGACGCCGCCGCTGCCGCCGCCCCCGCGCGCAAGGAGTCCGCCACCGTCGCGCCGGAGCTGATGTCGTGGGATACGCGCACGCGGCGCGTGGTGACGATCTACGTCCCGCTCGCCTGCTTCGTGTTCATCCTGCTGTTCCCGTTCTATTGGATGACGATCACGGCGTTCAAGCCGAACCACGAGCTCTACAACCTGCGCGAATACAACCCGCTCTGGATCTCGTCGCCGACGCTGGATCACATCTATCACCTGCTGTTCAACACCGCCTATCCGTCATGGCTGGTGACGACGATGGGAATCGCGATCGGTTCGACCTTCCTGTCGCTGTTCGCCGCCACCCTCGCGGCCTATGCGATCCAGCGTCTGCGCTTCAAGGGCAGCCAGTATGTGGGCCTGGCGATCTATCTGGCGTATCTGGTGCCGCCCTCGATCCTGTTCATTCCGCTTGCGCTGATGGTGTTCAAGCTCGGGCTGTTCGACAGTCCGTTCGCGCTGATCCTCACCTACCCGACCTTCCTGATCCCGTTCTGCACCTGGTTGCTGATCGGCTACTTCAAGTCGATCCCCTACGAACTGGAGGAGTGCGCGCTGATCGACGGCGCGACGCGGCTGCAGATCCTGACCAAGATCACCCTGCCGCTCGCGACCCCCGGGTTGATCAGCGCCGGCATCTTCTCGTTCACGCTCTCGTGGAACGAGTTCATCTACGCGCTCGCCTTCATCAGCTCGTCCGAGAAGAAGACCGTGCCCGTGGCGATCCTGACCGAGCTCGTCACCGGCGACGTCTATCAGTGGGGTGCGCTGATGGCGGGCTCGCTGCTCGGCTCGCTGCCGGTCGCGATCTTCTACTCGTTCTTCGTCGACTACTACGTCTCCTCGCTGACGGGGGCGGTGAAGGAATAGCCGGATGCGGATCGATCGCGTCGAGACGCTGCGCGCCGACGCGGCGTGGCGCAGCTTCTCGTTCCTGAAGGTCAGCACTGCCTGCGGCATTGTCGGCTGGAGCGAGTACAACGAGGATTTCGGCAGCCGCGGCCTCTCGCCGGTGATCGAGGCGCTCAGCCCGCTGATCCTCGGCACGGACCCGCGCGCCTCCGAGGCGATCGTCGCCAAGCTGCACGTGGCCACGCGCCAGGCGAGGGGCGGGATCAACCAGCAGGCGATCGCCGCGATCGAGAACGCGCTGCTCGACATCCGCGGCAAGGAGGCGGGCAAGCCGGTCCATGCGCTGTTCGGCGGCCCGATCCGCGAGCGCATCCCCGTCTACTGGTCGCATTTCGGCACCTATCGTGTCGCCCAACGCGGGAAGGCGTTCCTGCCCGAGCTGAAGACCTACGACGACCTCGCCGCGCATGCGGCCGAGGTGAAGGCGCAGGGGTTTCGCTGCCTCAAGACCAACCTGTTCCGCTATCGGGACGGTGCGCTGCAGTACTTCAACCAGGGCTTCGGCCGCACGCCCGGCTGGCCGGAGCTGAACTGGGACGAGGCGCTGCTCGGCGACCTGTGCCGCCAGCTCGCGACCATCCGCGACGCTGTGGGCCCCGAGTTCGGCGTCATGCTGGACGTGAACTTCCACTTCAAGACCGAGGGTTTCCTGCGCATCGCCGATGCGGTCGCGGAGTTCGGTCTGCGCTGGCTCGAGATCGACACGCATGATCCGGCTTCGCTCGCGCTGAT
Source organism: uncultured Elioraea sp. (assembly GCA_964533585.1). Classification (GTDB taxonomy): domain Bacteria; phylum Pseudomonadota; class Alphaproteobacteria; order Acetobacterales; family Acetobacteraceae; genus Elioraea. Next base: position 4,940 of record CAZHMM010000110.1, read on the forward strand.
CCGCGGCCGCGCGCCCTGCCCGATCGCGAGCTGCGAGACCCTGCACGGCAGGCGGGATTTCCGTCCCTATCTCGAGAGCTACGCGATCGACGTCGCGATCATCGATGTGCCCTGGAACGGGCTGGCCGAGAGCCTGAAGATCGCCGCGATGGCCGACGCGTTCGAGGTGAACTGCGCCCCGCACAATTTCTACGGCCATCTGTGCTCGTTCCACTCGGCGCACTTCTCGGCGGCGGTGCCGAACTTCCGCATCATGGAGATCGATCTCGACTCCTGCCCCTGGCGCGACGAGTTCGTCACCGCGGCGCCGGTGATCGAGAGCGGCGAGCTCGTGCTGCCGACCGCACCCGGCTGGGGTGCGGACATCAACGAGGCCGCCGTGCGCGCCCGCCCACCGAAGACCTGACCTTCGTTCCACCCAGGAGACCGACCTTGGCCAAGTACACGATCCTCACCCCCGCCGGTGCCTCGTTCACCACCGCCGGCGGCGGCTACGACTACGAGCTGGAAGCGCTCGAGGGCATGGACGCCGAGATCGTCGAGTGCCCCGCGACCGAGGAGGGGTTCATCGCCGCCGCGCCGAAGGCGGACGCCGTCTATGCCAAGGGCATGAAGTTCACCAGGCCGATGATCGACGCGCTCACCAAGTGCAAGGCGATCGTGCTCGGCACGGTGGGTGTCGACTACGTCGATGTCGATGCCGCGACCGCCAAGGGCATTCCGGTCACGAACTGTCCCGACACCTTCATCGAGGAGGTGGCCGACCACGCGATGATGCTGCTGCTCGCGACGCATCGGCGCGCGATCGAGCAGGACCGCATGGTGCGCGAGGGGCGCTGGATGGAGGGCCGGCCGCAGCTGCTCCAGGTGCCGCGGCTGATGGGGATGACGCTCGGCTTCATCTCGTTCGGCCGGGTCGCCCGCCAGGTGGCGAAGCGCGCGCGCGCCTTCGGCCTGCACATGCTTGCCTACGACCCGTTCGTGCAGGAACTCGTGATGTCGGACTACGGGGTCGAGCCGGCGACGCTCGCGGAGGTGCTGTCGCGGTCGGACTTCGTCTCGATGCACGCGCCCGACACGGCGCGCACGCGCAAGATGCTCACCGACAAGCACTTCGCGCAGATGAAGAAGACGGCGATCTTCATCAACACCGGCCGCGGGCCGACGGTGGACGAGGCGGCGCTGATCCGCGCGCTGGAGAGCAAGACGATCGCCGGCGCCGGGCTCGACGTGTTCGAGATCGAGCCGCCCAAGCCTGACAACCCGCTCTTGAGGATGCCGCACATCATTCTCGCGCCGCACAACGCCTCGGCCTCGGCGCGCTTCGATCCCGCGCGCAAGCGGCGCGTGGGGCAGGAACTCGCGCTGGTGCTCTCGGGGCGCTGGCCGATGTCCTGCGTCAACCCGACCGTGCTGCCGGGCAGCGGGCTGCGCCGCTGGCAGCCCTATGCGATGGACCGCGGCCCCAACAGCTGACGGGCCGGCGCCGACGCGACCCGCGGCGGGACTGTCCACAGGTCTCGCTGCGGCAGACCCAGCTGCGGTATAATCGCGACGGTTCGAGGAAGGGTGGCCGGAGGAACGGGCGGCGATGCTGGGCGCCCCAGCCGAGCAGACGCTGTCCGCGCTAGCGATCGGCGAGCGGACACAGGCAGCGATTCCCGTGGCCTGCGAGACCCTGTCGTCGGCGGCGCGGCGACGCGGATTCCTCGCCGCCTGTCGCGGCCTGCCGGAGCCGGTGCGCGAGCCGCTGACGCCGGTGCTGGACGCCATCCCGCCCGGCACCAACCCGGTTCGGCTGATGGAGATCGGCCACGAGCTCGCCCCGCTGTTCGGCGCCGTCGGACTGACGGCGGAGAGCCCGGCGCTCCCCGACCTGCCGCCCGGGCTCGGTCCGTACTCGCTGATCGTGTTCGACGGCGCCCGACTGCGGTCGGTGCCCGAGGCGCGGCTCGGCCGATTGTTCGCCGAGGCGCGGATGCGTCGGCTGCGCGTGGCCGTGCGCCAGGCGGGGCCGCAGGCACAGCGCCTGGCCCGGCTTGGCGCCCAGTTCCTGGGCGCTGCCGCCTGACCTGACGACCGGGACGCACTATGTTGGGGCGATGATCCGCACGCTCTCGTTGATCCTGGTGGCCCTGTCTGCGGTGGCCTGCGCCGATGCGCCGGCGATGCGGGCCGAGTCCGTGCCGGCGAACGACGCGCCCGTCCCGGCGGTGCTGGAACTCGCCCAGGCGCCGGTCGTGCCGGCGACGCGGGCCGAACTCGCCGCGACCTTCGCGCCCGTGGTGCGCGCGGCCGCCCCCGCCGTGGTCAACATCCTGACCCGCCGCACCGTGCGCACCGCACCGCCGATGCTGGCCGACCCGTTCTTCCGCCGCTTCTTCGGCCTCGACCCCGACGGCCCCTTCGCGCCGCGCGAGCGGGTGCAGACCAGCCTCGGCTCGGGCGTGATCGTCGATCCCTCGGGCGTGATCGTCACCAACAATCACGTGATCGGCGAGGCGGACGAGATCACGGTGGTGCTGTCGGACCGGCGCGAGTTCAACGCCACGATCCTCGGCCGCGACCCGCGCACCGACCTTGCCGTGCTGCGCATTTCCGCGGGCGCCGAACGTCTGCCGGCGCTCGCCTTCCGCGACAGCGACGAGATCGAGGTCGGCGACATCGTGCTGGCGATCGGCAACCCGTTCGGCGTCGGCCAGACGGTGACGCAGGGGATCGTCTCGGCGCTCGCGCGCACAGGCGTCGGCATCACCGACTACCGCTTCTTCATCCAGACCGATGCGGCGATCAATCCGGGCAATTCGGGCGGCGCGCTGGTCACCACCGACGGCCGGCTGATCGGCATCAACACGGCGATCTTCAGCCGCGGCGGCGGCTCGATCGGCATCGGCTTCGCGATCCCGTCCAACATGGTGCGCGCGGTGGTGGCGGGCTTCACCGGGGCGGGGCTCGCGCGCCCCTGGCTCGGCGCGCGCACCGACAGCGTCACCGCCGAGATGGCCGGCGCGCTCGGCCTGCCGCGGCCCGCGGGCGCGATCGTCGCCGATGTCGCGCCGGGCAGCCCGGCGGCGCGTGCGGGGCTGCGCCGCGGCGACGTGATCGTCGCACTCGACGGCCGCGCGGTGGAGGACAGCGAGGCGCTGCGCTTCCGCCTCGCCACTCAGCCCCCTCGCGGCACCGCACGGCTGAGCGTGCTGCGCGGCGGACGGGAGACGGCGCTGTCGCTGCCGCTCGAGCCGCCGCCGGAACGGCCGGCGCGCGAGGCGACGCTGCTGCGCGGCAACCACGCGTTTGCCGGCGCCGAGGTGGGCAATCTCTCGCCCGCGCTCGCCGACGAGCTCGGCCTCGACCTCCTGGAAACGGGCGTGGCCGTGATCGACGTGCGCGAGGGCTCGCCCGCCGCGCGCGTCGGCCTGCGTCCCGGCGATGTCATCCTGCGCGTCGCCGGCACGGAGGTGCGCAGCGTGCGCGACCTGCTTGCCGCGCTCCAGGCGCGCAGGCCGGGTCCGTTCCGCGCCGCGATCCGCCGCGAGGGGCGGGTGATGGAGGCGACACTTGCCGGCTGACGCCGACCTGTTCGGCGTCGAGACGACCGTGCCGCCGGTGCGCGATGACCCCTCGCGCCCGCTCGCCGACCGGCTGCGGCCGCGGACCCTGGAGGATGTGGTCGGCCAGGATCACCTCACCGGGCCCGAGGGTGCGATCACCCGCATGCTGGCGCAGGGCAGCCTGTCCTCCATCGTGCTCTGGGGCCCGCCCGGGGTCGGCAAGACGACGATCGCCCGGCTGCTTGCCGAGCGCGCGGGGCTCGCCTTCGTCGCGCTCTCGGCGGTGTTCTCCGGGGTCGCCGATCTCAAGCGTGCCTTCGAGGATGCGCGCAAGCGCCGTGCCGCCGGCAAGCGCACGCTGCTGTTCGTCGACGAGATCCACCGCTTCAACCGCGCCCAGCAGGACGGCTTCCTGCCGGTGGTGGAGGACGGCACGGTGGTGCTGGTCGGCGCCACCACCGAGAACCCCTCCTTCGAGCTGAACGGCGCGCTCTTGTCGCGCTGCCGCGTGCTGGTGCTGAAGCGGCTGGACGAGCCGGCGCTGGAGGCGCTGCTCGCCCGCGCCGAGCTGCTCGCGGGTCGTTCCCTGCCCGTGACGGCCGAGGCACGCGCGGTGCTGTGCGCCATGGCGGACGGTGACGGGCGGTACCTGCTCAACCTCGCGGAACAGCTTCTTGCGCTGCCGGCCGGGACCGAACCGCTCGGCCCGGACGGGCTCGCGCGCGTGCTGGAGCGGCGCGCCGCGCTGTACGACAAGGATCGCGAGGAGCACTACAATCTCATTTCGGCCTTGCACAAGTCGATGCGCGGCTCCGACCCGGATGCCGCGCTCTACTGGCTCGCGCGCATGATCGTCGGCGGCGAGGACCCGCGCTACATCGCCCGCCGCGTGCTCCGTTTCGCCTCCGAGGATGTCGGGCTCGCCGACCCGACGGCGATCCACGCGGCGCTCGCGGCGTGGGAGACCTACGAACGGCTCGGCAGCCCGGAGGGCGAGCTCGCGATCGCCCAGGCGGTGCTGCACCTCGCCTCGGCGCCCAAATCGAATGCCGCCTATGTCGCGTGGGGGGCGGCGCAGCGCGCGGCGCGCGAGACCGGCTCGCTGATGCCGCCCAAGCACATCCTCAACGCGCCGACGCGGATGATGCAGGAGCTCGGCTACGCCAAGGGCTATGCCTACGACCACGACACCGAGGAGGGGTTCTCGGGCCAGGACTACTTCCCCGAGGAGATGCAGCGGCCGCGCTTCTATCGCCCGACCACGCGCGGCCGCGAGGCGGCGATCGCCGAGCGGCTCGCCGAGTGGGATCGGCTCAGGCGGAAGCAGCGCACATGAGCGCCGTCGAGACCCGAACCGTCGCCGAGGACGAGGCGGAAATCCGGCTGGACCGCTGGTTCCGCCGCCATTTCCCGGGCCTCACCCATGGCGCGCTCGCCAAGCTGCTGCGCACCGGGCAGGTGCGCGTGGACGGCAGGCGCGCCGAGACCGGCACCCGCCTCGCGCCGGGGCAGAGCGTCCGCGTCCCGCCGCTCGGCGAGCTCGATGCGCCGAGACCGAAACGAACGCTCCGGGTCGATCCGCGCGACGCGAAGGATCTCGAGCGCCTGGTGCTCTACCGTGACGCCAGCGTGCTCGTGCTCGACAAGCCGTTCGGCCTGCCGGTGCAGGGCGGGCCCGGGATCGTGAAGAGCCTCGATGCGCTGCTCGATGCGCTGCGCTTCGGGGCGGACGAGCGGCCGCGGCTGGTGCACCGGCTCGACCGCGACACCACCGGCGTGCTGCTGCTCGCGCGCACGGCCGGGGCTGCGAGCCGGCTCGCCGCGTCGTTCCGCTCGCGCGACGCCGAGAAGACCTATTGGGCGGTGACCGTGGGCGTGCCGAGGCCGCGCGAGGGTCGGATCGACGCGCCGCTCGCCAAGCGCGCCGGCCCGCGCGGCGAGCGCGTCACGCTCGCCGGCCGCGACGAGGCGGACGCCGCGCACGCGATCACCGAGTTCCGTACGCTCGATGCGGCGGGACGGCGCGCGGCCTGGCTGGAACTCTCGCCGCTGACCGGGCGGACGCATCAGCTGCGCGTGCACTGCGTCGGGATCGGCTGCCCGATCCTGGGCGA
>CAZHMM010000110.1:10704-12648 GCA_964533585.1 uncultured Elioraea sp.
GCTGCTGCTGCTGGCGGTGGCCGGGGCGGGCATCTTCCTCGCCACCTTCGACCCGGAAGCCTACAAGCCGCGCATCCAGCAGGCGGCCAAGCAGGCGACGGGGCGCGATCTGGTGCTGGAGGGGCCGATCCGGCTCCGCCCGTCGCTGAGGCCGACGCTTGAAGCGGAGCGCGTGTCCTTCGCCAACGCCGCCTGGGGCAGCCGGCCGGAGATGGCGAAGCTCGCCTCGCTGGAGGTCGCGCTCTCGGTGCTGCCGCTGATCCGCGGCGAGGTCGCGGTCGAGCGGATCGTGCTGGTCGAGCCCGACATCCTGCTCGAGACCGACGCGCAGGGCCGCGCCAACTGGGAGCTCCTGCCGGCGCCCGGCGCGCCGGTCGAGCCGCCCCCGGCGCCAGGCCAGCCTCGGCCCGAGCGCGGCGCGCCGCCGCAGATCGCGATCGGTGACCTCCGAATCGAGCGTGGCACGGTCGCCTTCCGTGACGGCCGCGGCGGCGAGACGATCACGCTCGCGATCCCCCGTCTTGAGGCCGCGATCCCTGCCGGGCAGCCGATGCGGCTCGATCTCGACGCGGCGCTCGACGGCACCGCATTCACGGTCGCGGGCACCGCCGGGCCGCTCGCCCGCCTGCTCGATCCGGCCGCGCGCACGCCGTTCCCGGTGGACGTCACGGTCGCGCTGGCCGGAGCGCGCGTGGCGCTCAAGGGCACGATCACCGAGCCGATGGCGGGCAAGGGCTACGACATGACCGTCGAGGCGAGCGTGCCGGAACTTGCGCGCCTCGCCGCGCTGGTTCCCGGCGCGCCGCCGGTGCCGCCGCTGCGCGGGATCGAGCTCTCGGTCGCCGCGCGGGATGCCGGCGCGCCGATTCCGGAACTGCGCGCGCTGCGGCTGGCGCTTGCCGAGAGCGATCTTTCGGCGCTGGTGCCCGGCGTGACGGTGCGGCGGATCGAGATCGCCGCGCCCGACACCAACGCGCCGATCCGCCTCGCCGGTGAGGCGGTGGTGAACGCGACGCCGGCCCGCGTCGAGGGCACGCTCGGCCCGCTGGCCGCGCTGCTGCCGGGGGCCGCCGAGCGCGCCGCGTGGCCGGTCGAGGTCACGCTTGCCGCTGCCGGCGCCCAGGCGGCGATCAAGGGCAGCGTGATGAACCCGGCCTCGCCCGCGCCGACGGCGGACGTGGCGGTCGATCTGCGCGTGCCCGACCTTGCCGCGCTGTCGCGCCTCGCCGGCACGGCGCTGCCGCCGCTGAAGGAGATCACCTTCACCGGCAAGGTGAGCGGTCCCGGAAACCGCGGCCAGGTCACGCTCGCCGACATGGCGCTCAAGGCTGCCGGGTCCGATCTCGGCGGCACGGTCACGGTGACGCCTGCGCCGCGGATGCGGGTCGAGGCGCGACTTCGGGGCGATCTCGTCGACGCCGATGCGTTGATGGCGGCACTCGGCAACGGGCAGCCCGCCGCAGCCACGGCCCCCACCCCCGCGGCGCCGGCCGCGCGCCCCGCTGCGCGCGCGCGCCTGATCCCGGACGATCCGCTGCCGCTCGACGCGCTGCGCGACGCGGACGCGTCGGTGCAGGTGCAGCTCGCGGCGCTCCGCCTGGGCGGGGCGGAGTACCGCGAGATTGCCGGCACGCTGGCGCTCGATCGCGGCAATCTGCGGCTCGATCCGCTGAACGCGACCGTGCCGGGCGGGGCGGTGACGCTGCGCCTGACCATGGATGCGTCGCGGCCCGAGCCGCCGGTGCGCATCCAGCTCTCCGCGCCTTCGATGGAACTCAGGCAGCTGCTCGCGACCTACGGCGGTGGCTACCGCGTCGGCGGCCAGGTCGAGCTCGATGCCGACCTGCGCGGCACCGGGTCGACGCCGCACCGGATCGCCTCCACGCTGGATGGGCATCTCGGCCTCGCCGGCGCCAATCTCGACATCGACAACCGGCTGATCGA
>CAZHMM010000111.1:0-12382 GCA_964533585.1 uncultured Elioraea sp.
ACATCGCGGGCTGGATCGCGGTCGGGCGCTGCTACCAGCTTCTCGCGCTGCGCGCCACGCTGCTCGGCATCCGTCACGCGCATATCAACCAGCCGATCGAGGTGCGCGCGCTGCGTCCCCGGCTGCACGCCGTCCTGGGCCTGGGCGCGGGCGAGCATGCCCTGCTGCTGCTCCGGCTCGGCTATGGCCCGGCGGCGCCGTTCAGCCTGCGCCGGACGCTCGCGGCGGTGCTCGGTCCCGCCTGAGCCGGCCGCCGCCGGCAGCCTTCCTGCCTGCGCAGACCCGTCAACCGGCCGTTCATGCCTCGGCGCTACGGTCAGGCGATGCCCGATCCGTCGCCCGTCCGCCGTGCCGGCCTGCGCGCCCTGCTGCCTGCCGCCCTGCTCGCGCTCGCGAGCCCGGTGCTGGTGGCCGCGGTCGCGCTCGCGCCGCCCGAGCGTGGCCTGGTGCTCGCCTGGTTCGGTCCGATCGCCGCCGAGCAGGCGGTGCTGCGCGCCATGGCGGCGGACGCCGTGCCCGTCAGCAGCGTCGCCAGCGGCGTGGTGGCGACGATCGAGCCGGGCGGCATCGCCCGACTGCGCGCCGCCGGGGCGATTCTGGTGCTGAATGCCGCGGCGCTGCGCGGCTGTTTCGCAAGGACATCGTGATGACCCTCTCCACCGCCGCTCCAAACAGCGCGCTTGAGGCGCTGCGCGCCGCCGCCGCCGGCTTCCTGCTCGGCCTGTTGTGGCTGCACCTGCCCGTCACAGGCCTCGCGGCCTGGGCCTTCGGCGCCGACCCCTGGCTGGCAATGGCGATCATGGCGCTGTTCGCCGGGGTGACGACGGTGCTCTGGCGGACCGATCCGACCGGGCTCGGCACGCGGCTCGCGATCGCCGTCGGCGTGGTCGGCGCGCCGGCCATGCTGGTCGCGCTGGCCGCCGGACATCCCTGGCAGATCGATCTGCACATGTACTTCTTCGCCGCGCTGGCGATCCTCGCCGCGTTCGCCGACTGGCGGGTGATCCTGGTCGGCGCCGGCGTCACCGCGCTGCATCACCTGTCGCTCAACGTGGTCGCGCCGACGCTGGTGTTCCCCGAAGGCGCCGATCTCGGCCGCGTGGTCCTCCACGCCGTGATCGTCGTCGCCGAGACGATCACGCTGTGCTGGCTCGCGCTGCGGGTCGAGCAGGCGCTGCCTGCGGCCGAGCGTGCCGCCGAAGAGGCGCGTGCGGCCGGCGCCGAGGTGCGCCGCCTCGCCGAGGAGGCCGAGCAGACGCGCACCGCCGCCGCCGAGGCGAAGCGCGCGGTCGCCGCCTCGCTCGCCGCGCAGATGGAGCGGGACGTGGGCGGCATCGCCTCGGCGGTCGAGGCCGCCTCCGGCGACACCGGCGAGACGGCGGAGGTGATCGCCACGGGCGCGGCGGCGATGCGCGAGGATGCCGCGGCGGTGCTGCTGGCCGCCCAGGGTGCCTCGGCCGATCTTCAGGTCGCGGCCGCGGCGGCCGAGGAAATGACCGCCTCGATCGCCGAGATCACCCGCCGCCTCAGCGCCGCCGCCGAGATGGCGACCCGCGCCGCCGAGGAGGCGGCGAACGCCGATTCCACCGTCGCCGATCTCGGCCGCGCCACCCGCCGGATCGAGGACGTGACCTCGGTGATCGGCAATGTCGCCGCGCGCACCAGCCTACTGGCGCTGAACGCGACGATCGAGGCGGCGCGCGCCGGCGAAGCGGGCAAGGGCTTCGCCGTGGTGGCGAGCGAGGTGAAGGCACTGGCGACGCAGACCGCCAAGGCCACCGAGGAGATCGCGAGCGAGATCGCCGGCGCCGGCCGTGTGGCCGAGCGGACCGTGCAGACCGTCTCGGGCATCGTCGGCGCGATCCGCGAGCTCGAAGCCGCGACGGCCACGATCGCCGCGGCGATGGAGCAGCAATCCGCGGCGATCGCTGAGATCGTGCGCTCCTCGCAGAGTGCTGCCGGCGCGGCGCAGTCGGTCGCCGAGCGGGTGGCCGCGGTCGAGCGTGCGACCGAGGCGAACGCGGCGCGCGCCGAACAGGGCCGCGCGGCGGCGCGTTCGCTCGCCGAGAGCGCGGCGGCACTGCGGCGCCAGATCGGCACGGTCGCCGAAACGCTGCGCGCCGGCTGAGCGGGCTCAGCGATAGAGCGCCTTGTCGAAGCGGCGGTGCAGCCACAGCCACTCGGCGGGGCGGTCGCGGATCCAGCGCTCCAGCGTGTCGTTCACCGCCTGGGTGAGCGCGGCGATGTCGGCGTGACGGTCGCCGCTCTCCGGCAGCGGCAGCGGCTGCTCGACGACGATGCGCAACCGCGCCGGGCCGAGACGTTCCGCGCGCGCCGGGATCACCGGGCAGCGGAAGCGCAGCGCCAGATGCGCGAGCGCCGGCGCCGTCATCGCGGTCCGTCCGAACAGCGACGCGGCGATGCCGTCGTTCATCTTCTGGTCCATCAGCATGGCGATCACGCCGCCGGCGCGCAGGTGCGCGAGCGCGCCGCGCCCGCCGGCCGCGCCCTTGGGCAGCATGACCGCGTCCGCCCCGGTCGCGGCGCGGCGGATCGCCGCCACAGCCGCGTCGATCAGCGGATTGCCGATTGCGCGATAGACGGCAGCGGCCGGCACGCCGAGCCGTGCCGCGGCCGGGATCAGCACCTCCCAGTTGCCGAGATGGGCCGAGAACAGGATCGCCGGCCCGCCCGCCCGCGCCATCGCCTCGACATCTGCGGTCCCCAGCACCTCGACGGCCGCTGGATCGGCCATCAGCGCGGGCAGGCACGGCAGTTCACCGGCGACACGGCCGAGATTGTCCCACATCGCGCGGATCGTGGCGCGCCGCCAGGCGGCATCGCGATCGGGGAAGGCGAGGCGCAGGTTCACCTCGGCGACGCGGCTGACCGGCAGGCGCGGACCCAGCGCGCGCGCCACCCAGCCGCCGAGATCCGAGGCGCGCCGCGGGCCGAGGGCGCTGAGGCCGGCGAACAGCGCGCGCACCACCGCCGCCTCCACGCGCCAGCGGAGGCGGCGCAGCAGCGGCGGCTCGCTCACGCCGGCAGGGGTTCGGGCACCGGGGCCGGGAACAGCGGCGCGAACAGCGCCTCGAGCGCCGTCTCGTCGTCCCAGGCAATGCCGATCGAGGCGACCGCGATGCGGTCACGCAGCTCGGCCGGCACGCGCACGATGTCCTTGCGCGTCGTCACCGGCAGGGCGTGCAGCGACTCCGCTTCCTTCAGCAGCGCGCGGATGTCGGTCTCGTCGTAGGGGTAGTGGTCGGCGAAGCTCTGCCGGCCGACCACGATCACCCCGGCCTCGACCAGGGTGTCGAAGAACTTGCGCGGATTGGCGATGCCGGCGAAGGCCAGCACGGGCCGGCCGGCCAGCATCGCCGTCTCCGGCCCCGGCGTCAGCCGCGCGCGCAGCACGGGCAGCTCGGGCGGCAGGACGGCCAGCACGCCGGTCTCGTCCTCGCCGATCACCACGGCGGCATGGGCGCGCGCGGCGGCCGCCGCCACCGGCTCGCGCAGCGGCCCGGCCGGGATCACGCGGCCATTGCCGAAGCCGAACCCGCCATCGACCACCAGCAGCGAGAGCGACTTCGCGAGCGTCGGGTTCTGCAGCCCGTCATCCATCACGATCGCCTGCGCGCCCGCGGCGATCGCCTCGCGCGCGCCGGCGGCACGGTCGGCCGAGACCCAGGTCGGCGCGACCCCGGCCAGCAGCAGCGCCTCGTCGCCGACATCGCGGCTGTCATGGCGCTCGGCATCGACCCGCACCGGGCCCTTCAGCCGGCCGCCATAGCCGCGCAGCAGGCCGTGCGCCTCGATGCCGCGCCGGCGCAGCCGCTCCAGCAGGTCGATCGCGACCGTGGTCTTGCCGGCCCCGCCGGCGGTGACATTGCCGCAGCAGATCACCGGCACCGGCGCCTGCCAGCCCTCGCGCGCGACGCGCCGCTTGGTCGCGCCGGCATAGAGGGCCGAGAAGGGGGACAGAAGCAGGGCGGGAAGTCCGCCTCCGCCAGGGCGCCAGAACTCGGGTGCGCGCAGCATCCTTGCCTCTACCCTTCCGTGTGCTCCCCTGCCGGGAGAAGCCCTAGCAGCCCGTCGGCCATCCGGTCCAGCACCATGGCGTGCGCCGCAGCAGCGGCCGCGGCGGCGCGGCCGGCCTCGGCGCGCCAGGCCGGCTCGCGCACCAGCCGCACCGCCCAGGCGGCCAGCGCGGCGGCATCGGTCACCTCGGTCGCCGCCCCCGCCGCGCGCAGCATGGCGGCGATCTCGGCGAAATTGCCCATGTCCGGCCCGAACGCCACCGGCAGGCCGAGCCGCGCCGGCTCGAGCGGGTTCTGCCCGCCGCGCGGGATCAGCGAGCCGCCGACATAGGCGCCGAGGCCCAGGCGGTACCAGAGGCCGAGCTCGCCCAGCGTGTCGGCGATCCAGACCGGACCGTCGGGATCGACGCCGGTGCTGCGCCGGCCGGCGGCGAAACCGGCCGAGCGGGCCGCCTCGGCGACCGCGGCGCCGCGCTCGGGGTGACGCGGGGCGAGGATCAGGCGGAGCGAAGGCTCGGCGGCGAGCGCGAGGCGGTGCGCCTCCAGCACCTGCGCCTCCTCGCCGGCATGGGTGCTGGCCGCGACCCAGACGGGATCGGTGCCGAACAGGGCGGCGAGGCGGGCCCGCTCGGCATCGTCGGCCGGCAAAGGCGGAGTCGCGAGCTTCAGGTTTCCGGGTGGGGCGACGGTCGCGCCGAGGCGGGCGAGCCGGTCGGCATCGCCCGCGGATTGCGGCAGCACCAGCGCGAAGGAACGGAGCAGCCGGCGGGCGAGGCGGGGGGCGAGCCGCCAGCGCGCGAAGGAACGCGAAGAGAGGCGCGCATTGACCAGGGCCACCGGAACGGCGCGCGCGCTGAGGGCCGCGAGCGCATTCGGCCAGAGCTCGCTCTCGACGAAGCCGGCCGCATCGGGCCGCCAGTGATCGAGGAAGGCGGCGATCCAGACCGGCACGTCGAGCGGCGCGAACTGATGGAGCAGCCGTGGATGACCCGGCAGCAGGCCGGACCGCTCGGGCTCGGCGCCGGCCGCACCGAGCCGCGCCGGCAGCAGCCGCGCCGCGGTGACCGTGCCGGTGGTCAGCAGCACGGCGAGCTCGGGCCGCGCCGCGTGCAGCCGCGCGATCAGCGGCAGCACCGACTGGGTCTCGCCGACCGAGGCCGCGTGCAGCCAGAGCAGGCGCCCGGCGGGGCGCGGCAGACCGGCGATGCCGCGCCGTTCGGGCAGGCGGGCGGGGAACTCCTTGCCGCGCGCGGCGCGCCGGGCGAGCCAGAGCGGCAGCGCGGGGGCCGCGAGCGTGGCGGCGACGCGCCAGAGGGCGCCGGCGGGGCTCATCCGCGCGCGTCGGCGAGCGTCTCGGCCCGCGCGGCGGCCGCGTCCATCGCCGCGGCGATCTGCGCCAGCACGGCACTCTCGTCGGCATCCGGCGCGACCGCGATCGGCGCGCCGTACACCATGCCGCCGCGGCCGAAGGGCAGCGGAAACGCCATGCGGTCCCAGGTCTTGAGCCGCCGCCGCCGCGACACCGCGATGCCGAGCGGCACCACCTTGGCCCCGGACAGGGACGCGAGCCGCGCCACGCCGGGCTGGGCGACGCGGCGCGGGCCGCGCGGCCCATCCGGCGTGATCGCCACCGTGTGGCCGTCCTCGAGCAGGCGCATAAGGTCGCGGAAGCCTTCGAGCGCGCCCTTGGACGAACTGCCGTAGGTGGCCTCGATGCCGAGCCGGGTGGCGATGTCGCCGATCAGCCTGCCGTCGCGGTGGCGGCTGACCAGCACGACGCAGCGCATCCGCCCCGGGCCGGCTTCGCCGGCGATCCGGTGCGTCCAGACGAACGCCATCAGCGGCACCTGCTCGTGCCAGAACGCGCCGATCGCCGGCGTGCCCGACTCCCAGACCGCGCGCGCGTGCTCGCGCCCCTCGATGCGCCAGCGCGTCGTGCGATGCACGAGGCCGAGCCATCCGGCGATGACGGCCGCGCCGAGGGCGAGCGCGCGCGGATGGCGCAGGAGCCGCTTGAGCATGGGGCGCGCGTCAGGGGCGGAGGAGCGGCGCGCACGCGTCCGTGAGCATGACGCGGCGCTTAGCACGCGCCGGCCGCAGCGCCAAATCGTCAGCGCGCCGGGGCGCGGGTGCCGCCTATGCCGCGCGCTCGATCGGCGCGAGGCGCTCCAGCAGGATCTCCGCGCAGCGGCGCCAGGAGAACCCCTCGGCGAAGCGGCGGCAGGCGTCGCGGTCGAGCCCGAGTGCCGCGCGCGCCGCCGCGGCGAGATCGTGGTCGAGCGCGCCCACGGGCGCGCCGTCGATCACGTCCTTCGGCCCGGTCACCGGGAAGGCGGCCACGGGCGTGCCGCAGGCGAGCGCCTCGACGATGACGAGGCCGAAGGTGTCGGTCAGCGAGGGGAACACGAACACATCGGCCTCGGCATAGGCGGCGGCGAGCTCCTCGCCGAACTTCGCCCCCAGGAAATGCGCCTCGGGGAAGCGCGACTCCAGCGCCGGCCGCACCGGCCCGTCGCCGACCACCACCTTCGAGCCAGGCAGGTCGAGGCCGAGAAAGGCCTCGATATTCTTCTCGACCGCCACGCGCCCGACATAGAGGAACACCGGGCGCGGCAGGTCGAGCGCGCCGCGCGCGCGCGGACGGAACAGGCCGAGATCGACCCCACGCGTCCAGGCGGCGACGTTGCGGAAACCGCGCGCAACGAGCTCCTCACGCAACGAGGCAGTCGCGGTCAGCACCGCCGCGGAGGGGCGGTGGAAGCGGCGCATGATCGCCCAGGTCAGCCCGAGCGGCACGCCGAGCCGGGCCTTCAGGTATTCGGGAAAGCGGGTGTGGAAGGCGGTGGTGAACGGCCAGGCGCGCCTGAGGCAGAGCCGGCGTGCGGCGAGGCCGAGCGGGCCTTCGGTGGCGATGTGGATCGCATCGGGGGCGAACTCGTCGATGATGGCGCGCAGCCGCCGCCCCGGCAGGATCGCGAGCCGCACATCCGGCTCGGTCGGCGCGGCGATGGTGCGGAAGCGGTCGGGGCCGACCACCTCGACCACGTGGCCCATCTGCGCGAGCTCGTCGCGCACGGTGGCGAGCGTGCGCACGACACCGTTCACCTGCGGCATCCAGGCATCCGAGACGATCAGGATCCGCACGGGGCCGGCCGGGGTGAACCAGGGGAGCGCGTGGTCGCGCGGGCCACGCCTACGCCGGAGCAAGCTCTGCCGTCCGCGCCGGCGCGTTCCAGAACGACAGCCGGTTCTCCGCCGCCCAGTCCACCAGTTCGAGGCGGCCATCGGCGTGCTCGACCAGCGCGGTGCAGGACTCCACCCAGTCGCCGTCGTTCATGTAGGCGATGCCATCCACCTCGCGGATCGCGGCGTGGTGGATGTGGCCGCAGACGACGCCGTTGCAGCCGCGCCTCCGCGCCTCGGCGGCGAGGGCGGCCTCGAAGCGGTCGATCGCCTTCACCGCCTCCTTCACCTGGCGCTTCAGCCAGGCCGAAAGCGACCAGTACGGATAGCCGAGCCGGCGGCGGGCGGCGTTGAACCAGCGGTTCAGGACGAGCGCGCAGGTATAGGCCCAGTCGCCCAGCACGGCGAGGAAGCGGGCGTAGCGCACCACCGAATCGAACTCGTCGCCGTGCATCACCAGGAGGCGCCGCCCGTCCGCGGTGACGTGCTCGGCATCGCGGCGCAGCCGCACGCCGGCAAACTCCATCGGCATCCAGGCGCGGAACAGTTCGTCGTGGTTGCCGGGGATGTAGGTGACCTGCGTGCCCGCGCGCGCCTTGGCGAGGATCACGCGCAGGATCTCGTCATGGGTTTCGTCCCAGTACCAGGACCGGCGCAGGCGCCAGCCATCGACCACGTCGCCGACCAGGTAGAGCTGCCGGCACTCGGTGCGGCGGAGGAAGTCGAGCAGGAAGTCGGAGCGGCAGCCGCGCGTGCCGAGATGCAGGTCGGAAATGAAGACGGCGCGGTACGTCCGGCTGACCAGCGGCGCGTTCATGCGCGCGGTACTCCTTCATCGCTTCGCTGCGCCCGTCTACGCAGGCATTCCCGTATGTTGCCATGAAGATTTCATGAAACGCGTCAGGAATAAGGTGTAATGGTCTGGCCGTTTCTCTGTCATCGGGATGTCATCATCTGTGGATATCTTGTCCGTTTGTGGCGCCGGGCGCGGCGCATACGGTCGCACGTGCTGGTGATCTTCAACCCGGCCGCCGGGGCGCGGCGGCGCCGGCGCTTCGAGCGCGTCGCCGGCGCTCTGGCCGAGGCGGGAATCCGCTTCACGGTCGCCGACACCGCGGCCCCCGGCCACGCCGAGGCGCTCGCGCGCGAGGCGGTGACGGCGGGCGAGCGCGTGGTGGTCGCGGCCGGCGGCGACGGCACGATCGCCGAGGTGGTGAACGGCATCGCCGGCAGCGACGCGCGGCTCGGCGTGATCCCGATCGGCACCGCGAACGTGTTCGCGCATGAACTCGACCTGCCGTTCGGCGCGGCGGCGATCGCGGCGTCGCTGAAGCGCGGCGCAGTGCGGATGGTCATTCCTGGATCAGCGCGGTTCGCCGACGGACGGACCCGGCTGTTCGTGCAGATGCTCGGCGTCGGGCTCGATGCCGCCGTGGTGGCGTCGCTGAACGGCGCGCTGAAGCGGCGCATCGGCAAGGGCGCCTATGTGGTCGAGACGCTGCGCCAGATCGCTGCCTGGCCGTTTCCGCGGCTCGGCCTCACGCTCGACGGCGCGGCGGGCGAGGGCGCGCAGGTGATCGCCACCAAGGGGAGGTTCTACGGCGGACGCTTCGTGCTCGCCCCGGACGCGGCGCCGGACGCGCCGGGCATCTCGGCCTGCGTGTTCGAGCGCGGCGGCTGGTGGCCGGCGCTGCGGGCCGGGATCGCGCTGCCGCTCGGGCTGCTGCCGGGCCTGACCGGGCTCGCGCGAAGGCGCGTCGCGACGCTGGCGATCGCCGCGCCCGCCGGGCTGCCGGTGCAGGCGGATGGCGACCTGATCGGCGCGACGCCCGTGATGGTCACCGACGCGGCGATGCGGATCGCGGTGGTGGTGGCGTGATCCCATTGCGCCGCCGCGGCGCGCCCCCTAGGCTTGACCCGCTCACGCAACGGAGACCGAAGATGCGCTTCCCCTCGGCCGCGCTCGCGGCCATGCTGGCCCTCGCGTCCGTCGCAGACGATGCCGCCGCCAAGACCTTCCGCTTCGCCACCACCTCGGACGCGGCGACGCTCGACCCGCACGCCAACAACGCGTTCTTCACCTACCTGATCACCGGCCAGATCTACGAGCCGCTGGTCGATCGCGGCGATGATCTCAGGCTCACCCCAGGTCTGGCGCTGCGCTGGGAGCAGATCGAGCCGACGCGGTGGCGCTTCTGGCTGCGCGAGGGCGTGCGCTTCCACAACGGCAATGCGTTCGACGCCGACGACGTGGTGTTCTCGATCGCGCGCGCCACCTCGCCGACCAGCAACTTCACGATCTATGTCGATACGGTCGAGCGGGCCGAGAAGGTGTCGTCGCATGTGGTCGACCTCGTCACGCGCGTGCCCGACGCGGTGATCCCCGACAAGCTCACCCGCGTGCTGATGATGGACAAGGAGTGGTCGGAGGCGAACAACGCCACCCGGCCGCAGAACCTGCGCGAGCGCGAGGAGACCTTCGCCGCGCGCAACGCCAACGGCACCGGCCCGTTCGTGTTCCGCTCGCGCGAGCCGGACGTGCGCACCGTGCTGGCGCGCAACCCGAACTGGTGGGGTGGGGCGGCGGGGCCGACCGACGTGACCGAGTGGCAGCACGTGGTGATCGCCTCGGATGCGACGCGCATCGCCGCGCTGCTCTCGGGCGAGGTGGATTTCGTGCACACCGTGCCGCACCAGGATGTCGCGCGGCTGCAGCGCGACCAGCGCCTGAAGGTGCTGGTCGGCCAGGAGAACCGCACGATGTGGCTGGCGATGGATCAGGAGCGCGACGAGCTCGCCTCCTCCAACATCCGCGGCCGCAACCCGTTCAGGGATGCGCGCGTGCGCGAGGCGGTGGCGATCTCGATCGACATGGAGGCGATCCGCACCCGCGTGCTGCGCGGCCTCGCCGTGCCGACCGCGAGCATGTGGACGCAGTTCGTCACCGGCTACGACCCGGCGTATGCGACGCGGCCGGCGGTGGACCGCGAGCGCGCCAGGCGCCTGCTCGCCGAGGCGGGCTATCCGGACGGGTTCGAGGTCGCGCTCGACTGCCCGGCCGGCGCCTATGACGGCGTCTGCCAGGCGGCGGCGGCGATGCTGGCGCAGATCGGCATCCGCGTGCGGCTCGAAGTGATGCCGAACAGCGTGTTCATCCAGAAGATCCGCGAGGGGCGGTCGAGCTTCTACGGCCTCACCTGGGGCGTGCCGACCTTCGATGCGCTCTACACCCTGCGCGGCATCATGATGACGCGCGGCCAGGCGGGCGGCGGCTCATGGAACTGGGGCGGCTACTCGAACCCGCGCGTCGATGCGCTGATCCGCGAGATCGAGGCGGCGACCGACCCGGCGAAGCGCACCGCGCTGATCCACGAGGCGCAGCGCGTGCACAACGGCGAGTTCGGCCACATTCCGCTCTATCACCTGATGATCCCGTTCGCGATGAAGGCGAACGTGACCGTGACGCACCGGGCCGACAACCTGGTGTTCGGCCGCTCGGTGAAGGTCGAGTAGCCGGCGGCTCAGGCGAGGCCGAGCCAGGCGAGCACCGCCCAGCCGAGCGCGCCGAGGCTGCACGCGCCGGTCGCCGCCATGCCGGGCGCGCGGGCCAGCGGATGGATCGCGTAGCCGATCCAGAACGCCGCGCGTGCGACGGCGAAGACGATGCCGAGTGCTGCCACGCCGCGCATCGGCGCGCCCAAGGCGGCCAGCGCCAGCATCGAAGGGGCGAACACGGCGAGCTGCTCCACCGTGTTGGTGATCGCACGCTGGGTGCGCACGAGCGCGGCGCCGTCCGTCCCCGCGGTCGGATCGAACGTGCCGGTCGCAAACCGAAGCAGCATCTGCACCCCGATCATCAGCGCCAGCACCGCCGCGCCGGGCAGCACGGCGAGTGCCGCGAGGCCGATCCGCTCGGCGGTCGTCGTCGCGGCGATCGGTGGCAGCAGCCCGTCCAGCGCGACGAACAGCGCGGCCGCGACGCCGAGCCCGATCCCCGATCCGCCGACCGAGAGCAGCCGCGCGTCGCGCGCCACGCTCAGGCCGCGAGCCCCTGCCGGCCCATTTCGAGGAACTTCTCCTGCCGCGCGGCGACCAGCCCCGGCCCGTCGAGCGGCGCGAGGGCCGCGAGCGCCGCCGCGACCGCCTCGCCGATCGCGGTGATCGTGGCACCCGGATCGCGATGCGCCCCGCCGAGCGGCTCGCCGATGATGCCGTCGATCAGCCCGAGCTTCTCGAGATCGGCGGCGGTGAGCTTCAGCGCCTCGGCCGCCGCCTCCGCCTGCGCCGCGTCGCGCCAGAGGATCGAGGCGCAGCCCTCGGGGCTGATCACGCTGTAGATCGCGTGTTCGAGCATCAGCACCCGATCGGCGCTCGCCAGCGCGATCGCGCCGCCCGAGCCGCCCTCGCCGATGATGGTGGCGACGATCGGCACCGGTGCGGCGAGGCAGGCCTCGATCGAGCGCGCGATCGCCTCGGCCTGGCCGCGCGCCTCGGCATCGATGCCGGGATAGGCGCCGGGGGTGTCGACGAAGGTCAGGATCGGCAGGCGGAACCGGCCGGCCAGTTCGATGATCCGGCGCGCCTTGCGGTAGCCCTCGGGCCGGCTCATGCCGAAATTGTGGGCGACCCGGCTGTCGGTGTCGTCGCCCTTCTCGGTGCCGAGCACGGCGACGGCGCGGCCGCGGAACCGGCCCAGGCCGGCGAGCACGGCGCGGTCATCGGCGAAGCCGCGGTCGCCGGCCAGCGGGACGAACTCCGCGATCAGCCCCTCGACCACGGTGCGCGCGTGCGGGCGCGCCGGGTGGCGGGCGACCTGGGTCTTCTGCCAGGGCGTGAGCTTGGCGTAGGTGGCGGCGAGCAGCTTCTCGACCTTCTCGCCGAGCCGGGCGATCTCCTCGGCGATGTCGACCTCAGGGCTGTCGGGGAGGCGGCGGAGCTCCTCGATCTTGCCCTCGAGCTCGGCGATCGGCTTCTCGAAGTCCAGGAAGTGGCGCATGGCGGCGAGGCCCTAGCATATCAGGCCGGGCCCGGTAAGCGGCGCGGCCGGCCTTGAACCGCGCCGTGGCGGGGGGGTATGCGTGGGGCGGGCCGGCTTAGCTCAGCTGGTAGAGCACCTGATTTGTAATCAGGGGGTCGGGGGTTCGAGCCCCTCAGCCGGCACC
>CAZHMM010000112.1:0-12142 GCA_964533585.1 uncultured Elioraea sp.
ACCATCTCGACATCGACGCGCGCGAGGCGCTGGTGCGCGCGATCGCCGACTACGAAGGCGCGGTGCTGCTGATCACGCATGATCCGCACCTGATCGAGCTGGTGGCGGACCGGCTGTGGCTGGTCGCCGACGGCACGGTCGCACCGTTCGACGGCGATCTCGACGACTACCGCGCGGTGCTGGCCGAGAGCGGGCGACCGCAGGCGGCGAAGGGAACATCGGCGGCGAGCCGGGTCGATGACCGGCGCGCGCGTGCCGAGGCGCGCGCTGCGCTCGCGCCGCTCCGCCGTCAGGCCGAGGCGGCGGAGAAGGCGATCGCGCGCCTCACCGCCGAGCGCGCAACGATCGAGGCGGCGCTCGCCGATCCGCGGCTCTACGCAGGCGCCGGCAAGCCAGAGGAGATCGCCGCGCAGAACGCCCGCCTCGCCGCGATCGCGCGCGAGATCGCCGCCGCCGAGGAGGCGTGGCTCAGCGCGAGTGCTGCGATGGAGGAGGCGCAGGCGTAGGCGGAGGGCCGCGTCCCGCTACGCCACCCGGTCCGGCGGTTCGCGCCCGGAGAACACCGCGTCGAGATTGTCGAGCGCGCGGAACCCCATGGCGTTGCGCGTCTCGACGGTGGAACTGCCGAGATGCGGCAGCAGGACCGCGTTCGCGCACTCCAGATAGCCGGGATCGAGGCGCGGTTCGTTCTCATAGACATCGAGCCCGGCGAAGGCGACGTGGCCGGTCTTCAGCGCCGCGATCAGCGCGGCATCGTCCACCAGGCTGCCGCGGCCGGTGTTCACCACCACCGCGCCCTGGCGCAGCAGCGCGATCCGTTCGGCGTTCAGCCAGCCACGCAAACCGTCCCCGCCCGGCGCGGTGAGGGCCAGGATGTCGATCGCCGTCAGCATCGAGGCCGGGTCGCTGTGATAGGTCGCGCCCGCCTCCAGTTCAGGCTCCAGCCGGCTGCGGTTGTGGTAGTGCACCTCCATCAGGAACCCGCGCGCCATCCGCGCGACCGCCCGGCCGATCCGGCCCATGCCGAGAATGCCGAGCCTCTTACCGCTCACCTGCATGCCGAGCAGCTGCGTCGGCGCCCAGCCCTGCCACTGTCCCGAACGCACCAGCCGCTCGCCCTCGCCGGCCCGACGCGCGGCGGCGAGGATCAGCAGCATGGTCGTCTCGGCGGTCGCATCGGTCAGCACGTCGGGCGTGTTGGTCACGACGATGCCGCGCGTCTTGGCCGCCGCGAGATCGATATGGTCCAGGCCCACCGAGAAGGTGGCGATCGCCCGCACCGTCGCAGGCAGCCGCGCGATCGTCTCGGCGTGCAATGCATCGCCGGCGGCGCAGAGGATCGCCTCCGCCCCCTCGGCAAGGCGGACCAGCGCGTCCGCCGCCAGCACACCATCGTCTGCATTCTCGGCCAGCACCGTGTAGTCGCGCCGCGCGCGCGCCATCACGTCGCGCGGAAACACGCGGGTCGGCAGCAGCGCGGGCTTCCGGGCCGGACGCATGGCGGGGCACTCCTCGGCAGGTCTGTCCGTGTGCCTCTGCCAGCAGACCTGCATTGCTGTCCAGGCCCGCCCCCTTGCCCCGGGGGGCTCGGGGCGTAGGATGCGCGGCTTCTCGACCGGGGAGCGGACATGGATCTCGGATTGAAGGGCAGGCGCGCGCTGGTGATGGGCGCGTCGAAGGGCTTGGGGCGCGCGATCGCCGAGGCGCTTTCGGCGGAGGGTGCCACCGTGACGGTGGCGAGCCGCGACGAGGCGGCGCTGAAGGCGCTCGCCGAGGGGCTTGCGGCGAAGAACGGCGTGCCGGCCTTCGCGATCAAGGCGGATGTCGCGAACGAGGCGGGCATGGATGCGCTCGCCGACGAGGCGGTGCTGCGCATGGGTGGGGTCGATGTGCTGATCCTGAACCACGGCGGCCCGCCCGTCGGCCCGGCGCTCGACCTCTCGCTCGACGAGTTGAAGGCGCAGTTCGTGAAGATGGTGGTGGCGCCGATCCGCCTCGCCATGCGGCTGCTGCCCGCCATGCGCGAGCGCCAATGGGGCCGCATCATCACGGTCGGCAGCTCGGGCATGGTGCAGCCGCTGCCGAACATGGTGCTGTCGAACACGCTGCGCGCCTCGATCGTCGGCTGGAACAAGACCCTGTCGGCCGAGGTCGCGGCGGACGGCGTGACCTGCAACATCCTCGCTCCCGGCTCGATCCTGACCGACCGCACGCGTGACACCGCCGGCGCGCGCGCCAAGAAGGAGGGGATCCCGATCGAGGAGGCGATGAACCGGGTCGCTGCCGGCATTCCGGCCAAGCGCTACGGCACGCCTGAGGAGTACGGCGCGGTCGCCGCCTTCCTCGCCTCCGAGAAGGCGTCCTACGTCACCGGCAGCATCATCCGCGTGGACGGCGGCAACGTCCGCGCGATGTGACGTGATGCGGCCTGAGGCGATCGAGCCCGATCTCGCGCTCGCCGAGCGCCTGTTCGACCAACTGCGCGAAGCGAGCCTCGACCCGCCCGGCGTCACGCGCGACGCCTATGGCGCGGGCGAGGAGGGTGCGCACGCGATCTGCATCGAGGCCGCGCGCGGCTCGGGCCTGGAGATCACGCGCGACTTCGCCGGCAACACCTACGCGACCCTGCCTGGTGCCGATCGCGGCGCGCGCAGGCTGCTGATCGGCAGCCATCTCGATTCCGTGCGCCACGGCGGCAATTTCGACGGCGCGGCCGGGGTGATCGGCGGTCTTGCCGCCCTCGCCGGGCTGCGCGCGGCGGGGGCGCAGCCGCGCGCGGATGTCGCGGTGATGATGACGCGGGCCGAGGAGACGGTGTGGTTCCCGGTCTCCTTCCCCGGTGCGAAGGCCGCGCTCGGCCGGCTGCCGGCCGAGGCGCTCGATCTCCGCCGCAGCGACACCGGCCGCACGCTGGCCGAACACATGGCCGAGCTCGGTTTCGATCCGGCGGCGATCCGGGCTGGGCGACGCCACCTCGATCCCGCGCGCGTGGCGGGCTTCGTCGAGGCGCATATCGAACAGGGCCCCGAGCTGATCGAGGTCGATCGCGCGGTCGCAATCGTGCCCTCGATCAGCGGCGGGTATCGGTTCCGCAACGCAGTGATCCACGGCGGCTACGCGCATGTCGGCGGCGCGCAGAAGCACGTGCGGCGCGATGCGGTCGCCGCACTCGCGCACATCATCGCCGGGCTGAACGCGGAGTGGGATCGGCTGGATGCCGCCGGTCACCGCATCATGGTCACGTTCGGCGTGATCGGCGTCGATCCCGAGATGGCGACGTGGAGCCGCGTGCCAGGCGAGGCGCGCTTCACCCTCGACATCCGCGGTGTCGATCTGCCCGCGCTCGCGACCATGCGCGCGCGGCTCGATGCGCTGATTGCCGAGGCCGAGGCGAAGCATCGCGTGCGCGTCGCGCTCGGGCCCGACGCCTCGCCGCAGCCTGGCTTCCTCAACGATGCGCTGCTGGACCGGCTGCGCGCGGCGGCACGCGCGCGCGGCATTGCCGTGCACGAGATGCCCTCGGGCGGCGGCCATGACGCGCTTGCCTTCCACGACGCCGGCGTGCCGGCGGCAATGCTGTTCATCCGCAACCAGAACGGCAGCCACAATCCCGACGAGGCGATGGAACTGGCCGACTTCGCCGAGGCCGCGCGCATCCTGACGACGGTCGCCGCCACCCACGAGGGCTGAAATGCTTGCCAACCTGACGCCGGACCTCGATCTGGCGGCGCGCGTGTTCGAGGCGTTGCGCGCGCGCACCCATGACGGGGTGGGCATCACGCGCGAGGCCTATGGCCCGGGCGAGCGGATCGCGCATGAGATCGTGCTCGCCGAGGCGGCGACGATCGGGCTCGAGATCGCGACCGACCACATGGGCAACCGGTTCCTGACGCTGCCCGGCGCGGATCGGTCGGCACCGAAGGTGATCGTCGGCAGCCATCTCGACAGCGTCACGCGCGGCGGCAACTACGACGGCGCGGCCGGCGTGGTCGCCGGGTTGGCCGCCGTCGCCGGAATGGCCCGCGGCGGGTTCACGCCGGGCCGCGACGTCACGGTGATGGCGATCCGCGCCGAGGAGGCGGGATCGTGGTTCCCGACCTCCTATCCCGGCAGCCGCGGCGCGCTCGGCCGGCTGGCACCCGAGGAGCTGGAGGTGCGGCGCCAGGACAGCGGGCGCACGCTCGCCGAGCACATGGCCGAGGAAGGGGTCGACCCTGAGGCCGCGCGCGCGGGGCGGGCGAGCCTGACGCGCGGGACCGTCGCCGCCTTCGTCGAGCTGCACATCGAGCAGGGGCCGGTGCTGGATGTCGAGGGGACTCCCGTCGGCATCGTCACCGGCATTCCCGGCTCACGCCGGCTGCGCGCGGCGCGCGTGCTCGGCAAGTACGACCACTCCGGTGCCACACCACGCAAGTACCGCCACGACGCGGCGATCGCGCTCGCCGAGCTCGCGCATCGGCTCGACGAGGAATGGGCGCGGCTCGACGCGCAGGGACGCGAGCTGGTCTGCACCTTCTGCGTGCTGGCGACGACCGCGGAGGCCGGCTTCACCAAGATCCCCGGCGAGGCGCGGTTCGAGCTCGATGTGCGCAGCGTCGATCGCGCGAATTGCGATGCGCTGTTCGCCGCGCTGCATCGGATGGTGCCGGAGATCGAGGCGCGCCGCGGCGTGCGCTTCGAGCTCGGGCCAGAGCGGGACTCGCAGCCGGGGCTGATGGATGCCGGCGTACGCGAGGGGCTCGCGCGGGCCGCGCGCGATCTCGGCATCGCGCACAAGCTGATGCCCTCGGGCGGCGGGCATGACGCGGCCGCCTTCGCCGCCGCCGGCATCCCGGCGGGGATGATCTTCGTGCGCAACCAGAACGGCAGCCACAACCCCGACGAGGACATGCGGATGGAGGATTTCGCGCAGGCAACGGCGGTGTTGCAGCGCTGGATGGCGGAGGCCTCGTCGTGAGCGTGCGTCTCGCCGTCGATATCGGCGGCACCTTCACCGATCTCGCGCTGGAGAACGGCGCGCGGCGCTGGACCACCAAGGTGCTGACCACGCCGGCCGCGCCGGAGCAGGGCGTGATGCAGGGCGTGCGCGCCATCCTCGCCGAGGCCGGGCTCGCGCCGTCGGACCTCGCCATCGTCATCCACGGCACCACGCTCGCGACCAACGCGCTGATCGAGCGGAAGGGGGCGAAGACCGCGCTGATCACCACCGAGGGCTTCCGCGACGTGCTCGCGCTGGGCAACGAGGCGCGCTACGACCAGTACGACCTGCAGATCGCGCTGCCCGAGCCGCTGGTGCCGCGACGGCTGCGCCTTCCCGTGCCGGAACGGCTCGACAACGAAGGCCACGTGCTGCGCCCGCTCGACGAGGCGGGCCTCCGCGCGCTCGTCCCGACGCTGAAGGCGGAAGGGGTGGAGGCGATCGCGATCGGCTTCCTGCACGCCTTCGTCAATCCTGCGCATGAGCGCCGCGCACGCGAGATTCTCGCCAAGGAATTGCCGGAGGTGCCGATCAGCCTCTCCTGCGAGGTCTCGCCCGAGATGCGCGAGTGGGAGCGGTTCTCGACCACCGTCGCGAACGCCTATGTGCAGCCGCTGATGAGCCGCTACCTGACGCGGCTGGAGAGCGGGCTGCGCGACCTCGGCATCACCTGCCCGCTGTTCCTGATGCTCTCGGGCGGCGGACTGACGACGGTCGAGACCGCGTGCCGTTTCCCGATCCGCCTGGTCGAGTCAGGGCCCGCCGGCGGGGCGATCTTCGCCGCCACGATCGCGCGCGAATGCGGGATCGCCGACGTGCTCTCCTACGACATGGGCGGCACGACCGCGAAGGTCTGCCTGATCGACGACCATCGCCCGCAGACTGCACGGACCTTCGAGGTCGCGCGCGTCGGGCGGTTCAAGAAGGGCTCGGGCCTGCCGCTGCGCATCCCCGTGATCGAGATGGTCGAGATCGGCGCCGGCGGCGGCTCGATCGCGCATGTCGATGCGCTCGGGCGGATCGCCGTCGGGCCGGAGAGCGCCGGCGCCGATCCGGGCCCGGCCTGCTACGGCCGCGGCGGCGACAAGCCCGCGGTGACGGACGCCAATCTCGCGCTCGGCCGCTACGACCCTGCGCACTTCGCCGGCGGCAAGCTCGCGCTGCATCCGGAGGCCGCGCGCACCGCACTCGATGCGCATGTCGGCGCGGCACTCGGGCTCGATCCGGCCATGGCGGCCCTCGGCGTGGTCGAGATGGTGGACGAGAACATGGCGAACGCGGCCCGGGTGCACGCGATCGAGTCCGGCAAGAACCTCGAAGGCCGCACGCTGATCGCCTTCGGCGGCGGCGGCCCGGTGCATGGCTATCGCGTCGCCGAGAAGATCGGCATCCGGCGCGTGCTGGTGCCCTCGGGCGCCGGCGTGGGCAGCGCGATCGGCTTCCTGCGCGCGCCCGTCGCCTACGAGGTGGTGAAGAGCCTCTACCAGCGCTTCGCGAGCTTCGATCTCGCCGCGGTGAACGCGCTGCTCGCCGGGATGCAGGCCGAAGCCGCCGCGATCGTGGCACTCGGCGCGGCGGGGCATACGACCGAGGAACACCGGCTCGGCTACATGCGCTATGTCAACCAAGGCCACGAGATCGCCGTGCCGATCCCCGCGCGCACGCTGACCGAGGCGGATGTCGCTGCCATCCGTGCCGAGTACGACCGGCTCTACGCCGCGTTCTACGACCGCCCGGTGCCGGGCTCGGATGTCGAGGTCCTGTCCTTCGCGGTGACGGTCGCGACCATGCCGCAGCCTGTTGCGGGCGCGAAAGCGACGCCGGCGCGCAGCTTCGCGACGCAGGCGCGCAGCCAGGCGGTGCGTGACACCACCACCGGCGCCGTGTCCGACTGGGCCATCTACGACCGCGCGGCGCTCGCGCCCGGTGCGGCGCTCGACGGCCCCGCGATCATCGCCGAGGACGAGACCTCCACCCTGGTCGGACCCGGCTGGCGCGCGGAGATCGACGGGTTCGGCTACATTCGCCTGAGCCAGGGCTGAGGGAGTTCGACCGATGACCGACATGGCCCCCGCGACGGCAGCCAGCGCGGCACTCGCGAAGATCCAGACCCAGATCATGTGGAACCGCCTGATCGCCGTGGTCGAGGAACAGGCGCAAACGATGATCCGCACGGCGTTCTCGACGACCGTGCGCGAGGCGGGCGACCTCTCCGCCGGCATCTTCGACCTCAAGGGACGGATGCTCGCCCAGGCGGTCACCGGCACGCCGGGCCACGTGAACTCGATGATGGAGTCGGTCGGGCACTTCCTCGCCAAGTTCCCGGCCGAGACGATGCAGCCCGGCGATCACTACATCACCAACGATCCGTGGCTCGGCACCGGCCACCTGCACGACCTCACCGTCGTCACGCCCGCGTTCAAGGACGGCCGGATCGTCGGGCTGTTCGCGAACACCGCGCACATCATCGATATCGGCGGCCTCGGCATGGGGCCGGAGGGACGGTCGGTGTTCGAGGAAGGGCTCTTCGTCCCGATCGTGAAGTGCTTCGACCGCGGCGTGGCGAACGAGACCTTCTTCGACTTCCTGCGCGCGGGCAGCCGCACGCCGGTCGAGCTCGAAGGCGACGTCTATTCGCTGTGCGCCTGCAACGATGCCGGGGCGAAGCGTCTGATCGAGATGATGGACGAGTTCGGCATGGAGAGCCTCGACCCGCTGGCCGAGGCGATCTTCGAGGCGTCCCTGCGCGCGACCGAGGCCGAGATCGCGCGACTGCCGCGCGGCACCTGGCAGGCCGAGATCCGCTCGGACGGCTACGAGGCGCCGGTGACGCTGCACGCGACGCTGACGGTGCAGGACGCGACCATCGACGTGGACTACGCCGGCACCTCGGGGCTGTCGACGCGCGGCATCAACGTCCCGCCCGCCTATTGCCGCGCCTATACCTGCTTCGGGCTGAAGGTGGTGGTCGCGCCGGAGATTCCGAACAACTGGGCGAGCCTCCAGCCGTTCCGCATCGCCATTCCCGAGGGCTGCATCCTCAACGCGCCGCGCCCGTATCCGGTGAGCGTGCGCCACGTGATCGGCCAGCTCCTGCCGGACCTGATGATGGGCTGCCTCGCCCAGGCGGTGCCGGAGCGCGTCGCAGCCGAGGGCTCATCCTGCCTCTGGAACCCGCCCTTGCGTGGCGGGTCGCAGGTGTCGGGGCCGAAGGCGCGGCTGCCGGATTTCGAGATCATCAGCTTCAACTCGGGCGGCACCGGCGCGCGCGCGACGCGCGACGGGCTCTCGGGCATCGCCTTCCCCTCGGGCGTGCGTACGATGCCGGTGGAGGCGACCGAGAACGTCGCCCCGGTGATCTTCTGGACCAAGGAGCTGCGCCCGGACAGCGCCGGCGCGGGCAGGACGCGCGGCGGGGCGGGGCAGATCATGGTGATCGGCACCAAGGGTGATGCCGAGTTCGCGGTGAACGCAATCTTCGACCGGGTCGCGAACGCACCGAAGGGGCGGTTCGGCGGCGGCGACGGTGCGGCCGGCGCGGTGCTGCTGGATGATGGCACGGTGCTGCGCACCAAGGGGTTCCAGACCGTCCCAGAGGGGCGGCGGCTGGTGCTGCTGCTGCCGGGCGGGGGCGGCATGGGCGATCCGCGCGAGCGCGACCCGTCACTTGTGAAGGACGACGTCGCGGACGGGCTGGTGTCGCGCGAGGCGGCGGCGCAGCTCTACGGCGTGACGGTCTGAGCGTCAGCTGCGGCTGAGCTCGGCGCGCGGATCGAGCGCGTCGGCTAGCGCGTCGCCGGCGAAGTTGGTCGCGACAACGGTGACGAAGATCGCCAGCCCCGGCCAGACCGCGGCCATCGGCGCGGCGAACACCAGCTCCTGCGCGTTCGCCAGCATGTTGCCCCAGGAGGGCGTCGGCGGCTGGATGCCCAGGCCCAGGAACGACAGCACGCTCTCGACCAGGATGACGTTGCCGACGGTCAGCGTGGTCGCGACCGCAACATGGGCTGCGAGGTTCGGCGCGACGTGGCGCCACAGCA
The DNA here is from genome assembly GCA_964533585.1 of uncultured Elioraea sp. Lineage (GTDB taxonomy): Bacteria > Pseudomonadota > Alphaproteobacteria > Acetobacterales > Acetobacteraceae > Elioraea. Next base: position 9,019 of record CAZHMM010000112.1, read on the forward strand.
GGCGCGGGGTCGAGGCGCCGAGCGCGATCGCGGCGCGCGCGTAGTCCATGCGCAGGATGGAGAGCGCCGCACCACGGGTGATGCGCGCGACCTTCACCCAGCCGAAGATCGCGATGATGACGACGATGCGGATCAGGTCGAGGGCGGCGACGTCGCGCGGCAGGCCGAGCTGACCGGGATCGACCGCGGCGAGCACGATCAGCAGCGGCAGCGCCGGCAGTGCGATCAGGCCGTCGGCGAGGCGCATCAGCACGGCGTCGATCAGCCCGCCGAACCAGGCGGCGGCGAGCCCGATCGCGAGTCCGATCGCGGCGGAGGCAAGCGCGGCCGCAAGCCCGACGGTAAGGGAGACGCGCGCGCCGTAGAGCAGGCGCAGCAGCAGGTCGCGGCCGAGCTCGTCAGTGCCCAGCGGATGGGCGGTGGAGGCCGGCTGGAAGCGGTTGAAAAGGTCGGGGGTGAAGGGGTCGTGGCCCATGGCGTCGGCAACCAGTGGGGCAGCGAGCGCGGCGACGACGAGCACGAGCAGGATCACCGCCGAGACCGCGCCGGCGCCGTGGGCGAGGAAGCGGGCGAGGGCGCGGCCGCTCATTGCCGGATACGCGGATCGATCGCCAGTTGCGCGAGGTCGGCAAGCAGGTTGGCGAGCAGCGTCACGATCGCGGTGAGCATCAGCGCGAGCAAGGCGAGGTTGTAGTCGTTGCCGAGGATGGCGTCGTAGATGAGCTTGCCCATGCCGGGCCAGGCGAACACGGCTTCGACGATCAGCGCGCCGGAGACGAGGGTGGCGAAGTCGAGCCCGGCGACGGTGATGATCGGGATCGAGGCGTTGGGCAGCGCATGGTTGAGGATGACGCGGCGTTCGGGGGCACCTTTGGCGCGCGCCGTGCGGATGTAGAGGTTGCGCAGCGCGTCGATCATGGCGGCGCGGGTCTGGCGCGCGTAGCTCGCGAGGCCGAGCACGGTGAGGGTGAGCCCTGGCAGCGCGAGGTGGGTCAGCCAAGCGGCAAGGCCCGGCGTGTCCGGTGGGCCGCCGGCGGGCAGCCAGCCGAGGGTGACGGCGAACAGGATGATGAGCAGGATGCCGAGCCAGAACGACGGCATGGAGATGCCGGCAAAGGCGATGGCGTTGACGGTGTAGTCGAGTGCGCCGCGGGGGCGGCGGGCGGCGAGGATGCCGAGCGTCACTCCGATCAATGCGGAGAGGATGGTGGTCGGCAGGAGCAGCGCGAGCGAGTTGAGCAGGGCGTTGCCGAGCACTTCGTGCGCCGGCGCCGCGAACAGGCGCGAGAAGCCGAATTGGCCTTGCAGCGCGCCTGTTGCCCAGGCGAGGTAGCGGCTGACAAGCGGCTGGTCGAGCCCGTGCAGGGCGCGCATCCGCGCCGCATCCTCGGCCGAGAGTCGCGGGTCGCCGGCGATGGCGAGGTCGATCGGGTCGCCCGGCATGAGCCCGATCAGCGCGTAGGCCGCGAAGGACAGGATCGCGATCGTGACGGCGCTCTGCAGGAGGCGTTGGCCGATGAGGCGGAGCATAAGCGGGGGTCTGGGGCTAGGGAACCCATCGCGCAAGCGCGATGGGACCCGTCCAGGCCCCAGCGGGGTGCAGGGGCGGCGCCCCTGCGTTCTTCATTGTGTGACCTTCCACTGCTCGACCCACATCGACGACGGCGCGAGGTGTCCGGTCGGCCGCACGCCATCGAGCCAGCGCGGCCACACATGGGCGTCGGAGCGGAAGAACAGCGGCAGCACCGGCCGCTCGGTCATGTAGATCTCCTGCACGCGGCGCCACATCGGCTTGCGTTCGTCGCGGTCGAGGGTGAGCGGCAGGTTCTCGATCAGGTCGTCCATTTCGGCGTTCTTGAAGCCAGTGTAGTTCTGGCCGGACCAGTTGCGCGCCTCGGTCGGGATCTCGGTGGAGTGGAGCGTGGTGCGCGGCACGTTCTCGGGGGAGGAGATCCAGGCGAACAGGGCCATGGCCTGGAAGCGGCGCTTGGAGACGGTCTCGCCGAAGAACACGCGCGGGGGTTCGTTACGGATGCGGATATCAACGCCGATCTGGCGCCACATGCCTTGCAGCACCTGCTGGACGAGCTCGCGCGAGCGGTTGCCGGCGGTGGTCATCAGCTCGAAGGAGAGGCGTTCGCCGGCAGCGTTGCGGCGGATACCGTCGGGGCCGGGGCGCCAGCCGGCCTGTTCGAGCAGTTGCCGCGCGCCGTCGGGGTCGAAGGGAGTCGTCGGCAGCGATTCGTCGTGCATCCAGTCGAGCGGGTTGACGAAGGAATGCGCGACGGGCTGGCGGTTGTCGAACAGGCGTTCGACGATCTGCGTGCGGTCGATGCCGCGGAGCAGCGCCTCGCGCACGCGGCCGTCGGCGAGGGCGGGGTTGTCCAGATTCAGATCGATATGCTCGTAGATCAGTCCGGGCTGGTAGTGGATGCGGAAGCGGTTGCCGGCGCGGCGTTCGAGCGCGATCGCCTGGTCGAGGGTGAGGCCGAGTTCGCCGGCGATCATGTCGATCTGGCCGGCGAGCAACGCGGCCTCCAGCGCGGTGGTGTTCTCGATGGTGCGGATGACGACGCGGCGGAAGGCGGGGGCGGCGCCCCACCAGTGCTCGTTGCGTTCGAGCGTGACGGAGGCGCCGGTCTGCAACGCAGCGACGCGGTAGGGGCCGGACCAGAGGCCGGGGCGCGTGGGGTCGCGATCATAGAGGGTGCGGGTGCGGTAGGCGCGCGCGTCCTCCTGCCAGATCGCGCGGTCGAGATGCGCGGGCAGCGGGCGGAGGTCATTGATGGCGTTGTACTGGAACGTGAGCTTGTCGAAGTGCAGCGTGACGGTGCGCGGATCGACGACGACGATGCGGTGGAGCGAGCGGTAGAGCTCGGCCGGGCCCATGCCGGTGGCGGGTTCGCGCCCAGCCTCCCAGGCGAACACGATGTCGGCGGCGGTGATCGGCGTGCCGTCGCCCCAGCGCGCATCGTCGCGCAGCCGGTAGGTGACGCGGATGCCGGGATTGCCGTTCGGCGCGGTCTCGCGCACGGCGTCGCCGCCCTCGATGGTCGGCAGATGCGTGCAGAGCATGCACCCGAGCTGCCAATCGGCGTCGTAGGTGGTGATCGGGCGCAGCGTG
>CAZHMM010000113.1:0-12005 GCA_964533585.1 uncultured Elioraea sp.
CCCATCGCGGCATGCCGCGATGGGACCCCGCGCCCCGCGCGCGATACCCTCCGCACAAAGGCCAAGCCGTTGCGCTCCGGGTATCAGAAGCTCCGCGCGATCGCCTCCTTCAGCCGCTTCTCGAGCGCGCCGCGCGCGGCGGCCGCGTCCTTCTCCATCGTGACTTCGAACTCGTCGAGCACCGGCGCGATGCCCTTGCGGAACCGCTCGTAGAACTCGGGGATCGGCAGCTTCTCCCAGACCGGGTAGAGCAGGTCGATCACGATCGGGCAGAACCAGGTCCAGGCCCAGCCATAGCGCTGCGCCAGGTGGCAGGTGCGCGCGGTCGCCGAGGACTGGCTCCAGTTCGGCGTGTCGCCGCTGTAGTGGATGGAGTCCGCGTAGTCATAGGCCTCGCGCGCGCTGATCGTGCCGTCGCCGTTGCTGTCGGGGTTGGAGGCGAGCGCGCCGCCATAGGGCGTGTGGCCGGCCATCGCCGCGATCCAGTCGCGCGCGAAGAAGTCGAACTCGGCGTTGCCCCAGGACGACTGGTCCTCGACCGTGGCCGAGGCGACCGAGGTGTACTGCGCGGGGCTGTTGGCGATGATCGGCGCGTTGAAGCCGCCGGCGTGGCACTGCTCCATCATCACCACGAGGCAGCGGAACTTCGGCAGGGTCTTGAGCTTGGCGGCGAAGTCGGCGGCGTAATAGTCGGCCCCGGACTGGACGCAGAGATAGGACTTGCCCCAGCCGCCCCAGCCGCCATGGTTGTTGGTGTGGATCAGCAGCGAATCCTCGGGCTTGATGCGCGCGGCGATGTCGTCGAGTGCCGCGTCGAGATCGGCCTTGGTGCCCTTGCCCTTGATCGGCATGCGGTAGGCCGTGCCGTCGCCCGGCCAGGAGACGATCGGCTTGGGGTTGCCGTTGTAGTTCAGCGTGCCGTCATGGTTCAGGCAGATGATGTCGGAGTCCGGCATGCCGTAATGGTCGCGGAGCGTGCGGTAGAGGAACTCCATGTCGTTCACGTGCCGCGCGTTCGAGGCGCCCGAGAACAGGATCGCGTAGCGCCGGCCTTTGGGCACGCGCTTGAAGCAGCCCGGCCGCGGCTTGATCGGCCAGTAGAGCCCCGGGCGCAGCACGATCGGCTCGTGGAACGTGCGCAGGTCGATCTTCGGCGTGCGCAGCTCCAGCGGGAAGCGCGCGGGGATCTCCGAATAGGGCTCGCCGGTGCGCGCGTTGCACAGGATGTAGCGGCAGGGATGCGACCAGTTCGCGCCGGGCATCTCGTCGGCGAACACGACGATGCTGTCCTGCTCGATCGGGATCGCCTGGCGATAGGCGAGCAGGCGCGCGCCCTTGGTCTGCGGCGCGGTGACGACCGCGAGATTGGTGCGCTCGACCTCGCGGGGCGAAAGGGTGCGCAGCGCGAGTTCCATCGCCCGCCGCGTGGCTGCGGGCAGCTCCGGCACTGCGGGTTCGGGTCTCGTGGCCATGGTCTCTGGTCTCCTCTCTCCCGGCCGGGGTGGGGGGAAGGCGGTGGCCGGGGGTCAGTCGGGCGGATCGAACGGCGCGGCGAGCGTCCAATCGGGCACGGCGGGATCCTTGGCGATCGCGACGAGGCTCGGCGCGGCGCCGCGCAGGAACGGCGGATGCGTCGCGTCGGCCGGCTGCACGGCGCCGGTGGCGAGATCGATCAGCAGGTAGCGGCACGGATGGCCCCAGTTCGCCTCGGGTGCCAGATCGAGGAAGGCGAGCGCGGCCGGGCGGTCAGCCGTCAGCGTGGCGCGGCCGGTCGGCACCGCCTCGCCGGGCGCGAGCGCGCGCCGGTCGAGATACAGCACCGCACCACGAAGCTGCTCCGCCGGGATGGAAGCGATCGCCCTGCGGGCGACCTCGTTCCAGTCCGTCATGCACCAGCCCTCTACGTCCGTCGCACCCGGCCGTCATGCGAACGGTATGATGCCTATTAGCAATAAACCGGCGGGAAGTCGAGCGCCATCGTCGCGCAAGCGCGGGGCCGAAGACTACGGCCGCGCCGCCGAGGCGCGCGCGGCGCGCGCGCTGGAGGATGACGGGTTCGTGATCCTGGCGCGGCGGCGGCGCACCGAGGCCGGCGAGATCGATCTCGTCGCCCGGCGCGGCGCGCTCACCGTGATCGTCGAGGTGAAGGCGCGGGCCCGCGCCGCCGAGGCGGCCGAGACCGTCTCGCCCCGCCAGCGCGCCCGCCTGCTCGCCGCTGCGGAGGCGCTGATGGCCGAGCAGCCTGGCTGGTTCGGCGCGGAGCTGCGCTTCGACGTCATCGTCGCGGGCCATGACGGCACGCTGCGCCGGATCGCGGACGCGTTCCGCGCGGGGGACTGATCGGCGCCCGGGGGGCTGGTCAAGCCGATCTCAGCGCCTACTCTGTGGTCAGTTCCATCCCCGGGAGAGCCCCTGATGCCGGACACCGCCATGCCCGATGGCACGACCATGCGTTTCGGGATCGGCCAGCCCGTGCCCCGCAACGAGGACCCCGTGCTGCTGACCGGCCAGGGCCGCTACACCGACGACATCGCGCTGCCCGGCCAGCTCTGGTGCGTGATCGTGCGCAGCCAGCATGCGCATGGCGTGATCCGCGGCATCGACACCGCAGCGGCGAAGGCGATGCCGGGCGTGCTCGCGGTATACACGGGTGCGGATCTCGACGCGGCGGGCTACGGCAGGCTGCGCTGCACCCTGCCCTTCAGCAACGCCGACGGCAGCGCGTTCGCGGCCCCCGAACGCGGCGCGCTGGCGACCGATCGGGTGCGCTTTGTCGGCGACCCGGTCGCCTGCGTGATCGCCGAAACGCGGGCCCAGGCGCGCGACGCCGGCGAGGCGGTGTTCGTCGATGTCGATCCGCTGCCCGCCGTCACCGAGGCCTCGGCAGCCGCCGCCCCGGATGCGCCGTCGCTGTTCGACCGGCCGGGCGGCAACGTCGTGCTCGACTTCCACTTCGGCGACCGCGCCAAGGTGGCGGAGGCCTTCGCGCGGGCCGCCCACACCGTGAAGCTGCCGCTGCGCAACAACCGCGTGGTCGTCGCGGCGATGGAGCCCCGCGCGGCGCTTGCCGAGTACGACGCCGCGACAGGCCGCTACACGATCCATGTCGGCTGCCAGGGCGTGTTCGGGCTGCGCAACCAGTTGGCCAACGACATCCTCAAGGTGCCGACCGACAAGGTGCGCGTGCTGACCGGCAACGTGGGCGGCTCGTTCGGCATGAAGGCCTCGGCCTATCCCGAGTATGTCTGCCTGTTCCACGCGGCGAAGGAGCTCGGCCGGCCGGTGAAGTGGACCGACGAGCGCTCGGGCAGCTTCGTCTCCGACCAGCACGGCCGCGACCACGAGGTGATGGGCGAACTCGCGCTCGACGCCGAGGGGAAGATCCTCGCGGTGCGGCTCACCGCCTACGCCAATCTCGGCGGCTACATGGCGACCGTCGCGCCGCTGATGGGCACGGGCAATTTCGTCAAGAACGTGCAGTCGAACTACGCCACCCCGCTGATCGAGGTCGCGACCAAGTGCGTGATGACCAACACCACGCCCGTCTCGGCCTATCGCGGCGCCGGCCGGCCCGAAGGCAACTACTTCATGGAGCGGCTGATCGAGGCGGCGGCGCGCGTGAGCGGCATCCCAGCGATCGAGATCCGCCGGCGCAATCACATCCGCGCCGATGCCTTCCCCTACAAGGCCGCCTCGGGCTCGGTCTATGACAGCGGCGACTTCACCACGCTGTTCGACAGGGCGCTCGCCGCCGCCGACTGGGACGGCTTCGCCGCCCGGCGCGCCGAAGCCAAGCGGCGCGGCAAGCTGCGCGGCATCGGCATCGGCAACTACCTCGAGGTCACCGCCCCGCCCGCCAAGGAGATGGGCGGCATCCGCTTCAACGCGGACGGCACGGTGACGATCGTCACCGGCACGCTCGACTACGGCCAGGGCCACTGGACGCCGTTCGCGCAGATCCTGAGCGCCGAGCTCGGCGTGCCGTTCTCGGCGATCCGCCTGGTGCAGGGCGATTCCGACCTGCTGATCGCCGGCGGCGGCACCGGCGGGTCGAAGTCGCTGATGGCCTCGGGTGCTGCGATCGTCGAGGCCTCGGAGAAGGTGGTCGAGAAGGGAAGGCGCGCGGCGGCGCACATGCTCGAAGTGGCGGAGGCCGATATCGAGTTCGGGCAGGGCCGCTTCGTCGTGGTCGGCACCGATCGCGGTGTGGGCATCATGGAGCTCGCCGCCGCGCTGCGCGCGGGACGCATCAAGGGCGAGGGCGTGCCGGCGAGCCTGGATGTCGATCACGTGTTCGACGCGGCCCCGTCCGCCTTCCCGAACGGCTGCCACGTCGCCGAGGTGGAGATCGATCCCGACACCGGCGCGGTCGAGGTGGTGTCCTACGTCTCGGTGAACGATTTCGGCACGATCGTGAACCCGTTGCTGGTCGAGGGCCAGGTGCATGGCGGGGTGACGCAGGGGATCGGCCAGGCGCTGATGGAGCGCGTGGTCTATGACGAGACCGGGCAGATCCTCACCGGCAGCTTCATGGACTACGCCCTGCCGCGCGCCGCCGACCTGCCGCCGATCGGCTTCGCGTCCCATCCGGTGCCGGCCAGGACCAACCATCTCGGCGCCAAGGGCTGCGGCGAGGCGGGCTGCGCGGGCTCGCTGCCGTCGGTGATGAACGCGGTGATCGACGCGCTGCGCCCGGTGGGCGTCACGGCGCTCGACATGCCGGCGACACCGGAGACGGTGTGGCGCGCGATCCAGGAGGCGCGCGCCGCCGCCTGACGCTAAGGCGGGGCGATGAAGCGCCGCGCCTCGGCATCGTAGTCCGGATAGCCGAGCGTGGCGCGCAGCTCCGCCGGCGGCAGGGCCCCCGGCGCCTCGGCCTCGCCGGCACCGAGCGCGGCAAGCCCCGCCTTGATCCCCCCGACCACGGGCGAGAGCAGCGCCGTCGGATAGGTGCCGATCCTGAAGCCGAGTGCGGCGGCCTCGCTCCGCGCCGGTGTCGCGCGCGGCGCGCCGGGCGAGAGCACGATGAAGGAGGGCCGCCCGGCGGCGGCGGCGACCGCGCGGCGCATCTCCGCCTCGTCGGCGGGCGAGTCGAGGAACAGGATATCGGCGCCCTCCTCGACGAAGACCTCGATGCGCGCCACCGCCTCGTCGATTCCCCGGGTCGGGCGGCAATCGGTGCGCGCCATCACCAGGATGCCGGACTCGCGCGCCGCCTCGACCGCGGCGCGGATCTTCATGCGCGCCTCGGCGCGCGGCAGGCAGGGCTTGCCGGCGGCGGTCAGTTCGCGCGGGGTGATCTTGTCCTCGATCAGGATCGCCGCCGCCCCGGCGCGGCCATAGGCGCGCACCGTGCGCTGCACGTTCATCGCGTTGCCGTAACCGTGATCGCCATCGGCCAGCACCAGCGTCTCCGGCGCGGCGTTGCGCACCATGGTGAAGGAGTCGAACATCTCGCCGAACGAGATCAGGTCGAGATCGGGCCCGCCGAGCCGGCTGGCGGCGACGCAGGAGCCCGACAGGAACGCGGTCTTGAAGCCGGCGCCGGCGGCCAGCTTGGCGGAGAGCCCGTCCCACACCGCCGGCATGACGACGAAGCCAGGCTCGGCGAGCAGGGCGCGCAGGCGATCGGGCGGGGTCATGGCGATCCTTCGCGTGAGGGTTGCGCGCGTGACGGTAGAAGCGAACCGCCCGGCGACCAAGCCGGTGCCGCGCTTGCGCCGGGCCGCCACGGCGTCTATCTGCGGAGGTGATCCCTGGCATCGAGCCCGATGCCGCCGTGCGCCCGACGTCGCGCCGGCCTTCGCGACGCGACAACGAGTCTTCATGAACAGCCCCCAGCGTATCGACTCCCGCCATCCGGCCGCGGATGCGGCCATGACACAGGCGAACGACGCCGTGCTCTGGCATCACGCCGCGTTCTGCGGCCTCGCCCTGCCGGTGCGCACGCCGCGCGCGGCCTGGCAGCGCAGCGCCGGCGGCGTGACGCTGCGGATCGAGCCCGGCACGGGCGAAATGCCCCTGCCTGCCGGGCCGCTGCTGCGGCTGGTGCTGCTGCATGTCTGCGATGCGGCGTTCCGGGCCGGCAGCCCAGTGGTGGCACTCGGCGCGGACGCGCCGGCGCTCGCCGAACGCCTCGGCACGGGCGAGCCGCGCGCGCTGGCCGAGCAGGTCGAGCGCATCCTCGCCGCGCGGATCGTCGTCGCGCCGGAGACGGGTGCGGACCTCGCCGTGTTCGACGCGCGCGGCCGGCCGCGCGCCGCCGGCGCCTGGCGGGCGAGCGTGCGGCTCAACGCCGGCTTCGCCGCGAGCCTCGCGGCGCAGGCGGTGCCGCTCGACCGCGCCATCGTCCTCAGGCTCGCCGAGACGCCGCTCGCCTTCGACGCCTATGCCTGGATCCGCGCCGCGCTGCATCGCGCGCCGGCGGAGGCGACGGTGACGGCGGGCTGGGACGAGCTGCACGCCCGCTTCGGCGCGCCCGCGCAGGACGCGGCGGCCTTCCGCGCTGCCTTCGAGGCCGCGCTGCGCGCGGTGTTCGAGGCCGATCTGTCGATCGCGCTCGCGGTCGATGACGACGGTGTGGGCGTACGCCACGCGGCGGCGGAGACGGCCGACATCGCCGAGACGGTGGTCGAGCCGGCGCCAGAGCCCGCGCCCGAACACGCGCCCGCACACGCGCCTGCGGCAGCGCCCGAGGCGCCCGCTCCGACGGCCGTGCGCGAGGACGGCGACGAGATCGAGGACGACACGATCAGCCTGCGCTCGCACCTCACCGGCCTGCCGCAGGTGATCTGGCTCCGGCGCGGCTACGGCGAGGACAGCGCGCTGGTCGGCGTCACGCCCGGCGCGCGCTTCGACCCGGACCGGCTCACCGTGCTGGCGGTCGAGCCGATCGTGCTGGAGGTGAGCGGCGGGCTCGGCCGCAGCGAGCTCGGCCGCGTCTCGGCCTGGATCATGGCGAACCGCGACCTGATCGACGATTTCTGGGCCGGCGAGATCACCTCGCATGCCGAGATCGGGCGCCGGATCAGGAAAGTCCCGGCGCCCGGCTGGCGCTGACGCGGCATCCGGTCAGGCGAGCCTGCCTGACCGGGCGACCATGTCGGCGAGACCGCGCGAACCGGCGGGGGTTGCTCCCCGGCGCCGGGGCATGGCGGCCGGGACCGCGGGCGAGCGCCCCGCTGGCGCTGCGACCGCCCCCTGAACGACGACACATCGACGGCGCATCAGCAGGAAACCATTGCGACAACGGACCGTTGACGGTCGGGTTTGAATGGCATGTTCGGCTTTAGCGTTTCGGTAAGCGAACCGAGCACTCTTGCCTTCGCTCTCGCTAAGACGCGAAGCAGCGATCATCCCTCCCTCGGTCGTCAGGATCCACCATGCAGCACGCCCGAAAGCTGAACTCCAACGCGCGTTCCATCCGCACCGGCCTGTTCGCCGTGGTCGGCGCCCTGTCGCTGCTCGGCGCCGGGTCGCTGGTCCGGAATGTCGTCTCCGACTGGCAGGAACTTTCGGCCGCCACGGCAGCACGCGAAGCAGACGCCGCCGCCAACCGCTTCGCCGCGGGCCTGTTCGAGGTGCTGGGTGAGCGATTGACGACGAACAACGCCTTGCAGGCGGAAGCGCCGGCGGGGCCGGACGTCCTGCGTGAGATCGACCGCCGCCGGGCCGCGGTGCGCGAGAACTTCCAGCCGGGCCTGGCCGCCCTGTCCGAGCGCGACTTCCCGGGCCGGGAGAGGCTGCTGCGCGAGCTCCGCTCCACGCTGGAGCGCGCCGACGCCATGAGGCGCCGGGCCGATGACGCGCTGCGGCTGCCGCGCGAGCAGCGCGACGAGGCGCTGCGGCGCGACTTCGTTCCGACGATCACCGCCTCGGTGAATGCCTCGATGGCGGTATGGTTCTCCGCCTCGCACGCGGTCGCCGCGGTCGATCCCGGGCTCGCCCGCCTTGCGGTCGTGAAGGAACTCGGCTGGCGGCTGCGCGAGATTGCCGGCCACGAGCGCACCGCCATCGCCTCCGCGATGTCGGCGGGGCGGGCGGTCACGGCCGAGCAGGTCGCCGCCAACGCGGCCGTGCGAAGCCGCGTGGACCTCGTCTGGTCCCAGCTGCAGAACCTTGCGCCCGAGGCGGATGCGGGGACGCATCCGGCCCTGCGCGAGGCGATGGCGGTGGCGCGCCGCGAGTACTTCGAGGGCTTCCGCCGCCTTGCCGACGAGATGGTGCGCGCCGGCGCCGAGGGCGGCCGCTACCCGCTGGACCCCGCCCGCTTCGTGGAGACCACCACGGCGCAGCTCGGCACGCTGCTCAACGTGATGTACGCCGCCGGCGCGGCGAGCGAGGCGCGCGCGGCGGACCTGGTCGGCAGCGCGTGGCGCAGCCTGATCGTCCAACTCGTGCTGCTCGGGGTCGGGCTGCTGATCGCCGCGTTCTCGGTCTGGATGGTCGTGCGTCGTGTCACCTCGCCGCTGACCGCGCTTGCCGCCACCACGAACCGGCTTGCTTCCGGCGAGCTCGAGGTGGAGATCACCGGCCGTGATCGCCGCGACGAGGTCGGCGCGGTCGCGATCGCGCTGGAGACGCTGCGTACGGGATCGCTCCGGGCGCGCGAGCTGGAAGCGGCGGCCAAGGCGGAGGCCGCGAGCCGGGAGGCGCGCACCGCGCGCGTCGAGGAGCTGGTGCGCGAGTTCGAGGCGCGGGTCGAGGCAACGCTGCGCACGGCGATCGCCTCCGCGACCGAACTCGACGTGACCGCGCGCGACATGGAGAGCGCGGCCAAGGACGGCACGGTGCGCGCCGTCTCGCTCGCCGCGTCTGCCCAGCAGGCGAGCGGCAATGTGCAGACCGCCGCCGCCGGGACCGAGGAGATGGCCGCGTCGGTGGCCGAGGTGGCGCGCCAGGTCGCCGAGGCGGCACGCGTCACCCGTGCCGCGGCCGACGATGCCCGTGCCACCGACACCGCGGTGGGCGGGCTGGCCGAGGCCGCGTCGCGCATCGGCGACGTGGTGCGGCTGATCGGCGACATCGCCGGCCAGACCAACCTCTTGGCGCTGAACGCGACGATCGAGGCGGCGCGCGCCGGCGAGGCGGGCAAGGGCTTCGCGGTGGTGGCCAGTGAGGTGAAAAGCCTCGCCGCGCAGACCGCCAAGGCCACCGACGAGATCAGCGCGCAGATCTCTGCCATGCAGGCGGAGACCACGCGCGCCGTGGAGGCCATCCGCGGCATCGCCCGCACCATCGAGGGCATGGAGGGGCTGACGACGCAGGTGGCGGCGGCTGCGGAAGAGCAGGCGGCGGCCGTGACGGAGATCGGTCGCGCGGTCACCGAGGCGGCGGCCGGCACCACCGAGGTCTGCCGGTACGCGGATGGTGTGAATGCGGCAGCCGAGCAGACCGGCACCGCAGCCACGCGGGTGCGCACGGCGTCCGGCGAGGTGTCGCGCCAGGCGGAGGATCTGCGCGCCGACGTGGACCGCTTCCTGTCCGGCATCCGCGCCGCGTAAGCGCGGCGAGCGGCCGCTTGCGGGGCCCGGCGAGATGGACTGGGGGGGGGGGCGCGACGGCGACCCCCGGCCCCACCTCGCCGGGCCCTCGGCCTGCATCGGGGGCCGGCGTATCCGGCGACCCCGGCGCGCTTCCGCACTCGTCTGCCGGCACAGCTGACGCGGCATCTCGGCCTCGATCGTCGGCCTGCGCAGCCCTGCCGTGACCCGTCGGTCCTCGGGCGGACCTGCGGCCTCCGGTCCGGGCGCAGCGTCGGATCGGTCCTTGCCGCCGCCCGCGCGGCGGTCCCACCTTCATCACGTCCGGCGGCGGCGGGAAGGCGGCCGCTCAGACGCGGCGGCCGAGCCGGATCACGGCGGCGAGGCCGAACAGCATGACCCAGACACCGGCCGGCGCGGGCACGCGCACGGCCTCGACGTAGAGACGGCTCGAGTAGTCGAGCACGATGCTGTCGCCGGGCAGGAAGTCGAGGATGTAGAGCGTGACGTCCGCGAAGTCCGGCGTCATCACCGAGCAGTGGACGCCGTTGCCGTTGCCGTTGCGGAAGATCGGCCCGATGTCGCCGGAGGCGTCCTGGGTGCTGCACGCCATCTCGCCGGCATAGGGATCGAGGCCGCCGGTGCCGCCCATGTAGGGGCCCGAAATCGAACTGACGAACCGCGCGGAGGCAGCCGCCACGTCGTCGACCGAGGCGCCGTTCGGCAGCAGCGACGGGCGGAACTCGGAGATGCCGCCGCCGAGGATCAGCGTGTCGAACGCCAGCAGATGGTTGTTGGTGATGCGGATGCCGAAATCGATCTCGTAGCTGCCGCGGGCGACGCCGGGCGATGACGCCGACGCGGTCGCCGAGAGGAAGACGCTGATGCCCGAGGCGGTGACGACGACCGAGACGTCCAGGGCGACCTGCGCGCCGTCCGTGCTCCACTCGTTCTTGCCGACGTGAATGTAGTCGAGCGAGAACCCGAAGCCGGCAAAGCTCTGGGGGCCGAGATCCTGGCCATTGGCAATGGCATAGGAGGGTACGAGTACAACGCCGTTGTCCGGAACATAGGCGACGGCGCCGAGCGCTGACTGGGCCGCGAATACAGATGTAGCCATAAGGACTGCGCCACACGCAGCCGCATTGATCCGCTTCATAGATCCCCCGCACCACAATTGTATTAATTGAGGATAGTGTAGCGATTTTAGACAGGTTGAGCAATGATGGTCCCCGCGCAACCGGGAAATGCGGTCGGATTACATCCAGAGGTTGTCATTCCCCGCCCCGGACCGTGCCGCCGCCTCCCCCCGCCCGCCGCGCAAGCGCGCCCGCGCGCGGCGGCCGCTGACGCAATCGTGTGGTCTGGCACAAGTCTTGCCTGCCTCGCGCCGCAGTTCGTTGACCCGGCGCGTCCCGACGGCCTACATCATGCTCGGGGATCATGATGAACCGCACCGCCGTGCTGACCGTCCGCGCCGGCCAGGCCGAGGCCCACGACGCCGACATCGCCGAGGCCCGCCGCGTGCTCGAGACCGAGGCGGCGGCGCTTGCCACGCTCGCCGCGGCGCTGGACGACGGCTTCGGCCAGGCGCTGGATCGGCTCGCCGCCGTCACCGGCCGGATCGTCGTCACCGGCATGGGCAAGTCCGGCCATGTCGGTCGCAAGATCGCCGCAACCCTCGCCTCCACCGGCTCGCCCGCCCTGTTCGTCCACCCGGCCGAGGCCAGCCACGGCGATCTCGGCATGATCACCGCGGCCGACGCGATCCTCGCCCTCTCGAACTCCGGCGAAACGCCGGAACTCTCCGACATCCTCGCCTATGCGCGCCGCTTCGCCATCCCGCTGGTCGCCGTCACATCGCGCGCCGACAGCACCCTCGCCCGGCACGCCGACGTGGCCCTGGTGCTGCCGGACGTCCCCGAGGCATGCCCGATGGGCCTCGCGCCGACCACCTCGACCACGCTGATGCTGGCGCTGGGCGATGCGATCGCGGTCGCGCTGCTCGCCCGCAAGGGGTTCTCGGCGAGCGATTTCCGCGTCTTCCACCCGGGCGGCAAGCTCGGCCAGCGCCTCGCCCGCGTGCGCGACCTGATGCATGCCGGCGCCGAGGTCCCGCTCGCGCCCGAGGCCACGCGGATGGACGAGGCGCTGGTGATCATGACCGCCGGCCGGTTCGGCTGCCTCGGCCTGATCGACGGATCGGGCCGGCTCAGCGGCATCATCACCGACGGCGATCTGCGCCGGCACATGGCGCCCGGGCTGCTCGGCCGGCCCGCCGCCGAGGTGATGACGCGCAATCCGCGCACGATCGGCCCCGACGCGCTTGCCGGCGAGGCGCTGCGCCTGATGAACGAGCGGCGCATCACCGCGCTGTTCGTGGTCGAGGAGGGCCGGCCGGCCGGCATCCTGCACGTGCACGACCTCCTGCGCGCCGGCGTCGCGTGAGCGTGGCCGCGACCCCCGGGACGCTGCCGGCCGAGGCCGAGGCCCGCGCCCCGCGCCGGGCCCGCGCGCTCGGCC